>CAZPSB010000083.1:0-3261 GCA_964589025.1 uncultured Jannaschia sp. | reverse complement strand
ACCGCGCCGATGCCCATGATTGGGCCAAAGATCACATGCGGGTCGAATTATCCGCCGCCTTGATGTTTTTCTTTGCTGTGGGGGCGATTGGC
This sequence comes from uncultured Jannaschia sp., assembly GCA_964589025.1. GTDB lineage: Bacteria > Pseudomonadota > Alphaproteobacteria > Rhodobacterales > Rhodobacteraceae > JANSYL01. The sequence continues at coordinate 3,169 of CAZPSB010000083.1, read as the reverse complement.
GCGCCTTTGGCCACATCATGGCTGATTGCCTGGTATGGGCCGGCGGCCTTGTTTGTGTTTATTTCAGTCGCGCATCTTGTGCTGGTGGGCCTTGGCCTATGGCGCATGGCCCGCCGCGCACCCAGTGGCACACGCAAACCCTATGTGTGGATTCCGCGCACCTCGTTTCAGGTGGGGCGGATATTTCGCCGATCACGATAACCGATAATGCCGAATCAAGGGCAAAACCACCAATGGGATAACCACAAAGGCCAGTGCCACCCCACTAAACGCCATTCGAAGGCCGAACATCTGGGATACAAAGCCGACAATGGGCGGGCCGATGAAAAAGCCCAGATACCCGATCATGGCGACAAAAGACACCGCCCGCGCCCGCCGACCCGGCGCGGCCATTTGGCCAACCAAAGCCAAGGCCAAAGGCGCCACAACCGACACCCCCAACCCCAATAAGGCAAAGCCAAGATAGGCCAAAGGCGGCGATGGGGCCCATGCCGCACCCATCAAGCCCAATGACCCGACCAATGCAGCCCAGGTTATGATGCGCATTTCCTGCCCGCGCACGGTGATAAGATACCCCAAAAACCGCCCCGCTGCCATGGTCAAACCCAACATTGCCGGGCCAAGCGCGCCTTCGGCCGCCCCTCCGTTCAGGGTGCGTTCAATATGTAGGGCCGACCAACCTTCGGTTGAATTTTCAGCAAAAAATGCAATCAAAACGACAAGGCCCATCAAAATTAGGCCCAAATCGACAAATCGCTTTTTGGGCAGGCCATCAGATGGAGCATCAGGCAAAGGCATATCGCGTGTATAGGTCAAAACGGCAAACCACGCCACAATGACAGCCACAGATGCAAACCAAAATTCCGGGCTGATTGCGGCCTCACGCGCAAGGCCAGAGGCCACGGCGCTTAGGGCGTAAAATGCGGAATAGCTGGCGTGGTTCAGATTCATCAACCCGCGGTTATGGCTGGCCTCAATTTCGGCGATGCGGGCATTGGCAAAAATATCGGCAAAGCCCGTGGCCATGCCCGCACCCGCAACCGTTATCACAAACCAAACCGGATGGGCCGCAAACCCCAAAGGCATGATAACCACCCCCATGACCGCAACCGATACTGGCAGGCATAGCCGGGGCATTTTTTCCTGGATCAATGGCGCCAAGGCCATGGCCACCATGCCCGCCGCCGCACCGCCCAACAAAACAAGGCCAAATTCCGCATCACTTAGCCCGCTGCGCAATTTCAATTCCGGGATACGCGCGGCAAATGTGCCCCATGTCACGCCGATCATGCCTAGAACAATCAGGGGCGCGCGGCTTAGGATAATATCATGTATTATTTTCATGCTTTTGGCCGTAAAGACACCCCGCATAAAGGGCAAGACCCCAATTGCGGGTTTACAACCCCCCCAATCTGCCATAGGCAGGCCGCCTAAACCTTGGCCGACACCCTTGGAGGCGGCCATCAATCATATTGGAGATACCCATGGCTGGTGAGATTCCTGATCTTATAGCCGAGGCACGCACGGGGACAGGCAAGGGGGCCGCCCGCCAAGCCCGTCGCGACGGAAAAGTGCCCGGCATCGTTTATGGCGGCGGTTCTGATCCGTTGCCGATTCAGATCCCGTTCAATGAATTGCTAAAGCGCCTGAAAAAAGGCCGCTTTATGGCGACCTTGTTCAATCTAAAGGTTGAAGGCCACGAAGATGTGCGCGTGATCTGCCGCAATGTTCAACGTGATGTTATCAAAGATTTGCCAACCCATCTTGACCTGATGCGCCTGCGCCGGACTTCGAAAATCAACCTGTTTATCCCGGTTGAATTCATCAACGAAGAAACCGCGCCCGGCCTGAAACGTGGCGGTGTTCTAAACGCCGTACGCCCCGAGGTTGAATTGGTCGTCACCGCCGGTGATATCCCCGAAAAAATCGTGGTTGATCTGGATGGTTTGGTGATTGGTGACACAATCACAATCCGGTCGGTTGACCTGCCCAAAGGCGCAAAACCCACCATTGATCGCGATTTTGTGATTGCCAATATCAGCGCACCATCCGGCCTAGTCAGTGCCGATAACGCCGAAGGCGAAGAGGGTGAAACCGAAGAGGCCTAGACCGGCCCCTTTTGGCGAAACATCGACCCCCGCTTGCCAAAGCGGGGGTTTTCTTTTGCCGGTGCGCAGCGCAGCCCGATATGATGCGTGCCAAAGCCGCCTTGATTCCACACAAGTTTTCTAAATAGTCTACATTCAGGATCAGGCGCATCTGAAACGATAGGCCTGTGACAATCGCACCCAACCCTGTATAAACATGCGCAACAGGTCATTTTTATAGGCGCATCATCATGAAAATCTGGGTCGGTTTGGGCAATCCCGGTGCCAAATATAGCCGCAATCGGCATAATATCGGGTGGATGGCATTGGATCGGATCGCACAAGATCATGGCTTTGGGCCGTGGCGATCCAAATTTCAGGGCGCAATCAGCGAAGGCCGATTGGGCGGTGAAAAAATTATGTTGATCAAACCCGAAACCTATATGAACCGATCCGGCCAATCGGTGCTTCAGGCCATGCAATTTTTCAAATCCACACCCGATGACATCACCGTATTTCACGACGAACTTGATCTAGCGCCGGGCAAGTTGCGCGTGAAAACCGGCGGGGGCCATGCGGGCCATAACGGGTTGCGATCCCTTCATGGGCATATCGGCCAGGCCTATCACCGCATTCGTATCGGCATCGGACATCCGGGGCAGAAAAACCTGGTGGCCCATTATGTGTTGGCCGATTTCGCTAAATCCGATGCAGATTGGTTGGATAATGTAATTAGGGGCATATCCGATGGCGCGCCCGCTTTGGCCATGGGCGATACGGGGCGGTTTATGAATGCGGTATCCTTGAAAACAGCGCCGCCACGATCATCGAAACCCAAACCGGATATGGCGCAAACCCCAAGGCCCGAGCCCACACCAAACCCCGACACACGCACAGGCCTGCAGAAATTGATAGACCGGTTCAAGTAACGCCTAAAAGATTTTCCACAACAATCTAAGGCGCGAAAGATAAGGCAATTTGAAAATCATACTGCCCGGCCTCCACCCCCGATCGTGCGCGTGGCAGGCGGGCATTTTGTACCGCCGCGCGGGCGGCCTCGTCTAGGGCGGGATGGCCCGATC
>CAZPSB010000082.1:5439-9400 GCA_964589025.1 uncultured Jannaschia sp. | reverse complement strand
ATGTTGTTTATTGGCATCGGCAAAGGCATCGACGGCGGCTTTGGTTCCATGCACCCAACGCGCCGATGTGAATTGCGAGGCCTCAAATCGTACGGGCAGGCCGTATTCCAGTTCAATCCGGCTGGCCAGCACCTCAAATTGCAGGGCGCCGACCACCCCGACAACAAAGCCCGACCCCATATTGGGTTTAAAGACCTTGGCCGCGCCTTCTTCGGCGAATTGCATCAGGGCTTTGTCCAGATGTTTGGCCTTAAGCGGATCACCCGCGCGGCAGGTCTGCAACAATTCAGGTGCGAAACTGGGAATGCCGGTAAAGCGCAGCGATTCGCCCTCGGTCAGGGCGTCGCCAATACGCAATTGCCCGTGATTGGGAATGCCGATGATATCGCCGGCCCAGGCCTCTTCGGCCAATTCACGATCCGAGGCCAGGAACAAAACAGGGTTTGAAATTGCCATTGGTTTTTTAGATCGTACATGGGTTAATTTCATGCCGCGTTTGAAATGGCCCGAGGCCAGCCGCACAAACGCCACACGGTCGCGGTGTTTTGGGTCCATATTGGCCTGCACTTTGAATACGAAACCCGAAACCTTTTTTTCCTCAGGCGCGATTTGGCGCGGTTGGGCGGATTGTATCTGTGGTTCCGGCCCGTATTGGGCGATGCCATCCATCAATTCTTTGACGCCAAAGGAATGAATGGCCGACCCAAACCAGATCGGCGTCAATGTGCCGTCCAAAAAGGCCTGTCTGTCAAATGGCGGCAAAAGGCCGCGCGCCATGTCAATGTCTTCGCGCAAACGGGTTAACAAATCGGGGGGGATATGATCGGCCAGTTTAGGGTCATCCAACCCGTTAATTTGAATCGAATCGGCCACTTTGTTGCGATCGGCGCGATCCATCAATTCCAACCGATCATGGATCAAATCGTAACAGCCCAGAAAATCTTTGCCCAACCCTATGGGCCAGGATGCGGGCGTGACATCAATGGCCAGGTTTTCCTGAATTTCGTCAATAATTTCGAATGTGTCGCGGCTTTCGCGATCCATCTTGTTGCAAAATGTCAAAATGGGCAAATCGCGCAGGCGGCAAACCTCAAATAATTTTTGGGTTTGGCTTTCTACGCCCTTGGCGCCATCAATGACCATAATCGCGGCATCCACCGCCGTGATGGTGCGATAGGTATCTTCGGAAAAATCGCTATGGCCGGGTGTGTCGACAAGGTTAAATCGCCAATCACGGTAATCAAATGACATCGCCGAGGCCGAAACCGAAATGCCCCGATCTTTTTCCATTTGCATGAAATCGGATCGGGTGCGGCGGGCTTCGCCTTTGGCGCGCACTTGGCCGGCCATTTGGATTGCGCCGCCATATAACAAGAATTTTTCAGTCAACGTCGTTTTGCCCGCATCAGGGTGGCTGATGATGGCAAAGGTACGGCGGCACGCGATATTGGGCGGCAAATCGGGGCGGTTTGAAATTTGGCTAGACATGGGCGCGATATACGCAAGCCGCCCCCCCAAGGCAATGCGCATTCCGCCCCTTGCATGGGCGGGCCTATCACCCAGCCCTGCGGTTATCGTGAACGGTTCGGGTTTGCGTCTGATAAAAGGCATCGAAAGGGCACCCATCCCCCGCTATGGCGTTATGGCCTATTGCGATTGGTAGATCCTGATTGGCCCCGAAATCGGCCTTGGGGGATGAAACCGGATATATGGAATTTTGAAATATCTATTCATGATAAAAGATATTTAATTTATCCTTCAGAAAAATAGGCATTATTTTATATCTTTGGGCATGTCATGATGAATGGTATCGCCTGTTGCATCACCGGCATTCAATATCAAAGGGGGCATCATAAATGGATTTGGGAATTGCAGGGCGCAAAGCCTTGGTTTGCGCGGCCTCCAAAGGGTTGGGCAAAGGCTGTGCGGTGGCTTTGGCGCAGGCGGGTGTTGATCTGGTTTTGAACGCACGCGGGGCGGATGCCCTAGAATCTACGGCGCAGCATATTCGCGATGCATATGGCGTGCGTGTTGAAACCATTGCCGCAGATATCACCACACCCGATGGCCAAGCGCAGGCATTAGGCGCATCAAAAGGCGTTGATATTTTGGTCACCAATGCGGGTGGCCCGCCGCCGGGCCTGTGGTCAGATTGGGACCGGGATGATTTTATTGCAGCGTTGGATGCCAATATGTTGGCCCCCATTGCCTTGATCAAGGCATCTTTGCCCGCGATGATTGGGCAGGGATGGGGGCGTGTGGTTAATATCACCTCGCAATCGGTAAAGGCGCCCATTGCGCAGCTTGGGCTATCTAATGCGGCGCGGGCGGGGTTGACGGGCTATGTTGCGGGCACATCGCGCCAAGTGGCGCAATTCGGCGTCACGATCAACAACCTGCTGCCCGGTGCGCATCAAACCGATCGCATCACCGCATTGGAAAGATCCACCGCACAGGCCCAAGGCATCACCCAAGATACGGCCCGCAAACACCGTTGGGCCAGCATTCCCGCCGGGCGGTATGGCACGATTGATGAATTTGGCGCGATGTGCGCGTTTTTATGTTCGGCCCATGCCGGATATATCGTGGGGCAGAATATTTTGCTGGATGGCGGCGCCACCAACGCTACGATCTGATTGCCATGTCGGTGGGGGTGTCATTAAAAGATCAACTGTTTAACGCGCAAAGCCTGGGCCAATTGGCATCAGAATTTGCCCAAGGCGTGCCGGGGTTTGACGCGCAGGTCTTTCTTGATCATGTATTGCCTGGCTTGGCCAGTCGCGAATTGATGGCGCGCCTTGATTGGATCGCCACTTGTATCGCGGCGCAGCTGGCCTCTGATTTTCCGCATATGGCCGATCAATTATTGGCTGCGATGTCTGCGCCGCTTGATCCTGCCAAATGCGATGGTGATTTTGGGCAATTCATTCACGCCGTGCCGGGGGTTTTGGCCGTGCGTCACGGGATGCAGGCCGATCATCTGGATTGCGCATTGGATTTGCTTGAGCAGGCCACAAAGCGGTTTTCGATGGAATTCTATATCCGCCCGTTTCTGGATGCATTCCCCGATCATGTGATGGCGCGGCTGCATGATTGGGCGGGCCATGAAAATTACCATATTCGCCGTTTGGTCAGCGAAGGCACGCGCCCCAAACTGCCTTGGGCCAAAAAGATCAGGTTGAATGCATCCAAGGCTTTGCCATTGCTGGATAGGCTTTATGCCGATCCCACGCGCTATGTCACCCGATCGGTGGCCAATCATTTGAATGATATTGCAAAATCACACCCTGATACAGTGATTGACCGTTTGAAAATTTGGCGAAAACAGGGCTGTCAAGATCCGAAAGAAATGGATTGGATCACCAAACACGCCTTGCGCAGCCTGATCAAACAGGGCCATCCACGCGCCATGGCCATGTTGGGTTTTGACCCAAAGGCCGATATCGTGGTGGATCGTTTTGATATCACACCGCCCCGCGCCCAAATCGGACAGTCGGTTAAGATTGCCGTCACCCTATCGGCCCCTGCACCCGTGCCGGTTGTGGTGGATTACATCATCTGGTTCAAACGCCCCAACGGGCAGGAAAATGCCAAAGTGCATAAGATGAAACAGGCTAAATTGACACGCGGGCAGGCCGTGCAGATCACGAAAACGCATATTTTCAAAGCCGATGCGACAACCTATACGCTTGTGCCCGGCTTGCACCGGGTGGCGGTGCAGGTCAATGGCCGCATTGTGGCCGAACGCATGATTGATCTGCGGGCGGTGTGACATAGGTTACGGGTGATGAATTGTGCCCTTGGCAATGTGTTCAAGGGTTTCAATATCGCCCGATAGGATGGCAGATTCCGCAAGGCCAATTTGCGCGGCGGGCCAATCCCACCATGCAAGACGCATAAGGCGCGCGATTACATCCTGATCAAAGCGGTATTTCATCGTCTTGCCGGGGTTGCCCGCCAC
>CAZPSB010000082.1:0-5279 GCA_964589025.1 uncultured Jannaschia sp. | reverse complement strand
ACAAAGACAGAAAAGGGATAACAGCTTAGCCCCGTTTGGGCATGATTTGCGGCGGCGGTAATGAATTTCACACCATGGGCGATTTGACAAAACCGCCCGATGTGCAAAACCTCTGGTGCATTGGGAAAAAGATACGGGGCCAGATATGTGGCCCAATCTTGTGGCGGGTTAAAATCGGATGCGTATGTATATGCGCCCACACGGAAATTCGGGTGGTCAATCACCTGTGCCAACATCACGGTGCCTTGATGCGGCGTGCCATCGGCAAATGTGATGGGATGGGTTGCGCGGGGATTGGGTAAAGGCATTTATTCACCGGGGCGTTTCAGGCGAAAGGTATCGCGGATGACGCTATAATCTTGATAGCCAAGCCGGGTTAGGGGGGTGAAACGGGTGACATCAAATATACCATCCACCACACAATCATCGCGCATATGCACACCTGTGACCTGACCAAAAACAGTAAAATTGGCCGCGCCGGGCAATTGCACGATCTGGGTCAGGCGGCATTCAAGACTGGCGGGGGCTTGTGCCACGCGGGGGCAGGCGATGGTGTCACATTCGGCCTTTTCCACACCGGCCAAGGCGAATTCATCAATATCCGCCCCCCATGGCCCGGATGTTTGGTTCATCGCATCACGCATCGCATATTCCACAATGTTAATGCAAAAGACACCCGTGTCACGGATATTGGCCACGCTGTCTTTGGTGCCATCGCGATCATCCTTGGCCGAGGTTGACGCAAACATTACCTGTGGTGGCACATAGGCGACGGCGTTAAAAAATGAATAAGGTGCCAGATTATCCGCCCCATCGGCCCCGCGCGTTGACACCCATGCAATCGGGCGTGGTGTCACAATGGCATTAAATGGGTTATGGGGCAGGTTATGGCCATTTTCAGGGCGGTAAAACATCGACAAATTCCTTTAGGTTTGGCAAAGCCGTGCAACCGGCAGGGTTCAGAAAAATAACTTAGATCTTATGTATACAATCGCGCCAGAAAAACCAGACGATCATTGGGAAATTGAGGCCCTTTATGATCTGTGTTTTGCGCCTGGGCGTGAGGCCCTTTCAAGTTATCGTTTGCGCCAAGGCGCCCCCCCTTTGGCAGGGCTGTGCCGGGTGGCGCGCGATGATCTGGGGGTATTGGCGGGGGCCATCCGGTTTTGGCCGGTTCAGATCGGGCAGGCACAGGCGGCTTTGCTTGGCCCTATTGCGGTGCACCCGACCCGGCAGGGCGAAGGGTTGGGCGCGGCGCTTATGGGCGATAGTATGGCCGCCGCACATGACACTGGCTGGGCGCGCATTTTATTGGTTGGTGATGCGCCATATTACGGGCGCTTTGGGTTTGAACATCTGCCCAATATCATCATGCCGCCGCCGACAAACCCGGCGCGCGTTTTGGGCTATGGCGATTGGGCGGGCGTGGCGGGCCATGTCACCCGCTGGCAGGGGGGGCATAATGCCGGATCGGGCGTTTTTTGAACGAATAGCCCAAGATAACCTGATGATGTTTCAGGCCGGGTGTTACACCGCGCCCGATGGGCGGATTGTCGATATTGCGCCCTATCTGCGCGCGGCGCTTGCGCGATGTAAGATTTGGTCAGCCCCATCTGATAGGCCGGGCACCCAACCCAAGGGCGATATAGATATCACCTTGACAGATCACACAACAATTGACGCGGTGCATCAGCTTTCATTGGATGGATATAAACAGCCTGCCATTTTGAATTTCGCCTCGGCCAGATCGCCGGGGGGTGGGTTTTTGCGCGGGGCCATGGCCCAAGAAGAATCGCTATGTCGGGCGATGACATTATACCCCGCGCTTGCGGCGCAAACGGAATTTTACGCCCAAAACCGCGCCTGGCCTGATACAATCTATGCTGATGCAGCCATTTATACGCCGCATATTTTATGCATCCGCGATGGGTTTGGCCATTTGAAACCTGACCCGATTGAAGTGGCGGTTATCACCTGTCCGGCCCCCAATAAACGGGCCTTGCGCCATGATAATGCAGATGCGGTGGGGCGCGCCTTGCGCCTGCGTGCGCGGTTGATTTTGGATATTGCGGCATATTACGCCCATGATGCCTTGGTTTTGGGGGCATGGGGATGCGGCGTATTTGGCAATGATCCCCGTCAGGTCGCGCAGGTTTTTGCCGCCGCGATCACCCAAGGCTGCGCTCCGGGCTTGCGGCGCGTTCATTTTGCCATTCCCAAAGGGCGCAAAGGGGTCGAATTTGCGGCTTTTTCAGACCAGTTCACCTAAATCTGCCCTAGGTAACCAGACCAATTTCCGCCCGAATTTCCGGCACGCGCAGCGAAATATCCTGGCCCAAATGCATATCTGCCCCCGGCCCACACATCCATACCAAAGCCTTTGCGGGCCAATCGGGCGGGATATGATCGGCCCAATCCAATTGCGATACCGGGTTGATGCCCGAAGCCTTGATTGCGCGCTGCATATCGGTGGCCACGGTGCCAGGCGATAGGCCAAGGGCGCGAATGCCACGGGTGCCGAATTCTTTGTGAATGCATTTTGTAAGCATCAACAAACCGGCCTTTGAGGCGCAATACGCGCTCCAACCCTCTAACGGGTTGGTGGCCGCGCCCGAACTGATATTGATGATCGTGCCCGCGTTTTGCGCCTTCATCATGGGCAGGGCGGCATTGACGCAATAAAACGCCCCTTTGAGGTTTATATCAATCAACGCCCCCCATTGCGCCGTATCCACGGTATCAATCTGGCCAATCGGGTCAATCACGCCGGCATTGTTAATCAAAATATCGACCGGCCCAAATTTTTTGGCCACCTGCGCAAAGGCGGTTTGTACCTGCACCGAATCGGCCACATCACAGGCAAGGGGCAGGGCCGTATCGCCAATATCGCGCGCTAGGTCCCCAATGGCGGCCATATCGCGCGCCAAAAGTGCCACCCGCGCCCCGTATTCGGCAAAAATCCGCACAGCCGCCGCGCCAATGCCACGGCTTGCGCCCGTCACAATAACGGTTTTTCCTTTTAAATCAATCGACATCAGACTATCCCCCCTTTGGGTTTTGTGTATGTATCACCAATCGGCGCAAAAAAGCCTGTCGTTTGGGGTTGACCCGCCCCGCATTCGCCCTTTTGTTAAAAGTAACACAATTACACAAGGTTTGTCTTATGCCCCGTATTCGCCGTTCATATCTATTGTCATTGCCTGCGGCCCTGTTGGCCACCACGCCCGTCTTTGCCGATGTTACCGCCCAAGAATACTGGGCCGAATGGCAGATGTTAAACGCCATAGGCGGCAACACCATCACCGCCGATCAGGTCACCGAAACGAATCAGGGTCTGGAAATTGGCACCATCACGATCACCAATGATTCTGATGACATGTTCGTTAATATGCAGATGGATGGGTTTTCCATTCTTGAAAATGCCGATGGCACCGTAACGGTTGTGTATCCGTCAGAATATAATGTGGCGCTGAACGCAGGGTTTGGTGTTTTGAACCCAGATGCCGCCTTTAATATAGAGGCCACAATTCGATCTGACATGTATCAATATACCGTAAGCGGCACACCAGAAAACCGTGTGATTGATGCATCGGCGCAAAATATATCGGTCGAAGATATCAAGATCGACAGTGCCGCCTTTGATGATTTGCCCGAATTTGACCTCACATATTCTGCGGCCAGTGTCACAAACCAGACGGTTATGAATATCAGCGATATGTCCGCGTTTTCATTTTCGGGGCAAAGCCGCGTCGAAGGCATACAGGCGCAATTCAGCATGGTTGATGATGCGCCCGGCAGCAATCTAAATGCCAGTTTGTCCTTGTCATCCGATGCGGTGACCAGTGTATTGGAAATAGCGCCGGGCGATTTGATGGGCATCATGTTAGACCCTGAAAACGCACCCAAAGAAGGCCCAATTGATTTCAGTTTTGCGTTGGAAACCACATCTGAAAATACTGTGATGGATATGCAAGTTGTGGCCGGCCCATTTAGCACATCTGGCCAGATTTCAGAAGATTCAAGCACGCTGCGCTTGGCCGTGTCAGACCAAGCCTTTGGTTTGGGCCTCAATAGCACCGGCGCCACTATATCGGGGGCGGCCAATCTTTTGCCCTTCCCGATTGAATTATCCTATGATGAAATATCATTAGATTTTGATATGCCCTTGGCCGAAAACCCAGATCCGGTTGCGGTTCAGGCGTCAATGATGATTGATAATTTCGTGATGAATGATGGGATTTGGGGCCTGTTTGACCCCGCCCAAGCCTTGCAACGCGACCCGATCAACGTCAATTTTGATGGATCGGCCATGATGGTCAATAACCGCGATTGGATTATTTTGAATTTCGTAATGGATGGGGATGACCCCACCCCGGTTGGCACCATAGATCTGGCCTTGTCTGGTGGTATGGGTGCCATTGATCAATTGCAGGCGCTTGGGTCTATTCCGGCGCAAAACTTGGCCATGGTGCGTGGCATGATCGGCGCCTTTACGCGCCCGGCAGATGGGCCTGACACTGTGCAAACCACGATCGAATTTTTGCCCGATGGCAGCATAACGGCAAATGATGTTCCGATTGAATAATCCCGCCTGATATATGTAAACAAACGCGCCCATCGCATGATCGGGCGCGTTTTTGTTGGGCAGTTTTTATTGGGGTCTTGGCAAGGACGCTTGCGGTGGGGATCTTGGTGATGTGAATATGGGGGCGCAGTTTAGCGCGAAAACCAATGATCCCAAAATCGGATCAATGGAGCGGCCGACGCGACTCGAACGCGCTACCTTCAGAATGGGAATCTGACGCTCTACCAGGTGAGCTACGGCCGCTTATCCCGCCTTGATAAAAGTTTGCGCCAAGGCGCGCAAGGGGTATCTAGCCGCGTCTTCGGCGTCTGCGCCCGCCAGTATCGCCACCACGATTGCCCGATGCCCCAAAGGCAATATCGGGCAAGGAAACGATTTTGGCCAATTCGGGAAATGGATCCACTGCATTAGGAATCGCATTGGCATTTACAAAGTGATCTTGGAATTTAGGTTCAATCGCGGTTTCGATTTTCTGAATATTGCCCACGATTTTTTCAATCTCTAACCGTGCGGATCGGTTGCATAGCGCAATTCGCGCGCCATGCCCTGCGGCATTGCCTGCGCTGGTGACATTTTCAAGGGGTGCATCGGGGATCATGCCCAAAACCATCGCGTGTTTGGGGCTGATATGGGCGCCAAAGGCGCCCGCCAAAACCACATGATCCACGCGATCCACGCCGCGATGATCCATCAA
>CAZPSB010000081.1:7902-9443 GCA_964589025.1 uncultured Jannaschia sp. | reverse complement strand
TTTCTATGTTTCGGCCTGGAGCGCGCTGAAAGGCCACCGGCTGAACATGGATGTGCCGATCACGCTGGCCATTCTGCTGGCCGTGGGCACATCGCTGTATGAAACGATGCATTCCGGCGAACACGCCTATTTCGACGCGGCGATTTCGCTGTGCTGTTTCCTGTTGGCGGGGCGCTACCTTGACCACCGCACCCGCGCTTCGGCCCGGTCGGCGGCGCAGGAACTCGCTGCGCTTGAACTTCCCCGCGCCACGCGCATCACCAAAGATGGGCCAAGCATCGTTATGGTCACAGACCTTGCACCGGGCGATATTGTAGGCGTGAAACCCGGCGGGCGCATCCCGGTGGATGGGATTGTGCAATCGGGCCAATCTGAAATCGACCGATCCCTGATGACGGGCGAAAGCCTGCCTGCCTATATCGCACCGGGTGCGACGGTGAATGCAGGTGAGGTCAACCTGACCGGCCCATTGCATATCAAAACCACCGCAGCAGGCCAAGATACCGCCCTGCACCGCATTGCCGATCTTGTCGCCATGGCCGAGGCCGGGCGCAATAATTACACCTCCCTGGCCGACAAAGCCGCCAAACTTTATGCACCAGGGGTTCATATTCTATCGGCATTGGCGGCGGTGGGGTGGTTTATCTATACCAATGATATCCGCGTGGCGTTGAACATCGCAGCGGCGGTCTTGATTATCACCTGCCCCTGTGCATTGGGTCTGGCGGTGCCGGCGGTCACAGCAGCGGCATCGGGGCGGTTGTTTCGCAAAGGATTATTGATCAAAGACAGTACCGCAATGGAACGTCTTGCCGAAATTGATACGGTTGTATTTGATAAAACCGGCACGCTGACGCATGGCCTGCCCATCCCGCTTGATCTTGACCAGCTTAACGGGGATCAGGCGCGGGTGGCATTGGCATTGGCCAACGGATCGGCGCATCCATTGGCGGCGGCCATTGCCAAAGCCATGCAGGCCAAAGGGATCGAACCAGCCCCTATGGATCACCTGCATGAGGTGCCCGGATTCGGCATTCAGGGCATATGGAACGGGCAAACCGCCCGTTTGGGTCGGGCGGCTTGGGTGGGGGCAAACGCGCCTGAACGCACCGCAACCACCCTTAAAATCGGGGATGAACCGGCCATAACCCTAACCTTTCACGATGACATGCGCGCAGGCGCCGCCGATTTGGTCACCGCCCTTAAAGCGCAGGGCAAACACGTTATCCTGATTTCAGGCGACACCGAGGCATCCGTACATCACTTTGCCAAACGTATTGGCATTGACACCGTCTTTGCCAACGCCCTGCCCCATGAAAAAGCCGATAAATTAACCGATATCGCCGCAAAGGGCGGTACGGCCTTGATGGTGGGGGATGGGTTGAACGACACCGCCGCCTTGGCGGCGGCGCATGTGTCTATTTCGCCTGCATCGGCCTTGGCGGCGGCGCGCGCGGCGTCTGATATGGTGCTTATGGGCCAAAGCCTTGCCCCCATTGCCGATGCAATCACCACCAGCCAATCGGCCAAACGTCGCATTC
>CAZPSB010000081.1:1515-7892 GCA_964589025.1 uncultured Jannaschia sp. | reverse complement strand
AATGTATAACATTCTGGCCGTGCCCTTTGCGATTGCGGGCCTATGTTCGCCCCTGATTGCCGCCTTGGCCATGTCAAGCAGTTCGATTACAGTATCGTTAAATGCATTGCGATTGAAATAAGGCCATAATGACATGAGCATTCTTGGACTTCTTATTCCTGTCAGCCTGTTTTTAGGTGGTTTGGGCCTGGCCGCGTTTTTCTGGATGGTCAAAGGCGGGCAATTCGATGACCCCAAAGGCGATGCGCATCGCATTTTGAACCCAGATTATGATGACCGCCCCAAACCACCCGACGCATAAACGGGCCTGCACTATCACAAAGGTTTAAGCCAAGGGTTTAACTTGGCCCGACCTCTTGGCAGGCGATCCCGCGCGACGATAGGCGCGAACAGGCAAGGCGGGCTTGGTCATATGTCATATCCTCAAACCGGGCCTCATACCCGGTGCGGCCTTGCACGACATGGCGCGTGGCATGGTTAAACACGCCCATATCGCTTAGGGCGGTGCGCAGCAACAACCGTTCTGCCGCATTATACGACGCCAATGCGCCCAAAGACACGCCATATATACGGCTGCCGGTCGATGTGGATCGTGCAACGACAATGGCATTTGGATCAGGGGCATTTGGATCAGGGGCGGCTGCATTTGGGGCAACCACATTTGGGGCGGGCTGCATGGCGGCGGGCCGGGTCATGTCAATAACAGGGGCCTGAACCATCGCCACCGAAGGGGCCTGAACCATCGCCACCGGGCTTGTCCCGCCGCCTGATTGTGGCGCGGCGTTCACACCACCGGCCCGCATCACGGGGCGCAAACTTACCGGCACAGCATAACGCGACACAGGGCCCGATTGCGCAACCACAACCGATATCGGTAAAATCTGCGCTTGGGGCATAGAACCCGAACGATCACGCGGCAGCGCGGATCGCGTAACCACAGCCGGGGGCGCATCAAATTGCACCTGCGGGGGCATGACGGGCGGTTGCGCCGTATCGGCCATGACAACTTGGGTTACGACATCCGATATGGCAGACACCAAAAGATCAGGGTCATCTATTGGCACATCTTCTTGTTGGTTTTGCGGCCCGGGGCGTTGCATGGGGCGCAAAGATTCGTCAACGGTGCCACTGGCCCGTGACATGCGCCCAAAGGGCAGGCCTTCGTAGACAGGTAAGGCAGGTGTGCGCACGGGGGCATTTGTTGGCGCGCGATCAAAACCCATATCGAATAATTCCATAATCCGACGGTTACGCGTGGCCGTTGACCGCCCCCCGAACACCGTTGCGATAATGCGTTCATTGCCGCGCTGTGCCGATGCCACAAGATTATACCCCGCCGCCCGTGTATACCCGGTTTTGATCCCGTCTGCGCCTTCATAGGCGTTTAACAAGGCGCTGTTGGTGTTGCGCACGGTTGCAATGCCCGCATCGGTCGAACGGCGCGAAAAGATATTGTAATATTGCGGATAATCGAAAAACAACCGCCGCCCCATGATTGTCATGTCACGCGCGGTTGACAGATGGCCGTCTGCGGTTAGGCCATGCGCATTGCGAAAGGTTGTGTTGGTCATGCCCAAGGCCTGCGCGGTGCGATTCATGCGGGCGGCGAAGGCTTCTTCAGATCCTGAAATCGCCTCGGCGATGGCGGTGGCGGCATCATTGGCCGATCTGACGGCGGCGGCGCGAATCAGAAACCGAAATCGAATGGTTGAACCAGCCCGCAATCCAAGATGCGAGGGCGGTTCTGCATCAGCGTTTTGGGAAATCTCAACCTCTGTATCCAATGTGATTTCACCCAGACGCACGGCTTCGAATGCGATATAAAGCGTCATCATTTTGGTCAATGAGGCCGGGTGCAAGCGTGTATCGGCATTGCGCGAATGCAATACCTCGCCTGTTCGCGCATCCATCACCATGGCCGCATAAGGGGCCGCCGACAATGCGTTTGGACCCACAATTGATGTAAACAAAAGTGCAATCGATAGCCCTAAAAGGGCACGGGGTGTCATATGCCGTTTCACAGGTCTGTTCTTTCTGCCTTAATCTGCCGTCTTTTCGCGGCATTCATAACCAGATAGTCACAAACCATTGCGAATTAAACAAGAAATACATGCCGATATGCCGGAAACTTACCGTTTCCATATGGTGCATGTTTGCCAGATATTGCACAGGTTGCTAAAATACACACAACCATTGGATCATGTCACAACATCCAGTGTTGATTTCTTGTTCAAAAAGGCCGCCCATATGACGAAGAATATGCCCCCGCACCAAAAAGAAACCGCATCAAACTGGTTTCGGCGCCTGCGTGATGACATTGTTTGCGCCTTTGAACATCTGGAAGACACCCAAACCACGCATAATACCCACCCCGCAGGCCGGTTTGAAATCACCCCAACACGGCGCCAGAGCGATGATGGCCATGATGCCGGTGGTGGATTAATGAGCGTGATGCGCGGTGGCCGCGTCTTTGAAAAGGTTGGTGTGAATATATCCACCGTTTACGGCACTTTGGGCGATCGCGCCGTGGCGGCCATGGCCGCACGCAAAGATCTAAGCGCGCTAAAGGATGACCCGCGATTTTGGGCATCCGGCATCAGTTTGGTGGCGCATATGCAAAACCCGCATGTGCCTGCCGTTCATATGAATACCCGCATGTTCTGGACCCCCACCGCGTGGTGGTTTG
Source organism: uncultured Jannaschia sp. (assembly GCA_964589025.1). Classification (GTDB taxonomy): domain Bacteria; phylum Pseudomonadota; class Alphaproteobacteria; order Rhodobacterales; family Rhodobacteraceae; genus JANSYL01. The sequence goes on along the minus strand of CAZPSB010000081.1, from coordinate 5,206 downwards.
GCGGCGGTGCCGATTTGAACCCCGCAATCGAATATGACGAAGACACCGCACATTTTCATGCGACGCTAAAAGATCACTGTGATCGGCATGACCCGGCATATTACCCACGATTCAAGGCCTGGGCGGATGAATATTTCTATATTCCCCATCGCAACCGGGCGCGCGGGGTGGGCGGGGTGTTTTACGATGATTTGAACACCGGCGATTGGGCGGCTGATTTCGCCTTTACCCAAGATATTGGGCGCGCCTTTTTGCCCGCCTTTTTGGGCTGTGTTGAACGCCGCCGGCATATGGATTTCACCCCGCAAAACCGCGAGGCACAACTGCGCCACCGCGGCCTTTATGCCGAATATAACCTTGTCTATGATCGTGGCACAAAATTCGGTCTTGAAACCGGCCATGATGCCAATGCCGTATTGATGAGCCTGCCACCCATCGCCAAATGGGATTAGGCCTTTGTTTACCCTTAGCTCAAAAGCGTTTTGTAAATATCGGTGATAGCGCGGGCCTCGGCCTCGATGGGGAAATTTTGCGCCACATGCGCGCGCGCGGCGCCCGCCTGGGCGGCACGCAAATCAGGTTGCGCCAGATAGGGATATGTGGCCGCAACCATCGCATCCACATCGCCCGCCGCAATCAAGGTGCCGGTTTGCCCATCCATCACCAATTCGTCAAACGCCCCAACACGGGTGGCGATGACAGGCACACCACAAGCCATTGCCTCAAGCGGGGTAAGGCCAAACCCTTCCCACCTTTGCGGCGCGATGAACAGATCAAGCACCCGATACCAATCGGCAATATCATGGACGGGGATCTCGGGTTTGAAAAGGATACGATCCGATAGGCATGCGGCGGTGATCTTATCCAAAAGAGTTTGCTGAAATTCCTTATGCGGGCCGGTCGCCCGCCCCATCACAATGGCCGATGCATCGCGGTGGGTGGCCAATACCTTAATCATCGCATCCACAAACACATCGGTGCCCTTTTGTGCCCGAATGCGGCCATAACAGCCGATGACCGGCCCCAATGGCAGGCCAAGCCTTTGTTTCAGCGCGGCTTTGTCATCGGCGGGGGCAAAGGTTTTGGTATCAATGCCATGCAAAATCACCGTTGCATCGCGGTCAAGATACCGCGCAGTTTTTTGCGATGTGGCGATCACATGATCCATCTGGCGGATCAACCATTTGCTATATTTTGTGTGCTTGCGTTGGGATGCCGATGTAAACAAAAGCCGCAATTTTTTGCGCAGGATATATTTCAACACCAGCCCAAACAACATTTCCGAATTGCGCCGCGCATGCCAAACGCGATGCCCAGACGGGCCTTTGGCGGGCATGAACACCATATCACGGGGGCGAAATTGCGGCACATGCGCCGGTAAATCCGGGGCAACCGCCGCGATTGCCACAGTATTGGATTGGATGGGCACAAGGCGCACAACCGTGGCTGTCACCCCCGACAGGCGGCGTTTGAAATTGGGGGCCAAAACATCAATATCGGATAATCGTAAATGGGTCATCACACCAAACCTGAAACAGCGCAATCGCCTTTTGCCTTCATCACGGGGTGATACTATGATATCAACATCTTGGCCAGTGATGAACGCAACCGCCCGTCAAATCCGTTTGATATTGGGCACAACCCGCATCCCATCGGCCAAACTGACGCCTAGGATCACGACAAAAAGCTGACCATTGACAAAAACGCGCGCACCGCGTGCTGTGCTGCCTTCGATCATCACAGTTGGGGTGGGGGCATATTTTGGAATCTCAATATCCAAAACCAATTCTTCTTTTGCCGGTTTGAAATCGTTCAACACCAAAGGCGCGGTTGGCGCGACCCATATTGGATCAGACCCCATATCCGGCGCAGGCCCATCACCGCCTTGCGGCGCGCCTAGATGCAAAACCTGGGCCAATCGGCTTTGGCCATCAGGGGATTTGCCTTCGAAATCAATTTCATCTCTGTCATTCAAGGCAGGCAGATTGAACAAAAGATCCGGGTCATGATCCAGATCATCCAGATCAACACGGTGTTCATTCGCAATGTCACGCGTGTTGGACAGCACCGCAAATGCCGCAAAAACCAAAATCAGACAAAGAATTGCAACCACCAAAATATCTATCCTGTTATTCTCCGCAAGGTTTTGGATGTCTGGACATATCGTAAACCATCATGACTGCAATCACATATATCATCAATGGGCAGTGTCAGAACAATCCGGGCTTGGAATGGCGGCAATTGGTTTGTGTATTGCAGCACAAGCCGCATGGCTTTACCCGGTTGCACAAGATGGGCAAAATTGAATAATGGCGGGTATGTCTGTGCAAAATAATATCGAAACGGTATATACATTGGTGATCCAAGTGGGTCGCAAACCTGATGACGGCCTGCCACCCAAGGCCACAGGTGCCGCGCTGATGTGTTATTCATCCGGCCAAGACGAAGCCCACGCCGTGCGCGAGGCCGTCAATATCATCAAACAGGCCGGTCTGGCCCCGCTGGATGTCACCGGATATGGCACACCGGCCCAAAGGCAGGCCAATGGCGAAGATATTGACGGTGATGATCTAAACCTGATGCAACGCGCCGTTGATGAAAATGCCGTGATCGTGGCCCATATCACGCCATTCTACGATTAACACCAACAACATCAAAGGATGCCCGCCCATGTCACATGATCCTGTTGATTTAACAACCACCCTTGTGGCCTGCCCATCTGTAACCCCTGACGAAGGTGGCGCGTTGGTGGCGTTGGGCCATATTTTGCGTGCGGCGGGGTTTGAATGTTGGCGGGTGGATGTGAATGACACCTGCAATCTATACGCCCGATGGGGCAAAAAAGGGGCTGCGCGCAGTTTTGGCTTTAATGGTCATACCGATGTTGTGCCCCCCGGTGATGTGGCGGCCTGGACGTATCCGCCCTTTTCGGCGTGTATAGATGGCGATTGGCTTTATGGGCGCGGGGCGACTGATATGAAATCGGGTGTGGCGGCCTTTGTGGCGGCGGCATGTGATTTCGTGCAAGACACCCCGCCTGATGGCGCCATTATCATCACCATCACCGGCGACGAAGAAGGCCCCGCCCTTGACGGCACAATCGCCATTTTGGATTGGATGGATGCGCAAGGCGAACGGATGACCGATTGTTTGGTCGGCGAACCCACCAGCACCGCAAAAATCGGCGATCAGATCAAGATCGGGCGGCGCGGGTCTATGACGGCCTGGTTCACGGTGCAGGGCAAACAAGGCCATTCCGCCTATCTGGATAAGGCGCATAACCCCGTGCCGGCGGCGGCTTTGCTGGCGCATCTTCTTTCGACATGGGATCTGGATGATGGCACCGATCATTTCGATGCCTCAACCGTTGCGGTGACATCCATTGACACGCATAACACCGCCACAAATGTCGTGCCCGGCAAGGCGCATGTTGCGGTCAATATCCGTTTTAACGATACCCATACCGGGGCAGGCCTATCTGATGCCATCGCCCAAATCGTGAACAAGGTCACCGCCCAAACCGGCAGCCCGATTGAAACCGAAATCAAAATCTCGGGCGAGGCTTTCTTGACCAAACCCGGCCCCTTTGTCGATCTGATCCAGACCGCCGTGGCCGATGAAACCGGCCAAACCCCGCGCCTGTCGACATCGGGCGGCACGCTCATTCGGCTGGGCGAGAGCGCGCTCCCCG
>CAZPSB010000081.1:0-1462 GCA_964589025.1 uncultured Jannaschia sp. | reverse complement strand
ATCGGGCGGCACATCGGATGCGCGTTTTGTCAAAAATCACTGCCCCGTTGTGGAATTTGGCCTTGTTGGGCATCGGATGCATCAAATTGATGAACGGGCCTATATCCCTGATATTCACGATCTCAAACGGATCTATAAACGCATTTTGACCGATTATTTCACCCTATGACGCCCGCGCGGCCATTTCATGCATGACGCCGCGCCATCGCCGTGTTAGGCGGGGATATGGCACATCTTCCAAATAAACAGGCGCTGTTGGCTTGGCTTGAAAACACCCCTGGCACACCGTCCAAACGCGATATCGCCAAGGCCTTTGGTATCAAAGGCGCAGATCGCATTGATCTAAAACGGATGCTGAATGATCTTGAGGCCCAAGGCCTTTTGAAAAAGCGCCAAAAATCAGCGGATGATCCCAATATATTGCCGCCTGTGGCGGTGTTGACCATCCTGCCCCCCGATGATGCGGGCGATTTATTTGCCTCACCGGCGCAATGGCGTGGCACCGGGCCTGAACCGCGTATATTGTTTTTGGCGCGCGCCACAGATCCCGCAATTGGCGCGGGCGATCGTGTTTTGGCCCGTTTGCAATCGTTTGAGGGCGAAGATCACGCCTATATCGCGCGGTTGATCCGCAAAATCGGATCCAACCCGAAAAAGATATTGGGCATTTTTCGAAAAACCACCCAAGGCGGGCGCATTGCCCCCATTGCCAAAGGGGCCGATAAACAATGGCAGGTGCATCGCAAAGATATGCATGATGCCCGCGATGGCGAATTGGTCGAAGCCGAACAAACCGGCCCAAAAGGGCGGATGGGCCTGCCTATGGCGCGTATCATCACGCGCCTTGGTGATCCCGGCGCGCCCAAATCTGTTAGCCTGATTGCAATACATGATCATGGCATTCCCGATCATTTTTCCGATGCGGCAATGGCCGAATCTGATCGCGCAGCACCTTTGGATATGGGCACGCGTACCGATTTGACGCATCTGCCCTTTGTTACGATTGACCCCGCCGATGCGCGCGATCACGATGATGCCTGTTACGCCCATGCCGATGACGCCACCGATAATCCGGGCGGGCATGTCATTTGGGTGGCGATTGCAGATGTCGCGGCCTATGTGCGCCCCGGCACCCCATTAGATGCCGAGGCCCAAAAACGCGGCAATTCTACCTATTTCCCCGATCGCGTCGTGCCCATGTTACCCCAAGGTTTATCGGCAGATTTATGTTCGCTGCACCAAGGCGTGATGCGCCCGGTGATTGCGGTGCGGATGCGCATCAACGCACAGGGCGAAAAAATCGGCCATGACTTTACACGCGGGATGATCACATCGGTTGCATCCTTGACTTATGAACAGGCCGCCCAGGGCCTTGATGGGGCCGCAGACGCCCAGACCGCGCCGCTTGTTGATCCGGTGTTGCGCCCGCTGGATGCCGCCTATCGCGCGCTTTCACAGGCCC
>CAZPSB010000080.1:8439-9668 GCA_964589025.1 uncultured Jannaschia sp. | reverse complement strand
AGGTGCGAATATATTGCATAGCGTTTGACCCGGATAAAAGAATGACAGATTTCATAGATGCCGCGATGAATTCCAAAGCTTGGCCCTTTGATACGGCGCGGCGCATTTTGAAACGGTATGAAAAAGCCCCGCCCGAAAAGGGTTATGTTCTGTTTGAAACGGGCTATGGGCCAAGTGGCCTGCCCCATATCGGCACCTTTGGTGAGGTTTTGCGCACCACCATGATCCGCCGCGCATTTGAGTCGATTTCGGATATTCCCACAAAATTGATCTGTTTTTCGGATGATCTTGACGGTATGCGCAAAGTGCCCGGCAATGTGCCCAACCAAGATATGTTGGCCGAACATTTGCAAAAACCCCTGACATCGGTGCCCGATCCGTTTGGCACGCATGACAGTTTTGGTGATCATAACAATGCCATGCTGCGCCGGTTTCTGGATACATTCGGGTTTGAATATGATTTTTATTCGGCCACAGATTTCTATAAATCCGGCCAGTTTGACCCGATCTTGCGGCGCGCGGCGGAACGGTATGACGATATCATGGCGGTGATGTTGAAATCATTGCGTGAAGAACGCCGGCAAAGCTATTCTATCTTTTTGCCGATCCATCCCGAAACGGGGCGGGTGTTATATGTGCCGATCAAACATGTGGATGCGGCCAATGCCACCGTTACGTTTGATGACGCGGATGGCCGCGAATGGGTGTTGCCGGTCACGGGGGGCAATGTGAAATTGCAATGGAAACCCGATTTCGGCGCGCGTTGGGCCGCGCTGGGCGTGGATTTTGAAATGTATGGCAAAGACCATTCCACCAACACGCCGATCTATGACCGGATTTGCGAAATTTTGGGTCATCGCAAACCCGAACATTTTACATATGAATTGTTTTTGGATGAAAACGGGCAGAAGATTTCGAAATCATCCGGAAATGGCATCAGCATTGATGAATGGCTTAGCTATGCATCGGCGCAATCGCTTGGATATTTTATGTATCAAAAACCCCAAACCGCCAAACGGTTGCATTTTGATGTGATCCCCAAGGCGGTGGATGAATATCATCAACAATTGCGCGCCTATCCCGGCCAAGACGCCGATAAACGTGCCGCCAACCCGGTGCATCACATTCATAACGGGGATGTGCCTGAATCGAAAATGGTGGTCAGCTTTGCGATGTTGTTGAATCTGGCATCTGTTGCCAATGCACCAGATAAAGATGCGCTTTGGGGC
>CAZPSB010000080.1:4334-8429 GCA_964589025.1 uncultured Jannaschia sp. | reverse complement strand
CCAAACCCACCCTGATCTGGATGACGCGGCGGGGTTTGCGTTGCGGTATTACGAAGATTTCGTAAAGCCGAACAAAGTGTTTCGCGCCCCCGATGATCGTGAACAGGCCGCATTGCAAGATCTGGCCGCGCGCCTGCGCATTTATGATGGCCCGATTGAAGACGAAGCCTTGCAAACCCTTGTTTTTGCCGTGGGCAAAGATCACGGGTTTGATCCGCTGCGCGATTGGTTCAAGGCGCTTTATGAGGTTTTGATGGGGGCATCCCAAGGCCCACGATTTGGTGGTTTTATTGCACTTTATGGTCTTGCCGAAACCATCACCTTGATTGAAGATGGCCTAAATGGGGTATTTGTAAAATCCGCCAGTGACGCATAAAAGACGTATATGGACAAAATCTGTGCTTTGGGTTCTTCCATCATGGGAAAAACCGGTTTAGGCCAGATGCGCGCGTTTGTCCGATGGACGAACCGGGCGAAAGTCACATATGAAACATAAAATGCCGGTGAAATATCGGCCCTGTTTTAGTGTAAAGTCCCGCCTTGCGGGCCAATAGGGGAGGCACGAAACCGTGTCACACGCAGAAGACCAAGGCGGCGATCGTCGCGACTTTCTGTATTTTGCGACAGGCGCAACCGGCCTTGTGACGGTTGGTGCCGGTGTATGGCCGCTTGTCAATCAGATGAATCCATCCGCCGATGTGCAGGCCGCAAGTTCCATGCGCGTTGATGTATCAGACATCCCAATGGGTACGCAGATCGAATTGTTGTTTTTGGGCAAGCCCGTATTCATCCGCCGTCGCACCCCCGAAGAGGTGGCCGAGGCCCGCGCCGTTGATGTTGCCGAATTGCCCGATGACGAATCGCGCAATGAAAATGCGCCCGACACCGATGCCTCGGATACGAACCGAACCGTCCCACCCTATCAGCCTGAACCTCAAGAAGGTCAGCCCGCACCTGACCCGGTTGAAGATACCGGCGAATGGTTGGTGATGTTTGGGTCATGCACCCATTTGGGTTGTGTGCCTGTTGGCAATGGCGCGGGTGATTTCAATGGCTGGTTCTGCCCATGCCATGGATCACATTACGACACATCAGGCCGCATTCGTAGCGGGCCTGCCCCTGAAAACCTGCCCATCCCGCCTGCTGTGTTCGTTGATGAAACAACGATCCTTCTTGGATAATTCGGAGGAAAAGAACGCTATGTCCGGAATTCCCCACGACCATTACGAGCCAAAGACAAATTTTGAAAAAGCTTTGGCCAAACGCCTGCCGATTATTGGCTTGATCTATGACACTTTGATGATCCCCACGCCCAAGAACCTGAACTGGATGTGGATTTGGGGGATCGTTTTAACATTCTGTCTTGTGATGCAAATCGCCACCGGTATTGTTCTGGTGATGCATTACACCCCGCATGTTGATATGGCCTTTGCCAGTGTTGAACATATCATGCGCAATGTGAATGGGGGATGGGCGATCCGCTATATCCACCAAAACGGGGCGTCTTTGTTCTTTATCGCGGTGTATCTGCATATCTTTCGGGGCCTCTATTACGGGTCATACAAAGCCCCGCGTGAGGTGACGTGGATCATCGGCATGTTGATCTATCTATTGATGATGGGCACGGCGTTCATGGGCTATGTTCTGCCATGGGGTCAGATGTCGTTTCACGGCACTGCGGTGATTACCGGCTTGTTTGGCGCGATCCCATTTGTGGGTGATGCGATCCAGACCTGGCTGTTGGGCGGTGGGTCGGTGGGCCAACCGGCATTGAACCGGTTCCTAAGCTTGCATTATTTGTTGCCCTTCGTGATCTTGGGTCTTGTGATTGTGCATATTTGGGCCTTCCACACTACAGGCAACAACAACCCCACCGGGGTTGAGGTGCGCCGCACATCCAAAAAAGAGGCCGAGGCCGACACATTGCCATTCTGGCCTTATTTCGTGATCAAGGATTTATTCGCATTGGCCGTCATTTTGGCGGTGTTCTTTGCGGTGGTTGGGTTCATGCCCAATTTCCTAGGCCATCCCGATAACTATATCGAGGCAAACCCCCTGGCCACCCCGGCCCATATCGTGCCTGAATGGTATTTCCTGCCTTTCTATGCGATTTTGCGCGCCTTTACCGATGATGTGTTGATCGTTCAAATCGTCAGCTTCCTGTCGGGTGGCATCATTGATGCAAAATTCTTTGGGGTTTTGGCGATGTTTGGCGCGATTGTGGTTATGGCGCTGGTGCCTTGGTTGGATACATCCATGGTGCGATCAGGCCGTTATCGCCCGGTGTTCAAATGGTTTTTTGTGGTCTTTATCGTGAATTTCTTTGTGTTGATGTGGGTGGGTGCCCGCCCTGCCGAAGGAATTTACCCAACCATTTCTTTGGTCGGAGCGGCCTATTGGTTCGCGTATTTCTTGGTGATTTTGCCGCTTTTGGGTATCACCGAAAAACCGCTGCCGCAGCCTGACACGATCGAAGATGATTTCAATGACCATGTTCGCAAAGATCCTGCAAAGGCTTCATCCGCGAACATCCCCGCCGAGTGAATGAAAGGGTGCTAGGAATGCTTAGAACATTAGCAATCGGCCTTGTGGCTATCATGTCGCTTGGCTTGTCTTCGGGGGCCGGCAATGCGGCAGGTGGCGAAGGATATGTCGAAAATTATGATTTTTCCTTCCAAGGCCCTTTTGGTCGCTTTGATCAAGATCAGCTACAGCGCGGCCTTCAAGTCTATACCGAGGTCTGCGCCGCCTGCCACGGGTTGCGATATGTGCCGATCCGTACATTGTCAGATGAAGGTGGCCCCAATCTAAGCGAAGAAGAAGTGCGCGCCTATATCGCGCAGAACTTCATCGAAGTTTGGGATCCTGAATTGCGTGATTTCCGCACCGCAACGCCAAATGATACCTTTCCGCAATCCGCATTGGAAAACGCCCCCGACCTAAGTTTGATGGCCAAGGCCCGCACAGGGTTTCATGGGCCTTATGGTTTGGCGTTGAACCCATTGATCAACGGGATTGGCGGGCCGGAATATATCGCGTCGCTTTTGACGCATTATACCGGGGTTGAATACCAAGAAGGCGGCAGCATTCTATATGGTAATGAAACCATGCCGGGTGGCCGTATTTCCATGGCCCCTCCGTTATTTGATGGGATGGTTGAATTCAACGATGGGTCCCCAAATGATGTTGAATCCATGGCGCTTGATGTTGCGGCCTTTCTAACATGGGCGGCAGAACCGCATATGATGGCGCGCAAGAAAATGGGCCTGACGGCAATCATTATGTTGGGGTTGTTATCTGTGTTGTTGTATCTAACCAACAAAAGCCTTTGGGCCCCTGTAAAGGCGCGTGCCAAACAAGGGTAAACCCTTTGCGATATGATAAAAGCCGGTGCAATTTGCGCCGGCTTTTTCGTGTCTTGGCCTATGGGCGTGCGGCCATCATGGCCAGACGTATCAAACAGCGTTGTTGCGCAGGGCCAAATCGGTTTCAACCAATAGATGCAAGGCCTGTTCCAACCCGCCCCTTTGCCAGATTTTCAATTGGCGTTGCAGGCGATCCCGCCTTGGGCCAAATACGGGCGGGCGCAGGGCCGCAATCCCGGCGGATGGGCCGCCTGGGTGGCAGGTTGCGGTATAAAGCAATTTGAAATGCCGGGTTGCGGCAATGCACATTCCCACCGGTTGTGTGCCCTGATCGCGCAATCGCGCCAAAAGCGGGCCAATTTTATGCGCCTGACCTTCGGCGGTGGCGTTCAGAACGTCATCCAATTCGGCATCTTGCACAGCCGGGCCAACCGCCAGAATATCGTCATGTGATACCGGGGTTGAATCGCCATGTTTATACAAAGCCAGTTTCGCAATCATTTGGCGTATTTCGCCCAAGGGCATATGCGCGGCCAGATCTTGCATGATATGCCATGCGGTATCATTCAGGCGTGGCGCGCCGGCCTGTGTCAACATTGTTTCAAGACTTTGACGTGACACAGGCGCGGTGTAAATCGCGGCAGCATAGGCGTTGTTCGCGTTTTCAAAAAGTTTACGCAAGGCCGAACGTGCCGTTAGCCGGTTTGCGGTTGCAATGATTTGTGCATCG
>CAZPSB010000080.1:0-4324 GCA_964589025.1 uncultured Jannaschia sp. | reverse complement strand
AGGCCGTTATCGCCTCAGATAATATGGGGGCCAGGCCATCTGTGGCGCCTTCCACCACCACCGCGCGGGGGCCGGGGAAAAACCCAACCGCCTTGACCGCATCCAATAAAGCACCGGGATCGCTGCGCAATTGCGCGGCTTGCAGTCGGGTTAGGCGCATATCCTGTTCGGCATCTGGCCCCAATAGGGCAACAATCACATCTTGTTTGTGAATGGCGATTTGGCTGCTATCTTCGCCATAAATCAATAGACCTGTGGCGTCTTTTTTGGGGGTTTGTAAATAGGCGGTTGTATCGCGCGGTGATAATTTCATGGCCAATCTGCGGCAGAAATAGCCAAGCGCGAAATGATTTGGTCGATCAGGGCAATCATCAACCTGTCTTCGGCATCGCGCCGCGCGGCGTTTGTGGCCACGGGCGAATCGGCGACGGAATAGCTGGTGAAGGTTTCTACGGTTCCGGTTTCAATCATTTGTGTTGATGTGATACCACGCAATTCATAGGTGGCGCGCCCTTCCAGATTGATACGGGATGCATCGCCTGCCGTTGTGATTGCGCGCGATTGTTGCGTGCGGTCAACATCAATCGAAAGTTGATATTGCGCATTCGCATCGGGCCGGCCAAGGCGATGTTCAAAGTGATCATTGGCCACGAAATCCAACCGGTTTTGCGGATCATCCAGCCTGATATTATGGCGCAAATCGCCGCCACTGCCATTTGTGCCATAAACCGGCACAAACCCACAACCCACAAGACCGGCGGCACATAGGATCATTATGGCGATTTTTGCCTTATAGAACGACATTCACAATCCGTCCGGGCACAATGATGATTTTCTTGGGCGTCTGCTCGCCAATGGCCTTGGCGATGGCTTCGTCAGCCAAAGCCAGTTTTTCGATCTCGTCTTTGGCCGCGTCTTTGGTCACGGTCATTTCTGAACGGCGCTTGCCATTGATCTGGATGGGCAGGGTGATGGCATCTTCGATCAACATGGATTGATCCGCAACAGGCCAAGGTGCGTTCGCAATCAGGCCTTTGCCGCCATGCATGGCCCATATGTCTTCGGCCAAATGGGGCGTCATGGGCGACATCAATTGTGCCAAAGTCATGATTGCCTGACATTTGACGGCTTTGGTGGCCTTGGATTTGGCCAATAGGTTGGTAAAGGCATAAAGTTTTGCAATCGCGGCATTAAAGCCAAAGCTTTCAATGCCATTTGTCACATCCACAATCGCGCGATGCATGGCCTTTTGCAGGGCGATATCTTGATCTGCGCTGCCATCATCTGGCCCCATATCGGCGATGCGATGCGACATCATCGCAACGCGGGCAAGGTGTTTATAGGTGGCCTCGGCGCCGCTTGCGGTCCATTCAACGTCGCGTTCGGGGGGCGAATCGCTTAGGACAAACCAACGCGCGGTATCGGCGCCATATTGGGTGACGATATCCACCGGGTCGACCACGTTTTTCTTGGATTTCGACATTTTGGCCGAAGGGATAATGTCAACTTCGGTGCCATCGGCCAAAAACCCTTTGCCATCGCGCAGTGTGACATCTTCGGGAAAATGATAAACGGGCCGCCCATCGTGATTGTGGGTCTGATAAATCGCGTGTGTCACCATGCCTTGGGTGAACAGCGCGTTAAACGGTTCGCGGGCGGTTTCAGGCAGATGACCACAGATATGCATCGCACGGGCAAAAAAGCGCGAATATAGCAGGTGCAAAATCGCATGTTCGATCCCACCAATATATTGGTCAACATTCATCCAATATCCGGCCTCGGCCTGATCGGTGGGGGTGGTGGCATGTGGTGCGGTGAACCGGGCGAAATACCAAGACGAATCAACAAATGTATCCATCGTATCGGTTTCCCGCAGGGCCGGTTTGCCACATTTGGGGCAGGCACAATTGCGCCATGTTGGGTGACGATCCAACGGATTACCGGGGATTGATATATCAACATCGCGTGGCAATTCGATGGGCAGGTTTTCTTTCTTTTCGGGCACAACGCCGCAATCATCACAATGCACCACAGGGATCGGGCAGCCCCAATAGCGTTGCCGCGACAGGCCCCAATCGCGCAGGCGGAATTGGGTGACACCTTGGCCCAACCCCTTGGATTGCATATAGTCGATGGTTTTTTCAATTGCCTCTTGGCCCGTGGCGACATCAAGACCGGCGAAATGGTTGATCCAACGCACGGGTTCGGTTTTGGGGGGCACAAAGGCCGTATCGGTCACGGGCGTAGGTGTATCGCAGGCCTCAAATGTATTCATGACCGGCAAGCCATATTTGCGGCAGAAATCAAGATCGCGCTGATCATGCGCGGGGCAGGCGAAAATCGCGCCAGTGCCGTAATCCATCAAGATGAAATTGGCGACCCAAACGGGAATTTCCCAATCAGGATTTAGCGGATGGCGCACCTTTAGGCCTGTGTCAAAGCCCAATTTTTCGGCCTTTTCCAACGCTTCTTCAGTTGTGCCGCCCTTGCGCATGATCGCCAGATTTTCGGCCAGATCGGGTGTTTCGGTCTCTAACGTTTTGGCCAGCGGATGATCGGGGGAAATGCCAAGGAAAGACGCGCCCATCAATGTATCGGGGCGGGTTGTGTAGACCTCAATCGTGTCAAACCCATGTGCCGGTTTGGTCAAATGCCACGCCATGCGCAACCCGCGTGACCGCCCGATCCAGTTTTCCTGCATCACGCGCACCTTGGCGGGCCAATCGTCTAACCCATCAAGTGCGTCTAACAAATCATCAGAAAAATCGCTGATCTTGAAAAACCATTGGGTCAATTCGCGCCGTTCCACATCGGCCCCTGATCGCCAGCCCTTGCCGTCAATCACCTGTTCATTGGCCAAAACGGTTTGGTCCACCGGGTCCCAGTTGACCACCGCGTTTTTGCGATACACCAATCCTTTTTCCAGAAAATCCAGAAATAGCGATTGCTGCTGCCCGTAATAATCCGGGTCGCAAGTGGCAAATTCGCGCGACCAATCAATTGATAGCCCAAGGGGTTTCATCTGATCCCGCATGGCTGCGATATTGCCATAGGTCCAATCGGCGGGGTGGCCGCCCGATGCCATGGCCGCATTTTCGGCGGGCATTCCGAATGCATCCCACCCCATCGGGTGCAATACATTATGCCCGGTCGATAGTTTATAGCGCGCAATCACATCGCCCATGGTATAGTTGCGCACATGCCCAATATGAATGCGCCCCGAAGGATAGGGGAACATTTCCAACACATAATATTTGGGCTTATCGTCGCTGCGCGTGGCGCGAAAGGTTTGGGCATTATCCCAGGCGGCCTGCCATTTTGGTTCGGAAATCGCGGGGGTGTATCCTGACATGCGGATTTATCCTTTGCGGCAAACCCATATCAGCGCGATGGCGGCCCGGATGGCGCCCCGGTGATATGGGTCATGCGGTGTTATTTGAATAATCTTACAGATTGCCTTCACGAATGCGCAACTGACGCGCGCGGGCCAGAATGGCATTTTCAATTTCGCGTTCGGTGCTGCGTGATACTGCGCCTGCGCGGGTGCGCAAGGCCACATTCAATGATCGCGCCTCAAGCGCGGGGTCTTGAATGGTCACGGTTGCGCGATAGGCCTGCGCGCCACCGGGGGGGGTGGCGTAACCGAATGTGATGATGCCGGTAAACGGATCGGCCTGTTCGATTGGCATGAAATCCAACACCTCTAACGCGGCCACCCATAAATACCGATTAACGGCGAATGTTGTGTTGGGATCGTCATCATTGGCAAATAGATCAAAAATTGATCCTTCATCTTCGGCATCCAGCGCGCCTGAACGTTCCAATCGTTCGCGGCTTTCGGGGCTTAGATCGCCAGAAACACCAGAATCACCACCGCAGCCCGCCACAAAAACGGATATGAACGCCAAAAGGGCCAATCTTATAAACATGCTATCCCCATAAAACAGACCGGTTTTCCTTTGGCTACAGGAAACAGACCGCCCCCGGCAAGTTAAATCCGCCTAGGGGGCGGCTTTGTTGGGTGTGGCATCGGTGCACCATACGGCAGGAATAAGAGTCTGAAACGATTTCGCCTATGTTGCATTCAAAGCGGGAAAACGTCATGCAACATCCATACTCATGACGGATTCCCCGTTTTGAGGTGCACCTTTGAACGAAATTAACGAGGGAAAAACCATGAAAAAGGTTCTCTTCGCAACAACCGCACTTGTTGCAACTGCTGGTGTCGCAGCCGCCGACATCGACTTTTCCGGTAACGCCGAACTAGGCTTTCAGTACGACGATAATGGTTCTGCTACCGGTGGCGCCGCAACAACATTGTGGA
>CAZPSB010000079.1:9111-9690 GCA_964589025.1 uncultured Jannaschia sp. | reverse complement strand
TGATGATCTTATGTCTTTTGCTGCTAAGCCTGCGCGAGATCACAGCATTATTTCGCCTGCGCCGTCTTGATCGCATTCGCCGCGCCGCCGCACAGGCCCGCAGCACCAATGACACCGCCCAAGCCCGCGCTGTTTTGCGCCAGCTTAACACGCTTTATGCCGCACGCGATGATTTGGCGCGTGCCCGCGACACGCTGCAAAACCGCCAAGGCGATGCGATTGATGCCAAAGATTTGCTGATGCAGGGGGAAATGCATTTAATCGGGCCGATTGATGCCGCCGCCCTGCGCGAAGTTGAAACCGCCCTGCGCCATGTTGCCACCGTGACCGCATTGGTGCCCATTGCCTTTGCCGATATTGCCACAGCCCTGTTTGCCAATCTGCGGATGATCCGGCGGATTGCCGAATTATATGGCGGTCGGGCGGGCACATTTGGCACTTGGCGGTTGATCCGGGCGGTTTTGGCGCATCTGGTGGCGACGGGGGCGGTGGCGCTTGGCGATGATTTATTGGGGTCGGCCTTGGGTGGGTCGGTTTTGTCGAAACTATCACGCCGCTTTGGCGAAGGTGTGATCAATG
>CAZPSB010000079.1:2852-9101 GCA_964589025.1 uncultured Jannaschia sp. | reverse complement strand
ATTCTACGTTCATTCCCCCGGCGATGTTTCCATCCCGGCGATTTTTATCGCCTCCAGAAGCTGCTGCTTGTTGGCCATCGAAATCTGCCGCCCCTTGCCATTTATCGCCCTTGACGCACCCAAAACATCGGGCGTGATCAAACGCGGATTGGCGGGGATGTTTCAATCATCGGCCAATGTTTAGGCTAGATATCTTCGACCATCACGATGCCTTCCATGGATCGCAGCGCGCCTTTGATTTGTGGGGAAACGGGCAGGTTTTGGCCTAATAACACCTCAACCTCGCCGGGCAGGCCATCGCCTTGCAGGCACAGATGCACCGGGCCACGGGCGCATTGGGTATCATCGGCGGCGATGCGTTTGAACAAACTGCCGATCGAATGCACGCCTTGGCTGCGATCTATGAATACGCGCAGGCCAAGGCCCGCATCCCCGGCCATAACCGTATCAAGCGGTTCAATGGAGCGCGCCAATAGCTTGAGTTGATCGGCCTCAAGCGTGGCTTCGACCTGCAGGCGGATATTTGAACCGGCCTCAAGATGGGGGCGGGCGGCATCCAGCACATCGGAAAACACCGTGACCTCATAAAGACCTGTTGGATCAGATAGTTGCACAAAGGCAAAGCGATTGCCACGTTGGCTTTTGCGTTCTTGGCGCGATGACACCGACCCGGCCATTTTTGCCACATAAGGGCCGTTTTGAACGCGGGTTTCGACCTCGGTCAACATGTGGCATCCTTTGCGTTTTAACATCGGGGCGTAATCATCCAAAGGATGGCCCGACAAATAAAACCCAATCGCCTGATGTTCATGGCCCAGCCGTTCATTGGGCAGCCAATCTGGTATATCGGCCAAACGCGGTTCGGGTAAATCTTCGCCCGTGGTTCCAAATAACGATGTCTGGCTTGAGGCCGCCGCATCATGACAAGCCGATGAATAGACCGATAACGCATCAAGCGATGCAAACACCCGCGCGCGGTTGCGATCCAACATATCAAAGGCGCCGGCGCGCGCCAGCATTTCAAGCGATCTTTTGCCCACCCGTTTCAAATCAACCCGGCGCGCAAAATCAAACACTGTTTGAAACGGCCCATCTTTGTTGCGGGCGGCCACGATTAGGCCCATCGCATCAACGCCCACATTTTTCAACGCGCCAAGGGCATATAGGATTTTGCCATCCTCAACCGTGAATCGCGCCGCCGATTGATTGACACAAGGCGGCACGGTTTCGATGCCAAGGCGGTCGACCTCTTGTTTGTAAACGCCTAATTTATCGGTCAGATGAATATCACAATTCATCACGGCGGCCATAAATTCAACCGGATGATTGGCCTTTAACCACGCGGTTTGGTAACTGACCACGGCATAGGCGGCGGCATGGGATTTGTTGAACCCGTAATTGGCGAATTTTTCCAAAAGGTTCCACACCTCAAGCGCCTTTGGTTCATCCACACCATTTTCAGCCGCCCCTTTTAGGAATTTCGGGCGTTCGGCATCCATGGCCTCTTTGATCTTTTTGCCCATGGCCCGGCGCAACAAATCAGCCCCGCCTAAGGAATATCCCGCCATTTCTTGGGCGATCTGCATCACCTGTTCTTGATAAACGATGATGCCTTGGGTTTCATCCAAGATATGATCAATCAAAGGGTGCAGCTTTTCGCGACTTGAGAGGCCGTTTTTGACCTCGCAAAATTTGGGGATGTTTTCCATCGGGCCGGGGCGGTAAAGGGCCACCAGCGCGATAATGTCTTCGATCGTGTCGGGCTTCATGCGGCGCAGGGCATCCATCATGCCCGAACTTTCCACCTGAAACACCGCCACCGTCTTGGCCGAGGCATATAGATCATAGGTTGCCTGATCATCCAGTGGAATGGCGTTGATCTGGTTTTGTGCACCTTCAGGCGGGTCATAAAGGCGCGCGCCATCAGGGCCTTGGTGCAATTGCCGGCCCGATGCACGGATCAAATCAATCGCGTTTTGTACCACGGTTAGGGTTTTCAGACCCAGAAAATCGAATTTCACCAACCCCGCCGGTTCGACCCATTTCATGTTAAATTGCGTGGCCGGCATATCCGATCGCGGATCGCGGTATAAAGGCACCAGTTGATCCAGCGGCCTGTCGCCAATCACCACACCGGCGGCATGGGTGGATGCATTGCGCAGCAGGCCCTCAATCTTTCCGGCATAATCAAATAAACGTTTGACCGGGTTTTCGCGCCCGTCGCGTTTATCTTGTTCGGTTTCGCGCATTTCTTCGCGAATGCGGTCTTCTTGGGCCAGGGCCTGGGCGATGGAAACCGGTTTGACGCCTTCCACCGGGATCATCTTTGACAAACGATCCACCTGCCCGAATGGCATTTGCAACACCCGGCCCACATCGCGCACCGCCGCCTTGGACAAAAGCGCGCCAAAGGTGATGATCTGGCCCACTTTGTCATGGCCGTATTTGTCTTGAACATATCGGATCACCTCTTCCCGGCGATCCATGCAGAAATCAATATCGAAATCGGGCATTGATACCCGTTCAGGGTTCAAAAACCGTTCAAACAAAAGGGAATATCGCAGCGGGTCAAGATCGGTAATGGTCAGTGCATAGGCCACCAGACTGCCCGCGCCCGACCCCCGGCCCGGACCCACCGGAATATCATGATCCTTGGCCCATTTAATGAAATCGGCCACAATCAGGAAATACCCCGGAAAGCCCATGCTTTCGATGATGTCCAATTCAAAATCCAACCGTTTTTCGTAATCTTCAACCAAAGCGGCATGAGGGATCACGGCCAAACGATCTTTCAAACCCTGATGGGATTGGGCGCGCAATTCTGCGACCTCATTTTCGGCAAATCGCGGCAAGATCGGCGCATGGGTGCGGGCGCGAAACGCACAACGGCGCGCAATTTCAACGGTGTTTTCCAACGCCTCGGGCAGATCGGCAAACAGGGCCGCCATTTCATCGGGTGTTTTGAAATAATGCTGTGGGGTTAGGCGGCGGCGCGGTTCGTTTTGATCGACATAGGCGCCTTGCGCGATACAAATCAGCGCATCATGGGCGGCATACATATCGGCCGATGGAAAATAGACATCATTGGTGGCCACCAAGGGAATATCGCGCGCATAGGCCGTTTCAACCGCCCATTGTTCGATATTGCGCAGGATTTGCGCCTGTTGCGCATCATCTTGGGGGTGGCGGTGCAATTCCATATAAAGCCGTCCGTCAAACATGGATTGCAGCTGCGTCAACACGGCCTCGGCCTTTGGTGTTTGGCCATTGGTGATCAAATGCCCAAACGGGCCGGTTGGCCCCCCGGTCAGGCAGATCAGGCCCGCAGAATGTTTGGCCAAATCCTCAAGCGTGATATGCGGATAGACCGCATCCTTGCGCAGATAGAGCGCACTGTTTAACGCCATAAGATTCAGATACCCGGTTTCATTTTGCACCAATAAAACAATGGGCGCTGGCGGTTTGGGGGTTTCGCCCGCCTGCGGGGGGGCGTATTGCAGATCCATCTGGCAGCCCAAAATCGGTTGCACCCCGGCCCGAATGGCGGTTTCTGAAAATTCCAGCGCGCAAAACATATTGTTTGTATCGGTTACGGCAATGGCGGGCATGTTCAAATCTGCTGCCTGCGCGGGCAGTTTCTTAACCCGCATCGCGCCTTCTAAAAGGGAATATTCGGTGTGAACGCGCAAATGGATGAATCGAGGCATATGTGACATATGGCATCTTTACCCGACCTGCGCGCGGCGCGAAACAGGCCAAATGCGCGATAGGCAATTTATGCTCGCACATGGGGGGCGGGTTGGGTAATAAGGCCAAGACTTATCGCAGAATAAAGGCCCCTGCCATGCTGTCTGAACTGACCCCATCTGATCGCGCCAAACAGGCCGCCGCGCGCCGCGCGGTTGATTTCATCGAAGATGGAATGCGCCTTGGGCTTGGCACCGGATCAACGGCGGCCTGGATGGTGCAATGCCTAGGCGAACGCATCGCCCAGCAAGGGCTTAAAGTCACGGGCGTTCCCACATCATCGCGCACCGCAGAATTGGCCCAAAAGCTTGGCATTCCTTTGGTTGATCTGGATGACGCGGGGGGGCTGGATCTGACGATTGATGGCACCGATGAATGCGACCCGATGTTCAATTTGATCAAAGGCGGGGGCGGGGCGTTGTTGCGCGAAAAAATGGTGGCCGCTGCATCGGACCGGATGATCGTAATCGCCGATGCCGCAAAACAGGTGGATATATTGGGCACATTCCCCCTACCGGTTGAGGTCATCCCCTTTGGTTGGAAAACCACCCGCGATCTCATCACCACTGCCTTGGCCGATGCCCATCTGGGCGGGCAACATATATCATTGCGCATGAATGACGATCAGGCCTTTCGCACCGATGAAAACAACTATATCCTTGATTTGCACCTTAAACAGATTGACGATGCCGCCAATCTAAGCTTGGCCCTGAATCAAATTCCGGGTGTGGTGGAAAATGGGCTGTTTTTGGATATGTGCGATATGGTGATCATAGGCCATGGCGATGGCAGCGCCAATATCAAAGAACGCCATTGTTAATGGCGCCGGGTTTGTAGGCCGCCTTGAACATATATCATTCAACCTATAGGCATCACAAAAGGGGTCGATATGGAATTTGACTATGATCTTTTCGTCATCGGGGGCGGATCGGGCGGCGTGCGCGCGGCCCGTGTGGCCGCCGCCGAAGGCGCCCGCGTGGGCTTGGCCGAAGAAAACCGGATGGGCGGCACCTGTGTGATTCGCGGCTGCGTGCCCAAGAAATTGATGGTATTTGCATCCGAATATCGCGAAGCCTTTGGCGATGCGCGCGCCTATGGATGGGATGTGGCCGATGGTGCCTTTGATTGGGCCCGGTTTTCAACCACATTAAACACCGAACTGGACCGATTGGAAAATGTCTATCGATCTTTGTTAAGCCATTCGAAAGTCGAAATTTTCGATACCCGCGCCACATTGGCCGATGCCCATAGGGTGCGATTGGGCGATGGCAGATCCAAAACCTCCAAACATATTCTGGTGGCCACAGGCGGCCATGCGCAGCGCCCTGATGTGGCAAACGCGCATTTGGGCATGGTGTCGGATGATATTTTCCATATGACATCCCTGCCCAAATCCATCTTGATTGTGGGCGGTGGATATATCGCATGTGAATTTGCCTGCATTCTAAATGGGTTGGGGGTTGCGGTCACACAATTTTACCGTGGGGCACAAATTCTGCGCGGGTTTGATGATGAAGCCCGTGGCTTGATCGCCGAAATGATGCGCGATCGAGGGGTTGATCTGCATCTGGGTACAAATATCATGGATATGGCGCGGGCCTCGGCGGTGCAAGACGGGCCTGGGGCGGCGATGGGCGCGCCTGCAGGCGAAACCACCCTGGCCCCGGAAAAGGCCGCAGAAAATGGGCCAGGCGATGGCCCGATCTGGGTGAAATCAACCCATGGGCAAGATCATGTGTTTGATGCCGTATTATTCGCCACAGGCCGCGCGCCCAACACAACCGGTATGGGGCTGGAAGATATCGGTATCGCCCTTGGCCGCCGGGGTGAAATTATCGTGGATGATTATAGCCAAACCGCCGTGCCGTCGGTCTATGCAATCGGCGATGTCACCAACCGGGTGAACCTGACGCCGGTGGCGATCCGCGAAGGCATGGCCTTTGTTGAAACGGTGTTCAAGGCCAACCCCACAAAGGTAGATCATGATCTGATCCCATCTGCGGTGTTTACCCAACCCGAATATGGCAGTATTGGCCTAACCGAAGAACAAGCCCGCGACCAAGAACCGATTGAGGTATATTGTACCTCATTCCGGCCCATGCAATCGGCCTTTGCCGGGCGCAGCGACCGGGTGTTGATGAAATTGCTTGTGTCAACGGCCACGCGCAAAATCTTGGGGTGTCATATCGTGGCCCCCCATGCGGGCGAATTGATTCAACTGGCCGGGATTGCGGTGAAAATGGGTGCCACCAAAGAAGATTTTGACCGCACCGTTGCCGTCCACCCCACCATGTCAGAGGAACTGGTGACGATGAAAACACCTGTGCGCCGAACATAAACCCCAATAATTTCGGGCCAAGCCGGTGACATTTGCCCAATCGGCCCCATATGATGCAACAGATCATACTTGTTTTGCATCACATGCATCACAAACGAGAGGAAACAAAACCTAATGTCAGGAAATAATGGCGGCCCTTGGGGCGGAAATGGATCAGGCGGGGG
>CAZPSB010000079.1:0-2842 GCA_964589025.1 uncultured Jannaschia sp. | reverse complement strand
CAATAATGGCGGACCACAACGCCCAAGCGGGGGCGGAAACGACCCACAGGTCGAAATCGAAGACATCGTCCGCAAAGGCCAAGAACAATTGCGCGCCATTATGGGCGGGCGCGGGGGCGGCGGGTTTAATGGCGGCCCCGGCGGGGATGCGTCTTTTCCGATGCGCCCGGTTTTGATCATCAGTGTGATCCTTGCATCTGTATTCTGGTTGTTGAATTCATTTTACACCGTCCGCCCCGAAGAACGATCGGTTGAATTGTTCCTTGGGTCTTTTTCTAGCATCGGCACACCGGGCCTGAATTTTGCCCCTTGGCCATTTGTCACCGCCGAAGTTCTGGCCACAACCAGTGAACGCACCGAAGCCATCGGCACAAACCGGCCCGGTACGTCTTCGGCGGGCTTGATGTTGACCACGGATGAAAATATCGTCGATATTGATTTCGAAGTCGTCTGGAATATCAGTGACCCGGCGCTGTATCTGTTCAATCTGCGCGATCCAGAGGCCACGATTGAGGCCGTGTCCGAGGCCGCAATGCGCGAAGTGATATCCCAAACGCAACTGGCGCCGATTTTGAACCGCGATCGCGCGATTATTGCCGAAAATGTGCAAACATTGATTCAAGAAACGCTTGATAGTTATGAAAGCGGCGTGAATATTGTTCGTCTGAACCTTGACCGCGCCGATCCACCACCCGAAGTCATCGACGCCTTCCGCGATGTGCAGGCCGCCGAACAAGAACGTGATCGTCTGGAACGCCAGGCCGATGCCTATGCCAACCGCGTTTTGGCCGGCGCACGTGGTGAAGCGGCCCAAATCTTGGAAGTCGCCGAAGGGTATCGTGCCCAGGTTGTCAATGAGGCCCAAGGTGAGGCCAGCCGATTCTTGGCGGTTTTAGAAGAATATCAACAGGCACCCGATGTCACGCGTCGCCGTCTGTATCTGGAAACGCTGGAACGCGTCTTGGGGGATGTTGATCTTGTGTTGATCGACCAAAACCAAGATGCGGGTGGGTCTGGCGTGGTGCCATATCTGCCGCTAAATGATATCCGCCGTGGCGCAAATCAATAAGGGAAAATAACATGAAACGTTCTGCTTTATTAATTCCCGTTCTGGCGATTGCTGCATTTGTTGGTCTGAATTCCATCTTTGTGGTGGATGAACGCCAACGCGCACTTGTGTTACAATTTGGCCAAATTCGCCAAGTGATCCAAGAACCCGGTTTGAACTTTAAAATCCCGATTATTCAAAATGTTGTGACCTATGACGATCGTATCTTATCGCTTGATACCACCGAGATTGAGGTCACGCCATCCGATGACCGTCGTTTGCGGGTTGATGCCTTTGCGCGATACCGCATCACTGATGTTGTGCGCTTTCGCGAAGCTGTGGGCGAAGGTGGTTTGGCCACAGGTGCATCACGTTTGGAACGTATCATCAACCCAACAATTCGGGCTGTTCTAGGTGCGGATGGGGTGACATCCAACACAATCTTGTCGGATGAACGCGCCGGGTTAATGACAGAAATCACCGAACAGGCGCGTGTTTTGGCCACCGAACTTGGGTTGGAAATTCTGGATGTGCGGTTGAAACAAACCAATCTGCCAGATCAAAACCTTGCCGCCACATTTGCGCGGATGCGCGCCGAACGTGAACGCGAGGCCACCGATGAAATCGCCCGCGGCAATGAGGCCGCCCAACGCGTGCGCGCCCAAGCCGATAGAACCGTGGTTGAATTGGTTTCCGCCGCCAACCGCGATGCCGAAATCACCCGCGGTGAAGCCGATGCCGAACGCAATCGTATCTTTGCCGAAGCCTTTGGCCAAGACATTGAATTCTTTGAATTCTACCGATCCATGACGGCCTATGAACGCGCGTTGCAAAACAATGCCAGCCTTGTGATCACCCCAGACGGAGAATTCTTTGAATATCTCAATAATTCTGGCTTATCGCCTGCGGCGCAATAGGTGCGGATGATATGACATTCATCTTGCTTGGCCTTGGTCTGGTTTTGGTGATTGAGGGGCTGGTGTTTGCACTGGCCCCTTCGCGTTTAGACGATATTTTGCGCATGATGGCACAAATTGCGCCCGAAACACGCCGCATAATCGGATTGGCAGCCTTGTGTTTGGGCGCGATTTTGGTGTCATGGGCCATCAGTTTAGGCATATAAATAACCGCGCATCGCCTGTTCACATGTTTTTGAACCTGTCATTATATTGATGTCGCTTGATTTATCTATCGCAACGCCAACATTAAACCATAATGATTTTCACCAACACATAGTTCTAAAACAGGAAATAGGATCATGACAGCGCAGACACATCTTCGCAATTCCATGACACATCCGCCATCCCATGCGCAGGCGGCGGTTGTGAACAGCGCCGCGCAATCGTGGCATATGATTGGGGCATTGGGGGGGCTATGCATCGCCTTATTGGTCGCCGCCTTATTGGCTATTGCCTCGGCGCCTGCACGTGCACAATCTGCGCCACCGCAAACCTTTGCCGATCTGGTTGATAATGTCGGCGATGCCGTGGTCAATATCCCCACATCATCGCTGGTGGCCACCCGCCAAGGCCCCCGCCCCACCGTGCCCGAAGGATCGCCCTTAGAGGATTTCTTTAATGATTTCTTCGACAACGCGCCGGGCCAAAACCAACCCCGCCGCCGTCAGGCGCTTGGATCTGGGTTTGTGATTTCCCAAGACGGGTTTATCGTCACCAACAACCACGTGATCGAAGATGCCGATGAAATTGTGATTGAATTCCGGTCAGGTTTGGAACTGGATGCCGAATTGATTGGCACAGATCCCACAACCGCTATTGCGCTGTTGCGGGTTCG
>CAZPSB010000078.1:0-9814 GCA_964589025.1 uncultured Jannaschia sp. | reverse complement strand
CGTGCATGGCAAAGGATCGATGATCGAAAAAATGCCCGGCAATGAATGGGAAAAATTCGCCAATCTGCGCGCCTATTATGGGTTTATGTGGGGGCATCCGGGCAAAAAGCTTTTGTTTATGGGATGCGAATTTGCCCAATGGTCAGAATGGAACCATGATGTATCGCTTGATTGGGATGCGTTGCATGGGGCCAATCAACGCGGAATGCAGGCTTTGGTGCGGGATTTGAACCACATTTATCGCGACACGCCCGCCCTGCACCGGCGCGATTGTGACCCATCGGGTTTTGGGTGGTTGGCCAATGATCCCGACGGGTCACTGATTGCCTTTGCCCGGTTTGGCGATACAGGCGATGCGCCGGTGATTGTGGTGTGCAACTTTACCCCGATTGAACGGCGCTGGCGCATTGGTGTGCCCGCCGCAGGCCAGTGGCGCGAAATTCTTAATACCGATGCCGCAACATATGGCGGCGCCAATCGCGGCAATTACGATGCGGTCTTTACCGATGACATCGCCTGGCAGGATGCGCCGCAATCCATGGAAATCACCGTGCCGCCTTTGGCGACGTTGATGTTCCGCCATCAGACTTAAGGGAGGGTCTCGTATATGGCACCAAATTCACGCTTATCACAAAGATCAATGGCTTTTGTGTTGGCCGGCGGGCGCGGATCGCGCCTTAAGGAATTAACCGATCGCCGGGTCAAACCGGCGGTGTATTTCGGCGGCAAAACCCGCATTGTGGATTTTGCCCTGTCCAATGCGATGAATTCTGGCATTCGCCGCATGGCAGTGGCCACCCAATACAAGGCGCATTCTTTGATCCGGCATTGCCAACGCGGGTGGAATTTTTTCCGACCAGAACGCAATGAATTTCTGGATATTCTGCCTGCATCCCAACGCGTATCTGAAGATATGTGGTATCGCGGCACCGCCGATGCCGTCACACAAAACATTGATATCATTGACAGTTACGGCATAGACTATATCGTGATCTTGGCAGGCGATCATATCTATAAAATGGATTACGAGAACCTGCCGATCCGCCCCCCACCCCCGAGGATGCGACAAAATCTTTGGCATCCATGGGGATTTATGTCTTCAAATGGGCGTTTTTGCGCGATCTATTGTTGTCAGATACCGATGATCCGAATTCGGCCCATGATTTTGGCAATGATCTGATCCCGGCTATTGTGCAAAACGGCAAGGCAATCGCACATCGCTTTGACGATAGTTGCGTGCGGGCCAAAGGCGCCCCCAGCTATTGGCGCGATGTTGGCACGCTTGATGCCTTTTGGGAGGCCAATATAGACCTGACCGATTTCACCCCCGAACTGGATTTATGGGATCAAAGCTGGCCCATCTGGACACATTCCGAAATTCTGCCGCCGGCCAAATTTATCCATGATGAAAAAGACCGGCGCGGGGTGGCAATTTCATCCATGGTATCGGGCGGATGTATCATTTCAGGAACCGAGGTCCGAAATTCCCTGTTATTTAGCAATGTTAAAACCAATTCTTATGCGGTGTTGGATCATTCGGTCGTGTTGCCCAATGTCGTGGTCAACCGGTCGGCGCGGTTGCGTCAATGCGTGATTGACCGCGGTGTTGAAATCCCACACGGGTTGGTCGTGGGCGAAGACCCGGTCGAAGACGCCAAATTTTTCCGCGTAACCGAAAAGGGCACCACCTTGATCACCAAAGATATGGTAAAGGTCTGGCAGGCGGCGCAATGATCAAGGTTTTATCGGTCGCGTCTGAATGCGCGCCTTTGGTGAAAACCGGCGGATTGGCCGATGTGGCCGGTGCCCTGCCCATAGCCCTTGCCGCCCATGGGGTGGATATGCGCACCCTTTTGCCAGGCTACCGCCAAGTGATGACCGCACTTGATGCGACAAAAACAATTGCCACACTCAAAGATTGCTTTGGCAAACCGGCGCGGGTTTTGGCGGGCAAGGCGGCGGGGCTTGATCTATTGGTTCTGGATGCGCCGCATCTATTTGATCGCGACGGGAATATTTATCTTGGCCCCGATGGGCACGATTGGCCCGACAACCCTGAACGCTATGCCGCGCTCTGTCAGGTGGCGGCCGATATTGCGGCGCAAAAGATCGGCGATTGGGGGCCTGATGTCGTGCATTGCCATGATTGGCAGGCCGGTTTGACGCCCTATTACATGCATCAAATGGGGTGCGCGCGACCCAGTATTTTGACCATCCACAATATCGCATTTCAGGGTCTGGTGCCGATATATCGTGCCAACGGGTTGCGCATTGCACCGCAGGATTTAACCGCCGATAAGGTTGAATACTGGGGCCAAATTTCGATGTTAAAGGCGGGCCTGACCCATGCCAGCAAACTGACAACCGTATCGCCCACCTATGTGCAGGAATTGATGACCGATGCCTTTGGCATGGGTCTTGATGGCGTTCTGCGCGCACGCGCAGGCGATCTAAGCGGTATTTTGAACGGTATTGACACGCAGGTTTGGTCACCTGAAATCGACCCACATATTCACCGCTATGACACCCCCAAAGGCAAAGCGGCCAATAAAACCGCATTGCGCGCTGAATTTGGCCTGCCTGATGCGCAAGGCCCGCTTTGTGTTGTTGTGTCACGCCTGACCGAACAAAAAGGTCTTGATGTATTGCTACAAGCCCTGCCCACCCTATTGGCGCGCGGCGGGCAATTGGCGGTGTTGGGATCGGGTGATCCGGGCCTGCAAACCGCGTTTCAACATATCAATGACCCCAATGTGGCCGTGCGCATCGGATATGATGAATTGCTATCGCATCGCATGATTGCGGGCGGGGATGCGATTTTGGTGCCTTCACGATTTGAACCTTGCGGATTGACGCAATTATATGGGCTGCGTTATGGCACGATCCCGCTTGTGGCGCGCACGGGGGGGTTGGCCGATACGGTGATTGCGGCCTCACCGGCCAGTTTGGCGCACCCTGTCGCAACCGGGGTGCAGTTTCACCCGGTGACGGCACATGCGTTGTCACATGCCTTAAACCAGCTTTGTGATCTGTTTACGGATCAAAACCTGTGGTCAAAGATGCAACAAAACGCGATGGCCCAGCCGGTGGATTGGGGCAATTCTGCCACTGCCTATACCGCGCTTTATAGTAATATTGTTAAGGCTTTTGAATGACCCAATTGCAACTTAGCGCCGGGCGGCCCAACCCGCTTGGGGCGACATTTGACGGCGAAGGCGTGAATTTTGCCGTGTTTTCGCAACATGCAACGCAGGTCACACTGTGTTTATGCGATCGCGAAGGCAATGAAACCTATCTTGTCGATATGCCCGAACGCGATGGCCATATCTGGCATGTTTACATCGCCGGCCTGCGCCCCGGCCAAAATTATGGCTATCGCGTACATGGCCCTTATGCACCGCTGGAAGGTCACCGGTTCAACCCCAATAAATTTTTGATTGATCCCTATGCCAAGCGCCTGACGGGGCATGTGCAATGGCATGATGCGCTATATGGGTATGAAATCGGCCACCCTGATGGCGATCTAAGCTTTGATAGCCGCGACAGCGCGCCTTATATGCCACGATCGGTTGTGGTGGATCCGGCCTTTACCTGGGGCCGCCAAGACCGCCTGCGCCCCGATACATCTTGGGCAGATACCGTGATTTACGAGGCCCATGTCAAAGGCCAAACCGCGATGCGGGGCGATATTGGTCAATCGGGTCATTTTCTTGGTATGGCCTCTGAACCGATGATCAAACATATGAAAAACTTGGGCATCACGGCGGTTGAATTGATGCCTGTGCATGCATCGGTTGATGATCGTTTTTTGGTCGATAAGGGGCTGCGCAATTATTGGGGCTATATGAGCTATGGCTTTTTTGCCCCTGATCCGCGTTTTATGCAGGCCAATGATATATCCGAATTTCAACAAATGGTCGCGCGTCTACATGCCGAAGGCATCGAGGTCATCTTGGATGTCGTCTATAATCACACCGCCGAAGGCGATCAAAACGGCCCCACCTTGTGTTTTCGTGGTTTTGACAATGCCAGCTATTACCGACTTGGCCCCGACAAACGCTATTTCGTTAACGATAGCGGCTGCGGCAATACGCTTGACTTGGATCATCCCTTTGTTCTGCGCATGGTGATGGATTCGCTGCGCTATTGGGTTGAAATCATGCATGTTGATGGGTTTCGGTTTGATCTGGCCTCCACGCTTGCGCGCACATCGGGCGGGTTTGACCGCGATGGGCCATTTTGCCGCGCCGTGCGCCAAGACCCGGTTTTGAACAAGGTAAAACTGATTGCCGAACCTTGGGATGTAGGGCCGGGCGGGTATCAATTGGGCGCGTTTCCATCCCCCTTTGGCGAATGGAATGACAAATACCGCGACAATATCCGCAAATTCTGGCGCGGCGATGACGGCGTGACCCGAAAACTGGCGGGCCATGTCACTGGCTCGGCGTTACGCTTTGATCATGACGGGCGGCCTGCGACATCATCGGTGAATTTCATCACCGCCCATGATGGGTTCACCCTGATGGATACCGTCAGCTATACTCATAAACACAATCATGCCAATGGCGAAGGCAATCGTGATGGGCATGATCATAATTGTTCTGACAATTGCGGCGTCGAAGGCGCCAGCGATGACCCGAAAATCATCGCCAAACGCGCCCAAAGGCGGCGCAATATGATGGCCACATTGATGTTAAGCCAAGGTACCCCGATGATTCTGGCCGGTGATGAATTGGGCAATTCGCAAGGCGGAAATAACAACGCCTATTGTCAGGACAGCCCGATTGGATGGATCAACTGGGATGATACAGACCCTGATTTTTTGGCGTTTTGTCAGCATATTATTGCTTTTCGCAAAAACAACCCGATCTTGCGGCAAAAACGGTTTTTGCACGCACGCACCCGTGCGGTTGATGGAAAACCCGATGTGTTTTGGCGCCGTGCCGATGGCAATGCGATGGAAGAAGACGACTGGATCAACCCCAATATCCGGTTTCTGGGCGTTGAAATGCGCATGGCGCGCGGCACCCCATCTTATGATCCAAGACTGGGGGCGATTTATCTGGTGTTCAATGCCGGCCCTCAGACCCGCGCGACCCTCCCCGAGGCCCTGCCCGGCCACCGCTGGCAGCGCGTGATTGATACCTCAGGCAAAAGCGCCAAATCCCCACGCAATGGCATTGCCATCATCCGCACCGATAGTGTGGTTGCCTTTGATCTTTGCCCTGTGACCACATCCTAAATATATGGGACCGTTTCGATATGACCACACAAACCATACCCACCACCCCGATTGACGGCCAAAAACCCGGCACCAGTGGCCTGCGCAAGAAAACCCGCGTGTTTATGCAGGCCCATTATCTTGAAAATTATGTGCAGGCGATTTTTGATGGGATCGGCGGTGTCACAGGCAAAACCCTAGTGATTGGCGGCGATGGGCGGTTTCACAATGACACTGCGATTGACACAATTCTGCGCATGGCGGCGGCGGGTGGCGCGGCAAAATGCATTGTCGGGCAATCGGGGTTATTATCCACCCCGGCGGCGTCCCATATCATCCGCAAATATAAGGCCGATGGTGGGTTAATCTTATCAGCCAGCCATAATCCCGGCGGGATAGATCAGGATTTTGGCCTGAAATATAACGGCCCCAATGGTGGCCCGGCCAGCGAAACCGTGACCGAACGTATTTTCGCCTGCACCCAAAATATTACCGAATATCACATCATGGATGGCGCGCAGGTATCGCTTGGCACAATCGGGCAGGCAAATCTGGCCGATATGCAGGTTGAAATCATCGACCCGGTGGCCGATTACGCCGATCTGATGAAGGGCCTGTTTGATTTCAAAGCCATTGCGGGCCTGTTTCAATCGGGCTTTCGGATGTGCTTTGATGCGATGCACGCCATTACCGGCCCCTATGCGGTTGAAATTTTGGAAAACCGCCTTGGTGCGGCGCCGGGCAGTGTGATCAACGCCACGCCGAAACCCGATTTTGGCGGCGGGCATCCCGACCCAAACCCGGTTTGGGCCAAGGGTTTGATGGATATCATGTATAGCGATGATGCGCCTGATTTCGGCGCGGCATCAGACGGCGATGGGGATCGCAATATGATTGTGGGGCGCGGGTGCTATGTTGGCCCATCCGATAGTTTGGCGGTATTGGCCGATTTGGCGCATCTGGCGCCGGGTTATGCCGGGGGTCTGGCCGGTGTGGCGCGATCAATGCCGACATCATCCGCGGCCGATCGCGTGGCCCGCGCCAAAGGCATGGCATGTTATGAAACGCCCACAGGGTGGAAATATTTTGGCAATTTATTGGATGCAGGCCGCGTCACCTTATGCGGCGAAGAAAGCGCCGGCACAGGGTCACACCATGTGCGCGAAAAAGACGGGCTTTGGGCGGTGTTGTTATGGCTAAACATTTTGGCCGCAACCCGTAAATCGGTGGCGGATCTGATGGTCGATCATTGGGCCAGATATGGCCGCAATTATTATTCACGCCACGATTACGAGGCAATTGACACCCAAACCGCCAATGATTTGATGAACGCCTTGCGCGCACGCATGGGCGATTTGCCGGGAACCAAGGCCGCCGGATTGACGATTTCACAAGCCGATGAATTTTCTTATCACGACCCGGTCGATGGGTCAGTATCGCATAATCAGGGCCTGCGCATTCAATTTGACGGCGGCGCGCGGGGTGTCTTGCGCCTATCGGGCACGGGAACCCAAGGCGCGACATTACGGGTTTATCTGGAATCGGTGGAAACCACGCCGAATGCGTTTGATCAAGACCCACAAGATGCGTTGGCCCCCGTTATTGCAGCGATCGAAGAATTGGCCAATATCAAGGCCTATACCGGGCGCAATGCACCAGATGTGATCACCTGAACATCTAAGGCTTGACCCCACGCCAAAAGCCGATAAAAGGCAGGTTCAAATTGGTGTTGGGGGCCCCCGCAAGGGGATGCCTGTCGGCCGCAAGGCAAAGGACAACGCCCTTCATAATGCGCCCAAGGCGCGTATTTACAGAAGGATATCAGAGGTGACAAAACGGACCGCTGCCAAATATAAAATTGACCGCCGGATGGGCGAAAACATCTGGGGTCGCCCAAAATCACCGGTTAACCGCCGCGAATACGGACCCGGCCAACATGGCCAGCGCCGCAAAGGCAAAATGTCTGATTTCGGTTTGCAATTGCGCGCCAAGCAAAAGCTAAAAGGCTATTACGGGGATTTGACCGAAAAACAATTCCGCCGCATCTATGCCGAGGCCGAGCGCGTGAAAGGCGATACCGGTGAAAACCTAATCGGCCTATTGGAACGCCGCCTCGATGCGGTTGTATACCGCGCGAAATTCGTGCCAACCATGTTTGCCGCACGTCAATTCGTAAATCATGGCCATGTTTTGGTGAATGGCAAACGCGTGAACATCCCGTCATATCGCGTTAAAGAAGGCGATGTGATCGAAGTGCGTGATCGGTCAAAACAACTGGCTGTGTTGCTTGAGGCCGTTCAACTGGCCGAACGCGATGTGCCCGATTATGTTGAGGTTGATCATTCCAAAATGACCGCAACATTCCTGCGCACACCCGGCCTTGGTGATGTGCCATATCCTGTCATGATGGAACCCAACCTTGTTGTTGAATTCTACGCCAAAAACTAAATCAAACTAAGGGAAATTGTGATGCGTATATGGTGTCACATGACCTTGTGGTTTTCAAACCTCATCCCGGGGCAAATCCGGGATGGGGTTTTTCGGTTCTTATGGGTGACGGGTGGTGTTGTTATTCTGGTGGCCTGTGCGGGCCCGCCTGTTGTTGTTACACTACCCAATGCCAATCCAGGCAGGGCATCGGAAACGGTTTTGGTGGCTGCGCACCGAACAGCCATCACCGATGCGACCTACACGATCAGGCAAACAGACCTGATTTTTTCGGCCTATGATATTCGTATCCCCCCTGCGCGGAATTTTGGTGATGTTGAAACTGTCCGAAACCCGGCGCGCGCCATTGATTTAACGTCAGAATTTATCGCAACACGGGCCGATATTTTACCCGACGAAACCGCATTTATACATAATCTGCAACACGCACTTGCAGATGTTCCTGTTGCAAATCGCCGGGTGGTTTTGTTCATCCATGGCTATAACACACCTTTTGCAACGGGCCTGTTTCGAACGGCGCAAATCAGATATGATTTCAACCTGCCCGCACAGGCCGTGCATTTCAGTTGGCCCAGCGGCAGCCGCGTGGCCGATTATGTTTATGACCGCGACAGTGTGCTATTCGCCCGTGATGGGCTTGAACGCACCTTAGGCCTGATCGCGGCGCAAGGCATCCCCATTCATATTGTTGCGCATTCAATGGGGTCCCATCTGACAATGGAAACCCTAAGACAGATAAGCATTGGCAGAAATGCCACAACCCTGGCGGCG
The DNA here is from genome assembly GCA_964589025.1 of uncultured Jannaschia sp. Classification (GTDB taxonomy): domain Bacteria; phylum Pseudomonadota; class Alphaproteobacteria; order Rhodobacterales; family Rhodobacteraceae; genus JANSYL01. The sequence goes on along the minus strand of CAZPSB010000078.1, from coordinate 1,374 downwards.
ATTGAATCTGTTGTGTTAATCGCGCCTGATCTTGATGTTGATTTGTTCCGCAACCAGATCGAACGGATTGATATGAACGCAAGCCAGTTTTCTATTTTCACATCCAATCGCGACCGGGCCTTGTTGGTGTCATCGCGCCTGACACGCCAATCTGAACGGTTGGGCAGTTTAGAAAACATAGCCGCATTGGAACAGCTCGGCCTAAGCGTGATTGACGTAAGCGATTTTGACAATAATTCCGGGGATTTGTTGGGCCATATTACGGCGCTGACATCGCCTGATTTGATCGGTGCGTTTTTCAATGCGCTGGGATTGCGACCGAATGATCGCGCGCGTATTCAGCGCTAGCTTTCGCTGAAAATATACCGTAAGCGCGTGACATGGCATTTGGTGATTTTCTTCCGACGGTTGGCTTGGCGCAGGCGCGCAACCGCCCGCTTTGGCGGCAACCTGTGGCGCTTTTGGCGATTATGGCCATTGCCATGCCCATTGCGTTTCAAACATGGACTGTTTTGTTAAACAATTTTGTGATCGGCGTTGCCGATTTTGAAGGCGATGATATTGGCCTGCTGCATACCATTCGCGAAATCCCGGGTTTTTTGGCCATCGGGGTGATTGTTTTATTGCTGTTTATACGTGAACAAGTGTTGGGGCTTATATCCTTGATCTTGTTGGGTGTGGCGACGGCGCTGACGGCGCAATTCCCGACACTGGGCGGGTTGTTGTTTATGACGCTGCTAAGTTCGATTGGGTTTCATTATTATGAAACGGTCAATCAATCGCTGCAATTACAATGGATTGACAAGGCGCGCGCGCCGCAAACATTGGGCTGGTTATTGTCGATTGGATCGGCGGCAACCTTTGTGACCTATTGCATCATTATGCTGACATGGGCGCGGTTTGACCTAAGCTATCACTTTGTTTATGGCGTGGCGGGGGCAATTACGGCGATATTGGCCGGGATTTGTTTTTTCCTTTACCCCCAATTCGAAAGCCCAAACCCGCAGAAAAAGCACATGGTGCTGCGCAAACGGTACTGGCTATATTACGCATTGCAATTCATGTCGGGCGCACGACGGCAAATTTTCGTGGTGTTTGCCGCCTTTATGATGGTCGAACGCTATGCATTCGAAGTGCATGATATAACGGCATTATTCATGATTACCCTCATGGCCAATATGGTGGCCGCACCTTTGATCGGCAAAATCGTGGCGCGTTTTGGTGAACGCCTGGCGTTGATTGTGGAATATGCCGGGCTGGGGGCGATCTTTTTACTATATGCGGGGCTGTATATCTATGATTGGGGTGCAAATATGGCGGCGGCGCTGTATGTTTTAAACCACATCTTTTTTGCACTGGCCTTGGCGATTAAAA
>CAZPSB010000077.1:7178-9897 GCA_964589025.1 uncultured Jannaschia sp. | reverse complement strand
CGGGGATCAATCACATAAGTCAGCGCGGGCTGTGTGTCGCCATTATCGTCCATCACAACCTGTTGCACCGTTTCCAAATAGGCCGATGAAACCAGTTCACGTTCGCGTAAATAGGCCAATGTATCGGGTGCATCACCCGCATCAACCCGAAAGGCCACGCCTTGGCATTCTGCGCCTTGGGCACGATCAAGCGCCAGAACAAGGCCGGGGTTTTCAACCGTGCCGCGATGATGGATGGATGACATGCAAAAACTGCGCCGCCACCCGTGCAATCGTGCGATTTTGGATTGCGCCACCCTAAAGCCTGGGTTCCACAACAAAGACCCATAGCCAAATACCCAAAATGTCTTGTCACCCAATGGCATATTGATATGTCCTGTTTTGTGATTGCTGTCTTTTAATTTGAAACATCATTCGACGGAAAGGGTGAAGTGTGAAACGCCTTTTGAAAATTGGGATGATCCTTTCCGTGATCTATGGCCTGTGTTGGGGTGGGTGGGTCTTGGTTACGCATATCGCCTTGCGTCAGATCACAACATTGGCCCAACAAGATGGGTGGGGCATACAATATGATGGCCCCTATCATAGGGGGTTTCCAGGCGTCATTCTAACGCGTCTTGAACAGATCGACCTGCGCGATGGGCGGGGCCAATGGCATTGGGCGGCAGGCGGCGCGGGATATCTGCGCCAAAGCCTGCCAGATCTAAGCCGCGCGCGCCTGCATATCCCGCCGCATCAGGTTTTGACATTGGGCGGGCAGGTGATCACGATTGGCGTATCCCTGGATACATGGATTGGTGTTGATATCGGCTTGTTTGATGCATTCGCGCTTGATCGGGTGCATTTTGAAGCGTCTGATTTGGCTGTGTCGTTTGATGGGGCTGCGCCGATTTTTGGCTTTGATCAGGCGCAATTTGATTTTTCCCAAATCAATAGGGGCAGTGGCGCATATGATATGTCCTTGATCGCGCGCGCGGTGCAGGTGCCGCAAGACAGTATAGATATTTTTGACCCCCAAGCCACATTGCCCCCGCAGATTGACACAATGGATGCCGCCGCAAGGTTGCAATTTGATGAACCGTGGCGGATGGGCGCGCAAACCGACCCCGAATTGGTGCAGATCACGCTTGATCATCTGGGCGCAGAATGGGGCCATCTGGCATTTGATCTGAGTGGCACAATCGACATTGCGCCCGATGGCCTGCCTATAGGGCAGTTGCGATTGCGTGTCCAAAACTGGCAAGAAATTTTTGACCGTGCCAATGCCGCAGGTCTTTTGGGGCAGCGCTTTACCCGCACGATTGAATATTTCCTAGCCCAAAGCGCCCAAGCATCTGGAAACCCAGACAATATTGATACAATTTTGGTTTTGGAAAATGGATTGGCCTATTTGGGCGATGTGCCTTTTGCGATTTTGCCGCGCCTTGGGGCAGCACATTCATCCGCAGATCATCGGCAATAAGGCCCTGATCGGTAATCGGCGACATCAAAATGGAAATGATCTTGGTGAAACCGGTCAGAATCCGGCCCAAGCACAGTGCCAAATGGCCCGCATGCCCCACTATGCAAAGATTGCAGGATCCGCCCAGGCCGGCCTTGGCCCCAATTTTCCAACACTGTGATGGTTGTGCCATTGCCCATATTAAACCCGCCAATATCAATCGCATTGCCGGTTGAATGTTCGCTTAACCGCGCGCCGGATTGCGAATTGCGCGTGCGGCAGGAATATGACCCCATGATGCGCATGCTGCGCACCCCACCGCGAAACCGCCGTGTTTCGGGGATCAGGGATTGATTGACCCATATGTGCAAGGCCCGTACAGTATCGCAGTTCAAGGTCGCTGCAGTGCTTAGTTCAATGCCGCTGATGGATTCAACCCTTACAGGTTGCGCAATGCCGCACCCTGTTTGTCGGGATGTGATGGGCGCGATGGGGGTGCCCACAACATCGGCCAGCCCACATATCCCCCCCCCAGAAGGTCTTGCTGCGACAGGCGTGTCTTGGCGTGCCGCGATATTGGCGGGCCGCAGATTGGGGCGCAATGACAGGATTGGCGCATATTGCGATAGGGCAACAAGGGGGGGTGGCGCCGGAATTGGGTTGGGTTGTAGTGCATCTGGCGGGCTGGGCCTAGGCGGGGGCGCGGATCCAAAAGAGGGCGGGTTTGGGTCTGCCAAAACCGCCCCGATGACATTTTCAATCAAGGCGTCTTGATCTGCGGGCGCAGGCGATGTGGCCGGCAATGTTTGTTCTTGGTAATCGGCCAAGGCCTGCGCCACGCTTTGGGTGATGGGTATATCGTCTTGGGGTGCAATAATCGGCACCGCGCGCGGCGCAAGCCCCGGCGCAATGGCCGCCCCTGGCCCGATGGCGCGCATCATGGGCCGAATAGACACATAAGGGGCTTGTGTGTTTGGTGGGCTAAGGGCCTGCCCAATCATGGGCATAGGGGCGGCGGCGGGTTGCACGATATCACGGCTGGGCGTTGATATGGCGGTATCTTGCGCCGGGTCAGGGCTGTTGACCAAACCCGCCCCGCCAAATCCCACCCCGGCAATCACAGCCATGCGCCGGATCAAGCGGATATTGCGAATCAGGCCAAACATTAATCTGCCCCCGCGGGTTTTTGTGGGATACGTCCAAAATTAGGCGCATCGGTATCTTGGCCGGCGGCAATAATACCACGCCGGATGGCGCGGGTGCGGGTGAAATAATCTT
>CAZPSB010000077.1:5650-7168 GCA_964589025.1 uncultured Jannaschia sp. | reverse complement strand
GCAGATGATCACCATCACCGGTGCGAATGGCGCGTTGCAGGGCGAATAATTCTTCGGTAAAGCGGCCCAGAATTTCCAGCGTCGCCTTTTTGTTTGATAAAAACACATCGCGCCACATCACCGGGTCAGAGGCCGCGATGCGGGTAAAGTCGCGAAATCCGGCGGCAGAATATTTGATGATCTCGCTATCGGTGACGCGGCCCAGATCATCGGCCACGCCCACCATTGTATAGGCAATCAGATGCGGGGTGTGCGATGTAACCGACAAAACCAGATCATGGTGATCGGCATCCATATCTTCGACAAACGCACCGCATCCTTGCCAAAGCTGGTGCAGCCGGTCCAGTGCGGCGGGGTCGGTGTCTTCAGCCGGGGTCAAAAGAACATAGCGATTGTCAAACAATTCGGCAAAGCCCGATGTCGGGCCGGAATGTTCGGTGCCTGCCAAAGGATGACCGGGGATGAAATGCACATGATCGGGCAAATGCGGTGCGATTGCGGTGATGACCGCACGCTTGACCGACCCTACATCGGTTAGTGTTGCGCCCTTTTGCAAATGCGGCGCGATGGATTGTGCGATCGCACCCATTGCGCCAACAGGTGTGCAGATCACCACCAAATCGGCCCCCGCCACGGCCTGTTCGACTGTGTCGACGATGGTATCACACAGGCCCATATCCCGCGCGGTGGCGCGCGTTTCGGCAGATCGCGCGGTGCCCACGACCTGATCGGCCAAACCGGCCCGCCTTATGGCATATGATAATGATCCGGCAATCAGGCCCAAACCAATCAGGGCGACGCGATTGTAAATTTTGGTCATGCCACCCCCTTGAACCGGGCCAAGGCATCCAAGACGCGGGTCACATCATCGGGTCGGCCTATGGTGATGCGCAGCGCATTGGGCAGGTTATATCCTTTGACCTGGCGCACGATAATGCCTGCTGATTTCAGATGCGCATCGGCGGCATCGGCTTGGCGTTCATCATCAAACCGGGCCAGAACGAAATTCGCGTGGCTGTCATCCACTGCGATGCCAATTTGGCGCAAACCGCCGGTCAGGCGGGCGCGTTCTTGGGCATTTACACGCAGGCAAGTGTCGATGAAATCGGTATCGGCCAAGGCGGCCTCGGCCCCTGCAAGCGCGGGTTTAGACAGGTTAAACGGCCCGCGAATACGGTTGAGCACATCAATCACATGCCCCGGCCCATAGCCCCAGCCAACCCGCAAGCCGCCAAGACCAAACAGTTTTGAAAAGGTGCGCGTCATCACCACATTCTGGTGGCGTTCCACCAAGGCCGCGCCCCCATCATAGCCCGGCACAAATTCCGCATAGGCCCCATCAATCACCAACAGGCATTGCATGGGCAACGCGCGGGCCAGACGATCCAGAAGAATGTTGCCGCTCAAGGCCGGGGGATTGGCGGGGTCGGGCGTCCGGGGCAGGAGGCGGCAGTCCAGACCCATTTTGGCCGCGGCCAGAGCGGTGGCGCGACAGTGATTGGATTGAGCCCCGCCGCA
>CAZPSB010000077.1:4292-5640 GCA_964589025.1 uncultured Jannaschia sp. | reverse complement strand
ATACCATCGTGCCGGTTGGGTTGTTGGGATTGGCCACAAAAATGATGCGCGTGCGGTTGGTCACGGCGGCGATGAGGGCATCAATATCGGTGGTGCGGTTCTGTTCTGGTACCTCAATTGGGGTGGCGCCTACCGATTGGGCGGCGATGCGATAGATGGAAAACCCGTGTTCGGTGAACATGACCTCATCGCCCGGCCCGGCATAGGCCTGCGCTAGCCAGGCCAGAACTTCGTCTGATCCAACGCCGCAGATGATCTGCGCCGCCTTTAGCCCATACCGACCCGCCAGCGCTGCGCGCAGCGCGCCGTGATCGGTGGCAGGGTATCGGTGCAAATCGGCCAAGGCGGCGGTTGCGGCCTGGGCGGCCATCGGGCTTGGCCCAAATGGGTTTTCGTTTGAACTAAGCTTGAGCGGATTGGCGTGGCCTTCAATCACGCTTTTGCCACTTTGATAAAGCGCAATATCCAAAATGCCCGGTTGTGGATGAATATGATCCGCCATGTTTTGCCTGCCTGGTGGTTTTTATTATTTGGGTCAGTATGACTGTTTCCTGCATTGATATCAATAAAAGCTTTGCGGGTCGATATCGACCGAAAGCCGCAGGTTTTTTGGATATTTTACACCGGCCAGCCAGGCCGATATCGCCGTTTGCAGGGGTGTTTGTTTCGGTGCCTTGATCAATAACCTTACCCGATGCCGCCCGCGTACCCGCGCAATTGGCGCAGGCGCGGGGCCAAATACCTGCGCGCCTGCCTGTGTAAGGGCCTGCGCATTGCGTGCCAGATATGTGCCCAAATCAAAGGCCGTGCTGGCATCTGGGCTGGAAATCACCACACCGGCCAGCCGCCCATAAGGGGGCATTCCTGCGCTTTCGCGTTCGGTGGCCTCGGCCTGCCAGAACCCTTCGTCATCGCCTGATAAAATCGCCTGCATCACCGGGTGATCGGGTTGATAGCTTTGCAAAAGCGCCAGCCCCGGTGTATCGACCCGGCCCGCGCGGCCTGCCACCTGCCGGATCAATTGAAATGTATGTTCGGCTGCGCGCAGATCAGACCCGTGCAACCCCAGATCGGCATCTACCACCCCCACCAGTGTCAGACGCGGGAAATTATGGCCTTTGGCCACCAATTGCGTGCCGATGATAATGTCAATATCGCCGGTTGCAATGTCTTGCACGCGGTCTTTTAACGCGCGCGCCGAGGCAAACAGATCGGAACTAAGCACCGCCTGTTTAGCATCGGGAAACAGGGTTGCGGCCTCTTCGGCGATGCGTTCAACACCGGGGCCAAGTGCGGCCATTTTGCCCTCTGCCCCGCAGGCAGGGCAGGTATCGGGGATGGGTTTTGT
>CAZPSB010000077.1:0-4282 GCA_964589025.1 uncultured Jannaschia sp. | reverse complement strand
TATACACTTTCCTCAATGTGGGAAGTTTATGGGGCAGCCGGCCAGGGCTTGCATTCCAATGATGCCCGCGGGACCACTATAGCGGTTGATCCCGCATCCGGGGAACGTGCTCCACAGGTTGATCCCGTTGTCCGGACTACCGGTTTTGAAACCGGTGTTCGGTCATGCGCGCATCGCACAGATCACACCCAACCTGCACCCCGCAGGCCCGGCAGATTGTCACCGGCGCATAGCCGCGACGATTGAGAAACAACAAAGATTGTTCCCCGATCTCAAGCCGTTTTTTGATTTCGCCCTGTAGGGTGGGCGACACCCAACGCCCCCCCGGCACATCTTGGGTACGCATATCCACCGCACGCAATAAAGGCATGACCGCCGCGCCAAAGCGTTTGGGTAAATCAAGCCGCCCATATTTGCCCGATTGCGCATTGGCCCAAGTTTCCAATGATGGCGTCGCCGAGGCCAGCACAACCTGCGCCCCATTCAGCGACGCCCGCAACACCGCCATATCGCGGGCGTTGTAAATCACGCCTTCTTCTTGTTTATACGATCCGTCATGTTCTTCATCGACGATAATCAGGCCCAAATCCTGAAATGGTAAAAATAGCGCCGATCGCGCGCCCACCACCAATTGCGCGCGGCCTTGGGCCACCATATTCCAACATCGCCGCCGGGTGGCTTGGGTGACGCCGGTATGCCATTCGGCGGGTTTTGCACCAAAACGGCGTTCAACCCGGGTTAGAAATTCTGCCGTAAGCGCGATTTCAGGCAATAAAACCAATGCTTGGCGGCCTTGGGTCAAACAGGCGGCGATGGATTCTAGATACACTTCGGTCTTGCCCGACCCGGTGACACCTTTTAGCAATGTGGTGCCATAGCCCCCCGCCTTGGCCTGGATGCGCAATTGATCCACTGCGGCGGCCTGATCATCGGTCAAAGGCTTGCCGGGTTTGTTGGGATCCAGCCTTGGATAGGGGGCATCGCGGGGGGCGGTTCGGGCCTCAAGCGTGCCAAAGCTGGCCAAACCTTTGATCACCGATGTGCTGACGCCGGCCATTTCGGATAGTTCGGATAGCGATAGGCCCTGATCGCCCTGTGTTTCCAAAACCTCTAACACCTGTTGGCGGGCTTTGGTCAGACGTGGTGCGGGTGCGGTGCCCAGATGATAAAGGATTTGTTCAGATGGCGGTTGGCCCAAACCCGGCACACGTGTGGCCAAACGCAACATCGCCCCTTGGGATGTTAGGGTATAACCCGCCGCGCGGTCCAGAAAATCGCGCAATTCGGCGCGCATGGGCACGACATCCAACACGCCCAGAACCTGCCGTAATTTTGCCCTGTCCCAATTGCCTTGGCCCGGCCCCCACACAACGCCCACAACCTTGCGCGGGCCAAGGGGCACCTGCACAAATGCCCCCGCATGACACCCCCCCGCAGGCGCGCGATAATCCAACATGCGGTCCATGACATCGCGGGTTAAAACAGAAATAACCGTGTCTTCGTGAAAATAGCTGTCGGTCATGGGTTCCCGCTTTGACATCATTCGGTTAGAAGACCTTACCGATTATAGGCGTCAGGTGAAAGGAACCCGCATCATGAAATTTTTCGTCGACACCGCCGATGTTCAGGCCATTGCTGAACTGCATGATCTGGGCATGGTGGATGGTGTCACCACCAACCCGTCTCTGATCATGAAATCAGGCCGTGATATCAAAGAAGTCACCAAGGAAATTTGCGATATGGTGCCCGGCCCCGTATCGGCGGAAACCATCGCATTGGATGCCGATGGCATGATTGCCGAAGGCCGCGAATTGGCGCAAATCGCCCCCAATATCACGATCAAAGTGCCGTTGACATGGGCGGGCCTAAAGGCGTGCCGCGTCTTGTCGGGCGAAGGTCGTATGGTCAATGTCACCTTATGTTTTTCGGCCAATCAGGCGCTATTGGCGGCCAAGGCGGGCGCGACATTTATTTCGCCTTTCATCGGGCGGTTGGATGACATCAATATAGACGGGCTTGATTTGATTGCCGATATTCGCCAAATCTATGATAATTATGGGTTTTCAACTGAAATTCTGGCGGCTTCAATCCGCAATGCGAACCATATGAAGGATTGCGCGTTGATCGGCGCGGATGTCGCCACCGCACCGCCGGGCGTGATTAAATCCATGGCGGGTCACATTTTGACCGATAAGGGGCTTGAGGCGTTTTTGAACGATTGGGAAAAAACCGGGCAACATATTTTGTAAGTGATACACTGCGCTATATCCGCCGCGATATGGCGCAGCCCGAAAGGCCCATTATGATGATCCCGCCCGCAATATCCGATTTGGTGCAATCTTGGCTTGGCTGGCTTAAGGTTAATCTTAGCGCATCCCAAGCCACGGTTGATGCCTATCGCGCCGATCTGTACGGGTTTGTGCGCTTTATGGTGGATCATAAGGGCGGGCCGGTTGCACCCAAGGATATGCAAAACCTGTCGCGCACAGATATGCGGGCCTGGATGGCCTATGAACGTGCCAAAGACGTTGGCAGCCGATCCATGGCGCGCAAATTATCTGCCGTCAAAAATTTCTACCGATGGTGGTCTGAACGCGCAGGTTTTGATGCCACATTGATTTTATCACAACGCAGCCCGAAATTCACCAAAAGCCTGCCGCGCCCTTTATCGCCCGCCGATGCGCGTGACATTGTCACCAGTGCCCAAATAATGGAACACCGCAAATGGGTGGGGGCCCGCGATACGGCCATTTTGATGTTGCTTTATGGGTGTGGCCTGCGCCGCGCCGAGGCCTTGGGCCTAACCGGGGCGCAATTGCCAATCGGCGATGTGATCCGCGTGACGGGCAAGGGAAGCAAAGAACGCGATGTGCCTGTTTTGCCAATTACGCAAAGGGCGGTGGCCGATTATGTTGCGCTTTGCCCTTATGATCTGACGGGGTCTGATATGCCAATTTTCCGGGGCATACGCGGCGGGGTGTTGAACGCCCGGCTTGTGTCGGGGTTGGTCGAAAAACTGCGCTTGCATTTGGGCCTGCCGGCCAGTGTGACACCCCATGCCTTGCGCCATAGTTTTGCCACGCATCTTTTGAATGCAAGCGGCGATTTACGCGCGGTGCAAGATTTATTGGGCCATGCCTCAATCGCGACAACGCAGGCCTATACCGGCGTCACAGATGCGCATCTGATGGATGTGTATGACAAGGCCCATCCCAAAGGCCAACAGTCCCGATCATAGGGACAATCGGGTATATCTTGTGCCTTCAAGGCTGGCGCCTACAATCAGGCCCGCCTGCCCGAACACCGCCGCCACAACCGGCCATTGCGCGTTGAATACATCGCCGCTGATTGCGCCGCCTTGATCAACAAACGCATAGCGCATATCCGCGCCCGCCGACCACCGATCTGCGGATTGAAACCCGCGCAGGGCATCTTGGGTCATGAAAAACAACACATGGCTATATTGTTGGGCGCCAATTTGCAGGCCAACCGTGCCGGAAATTGCCGAATAATAATCGGTACTTTGGGTGTTGATGCGCAATACGCCGCGCCCGAATGCCCCGCCCAAGCCAAAGCTGGCCTCGGTCATCAGGGGCATGATCAACATGCCAAAGGCCTGTTGGCCAAGTCGGATGGCCGCGGGAAACCGCCCATATAGGCGATCCAGCGCAATATCTGCGCCTGCATCAATTTGCGCGGCTTCGTTTTGCGTGACCGGGGTGCAGGCGGCCACACAGGCCACTGCAGAGGCCGCGACCCCCGTGACCATGGCATTGCGTCTTGAAATATTGGTCATGCTTTGCCTCATTAAAGGGTTTGTTTTCTACATATATATAAGGCATATGGCGTGCAACATCCGTTGCAAACCAGCCATCAGCCATTCAAAATTTCCGCCATGCGGGGTGCGAAATAGGTCAAAACCCCATCACAGCCCGCGCGGCGAAAGGCCATTAGGCTTTCGATCATCACCTGATCACCATCAACCCACCCATTGGCGGCGGCGGCTTGGATCATCGCGTATTCGCCCGATACTTGATAGGCAAAGGTCGGTGCGCCAAACCGGGTTTTGACCGCGTGGCAGATATCCAGATAGGCCATGCCGGGTTTGACCATGACCATATCGGCGCCCTCGGACAGATCGCGTTCAACACAGGCCAAGGCCTCGGCCCGATTGGCGGGGTCGATTTGATAGGTTTTCTTATCGCCTTTCAACGCGCCCGATGCCCCCACTGCATCGCGAAATGGCCCATAAAACGCAGATGCGAATTTGGCAGAATAGGAT
>CAZPSB010000076.1:6283-10172 GCA_964589025.1 uncultured Jannaschia sp. | reverse complement strand
ATCTCAAGACCAACCCAGCAGGTCGTGTTGATGTTGATCATCTGCGGGGCCGTGGGGACCGGTGGGTTTTTCATATGGCCACAGGTCATGCCTGTGTTTTTGGCCAGCCCCTATTTGAATGGCACAATTGCCTTAGTGTTTATCATCGGTGTTTTGGCGACGTTTTTTCAGCTGTTTCAACTGTTTTCTGCCGCATCCTGGATCGAAGATGTGGCCCTTGCTGATCAAAATGATGATATCGCCCATCCCCCCCGCCTTTTGGTGGCCATGACGGGGATTGCGCGGTTTCGGGGTACGCGGATGCAAATCACCGGATCGGCGGCGCGATCCATCCTTGATTCTGTTGGATCACGGATGGATGAAAGCCGCGAGATCACGCGATACATCGCCAATCTTTTGATTTTCTTGGGTCTTTTGGGTACATTCTTTGGGCTGGCCACCACCATCCCGGCGGTTGTTGACACAATCCGCAGCCTGCAACCGGGCGAAGGCGAAGGCGGCGTTGCCGTATTTGGCCGCCTGATGAATGGGCTTGATGATCAATTGGGCGGGATGGGCACGGCCTTTGCGTCATCTTTGTTGGGCTTGGCAGGGTCACTGATTGTGGGGCTTTTGGAACTTTATGCCGGGCACGGGCAAAACCGATTTTATCGCGGGCTAGAAGAATGGTTGGCTTCGATCACGCGGGGTGGATTATCGGGTGATGGCGAAGGCGGCGGCGGCGGTGTGGATCGCAGCGCGCTGGCCACAGTTCTGGATCATATGGTCGATCAAATGGATGCCATGCAGGCCCTGTTTTACCAATCCCAACACCGCAGCGCCCAGACCGAAGCCCGCATGTTGGAATTATCCGAATCTGTGGGCACGCTGACATCGCGCATGGCCAATTCGGCCCATGCCCAAGAACGCCTGGCCCAATCACAAGACCGGCTGGCCGAACAAATCAGAATATCAAATGCCGAAGGCCCCGATTCTGAAACCCAGATGCGCCTGCGATCCATTGATGTGCAATTGTTGAAAATATATCAGGAATTGGGCAATGGCCGGGTCGAAGATATGGATAACCTGCGCCGTGATCTGGCCGAATTGACCACCGCCTTGCGCGATTTGACACGCATGGCCGCACGCCCGACCCAAACACGGCCCACCGGGCCATCACATGGGGCGGGGGGGTAATCTGATGGGTTATCAACGCAGGGGCGGCAGCGCAGGCCGGGGGGTATCAGGGGCCATATGGCCGGGATTTGTGGATGCGATCACGTCTCTTTTGATGGTGATGATTTTCGTCCTATCCATCTTTATGATTGTGCAATTCGTTTTATCCGAACGCATCACCACGCAGGATTCGCAACTCAACACCTTGAATGAACAACTCAATTCCCTATCGGCGGCGTTGGGTCTTGAACGGCAGCGATCCGATGATCTGCAACAGCGGGTGTCGACCTTATCAAATTCACTAACCTTGGCGCAGGATGAATTGGCCGCGCGCGCCGCCGAAATCGCATCTTTTGAAGATCGCGTTGCCGCGCTTTTGGTGCGCAATACCGATTTGGAACAGGCCCGCGATCAGGCGCAGGCAGATTTGGCCGAAACCAGATCCCAGGCCGAGGCCTTGAACCTTGCACTGGCCAGCGCGCGCGATGAAATTGACGCCGCCACCGAGGCCGCCCGCCTGGCCGCCGCCCGGCGTGACGCACTCGAGGCATTGGTCGCCGATCTGCAATCAGATGCGCAATCGCAACAAGATTCACTACAAGCCGCCCTGGCCGCGCTGGCCAGCGAAGAAAACGCCGCACAACGCGTGGCCGAATTGGAAACGCAGCTTGAAGATGCCGAAGCCGAAAGATTGGCGCAATTGGCCACATTGGCCGCGTTACGCGATCAATTGGCCGATGTCGAAACCGCCTTATCCGACGAAGAAGCCGCCCGTTTGGCCGAAGCCGCCGCCGCCCAAGCCCTGCGCACCCGCCTGCAAGAGGCCAATGCCGAATTAACCGCCATGACCTTGGCCTTGGAACAACAACGCGCCGAGGCCGAAAATACCCTAACCCTATTGGCCGCTGCCGATCTGGCACAGGCAGATTTGACCGAACGCTTGGCCGCGGCTTTGGCCGATGTTGAACTGTTATCGGATGAACGTCAGGCCTTGGCGCAGCAATTGGAAACTGCGCAGGCGGATTTATCATCTGATGATGCAGCCTTGGTGGCCGCGCAAGACGAAACCGCCCGCCTATTGTCGCAAATCGCCGCCACCGAAGCCGAGGCCGACCGGTTGGAAGCCTCGCTTTCCGACCAAACGCTTAGCATGTCACGCCTTGAAGAACGGCTGGCACTGGCACTGGCCCGGATCGAAAGCACCGAGGCCAGCGCCGCGGCCCGTGTGGCCGAACTTGAATCGCGTATCGCCACACTTCAGGCGCGCGCAGACACCCTTGAGGCCGAGGCAAATGACGCCCGCCGCGAAGCCGCAGATCAATTGGCGCTTCAGGCGGATGCGATGTCAGATCTTGAACAACAATTGGCCCAAGCCCTGACCGCGCGATTAACGGCCCAACAACAAACGCAAGACTTACAATCCGAGGCCGAAAGACGTGCCGCCCTTTTGGCGCAGGCCAATCGTGAACTGGCAAATGTCGAGGCCGAATCCGCCGAAAGCCAGCGTGAAATTGCCTTGATGAATCAACAAGTCGAAGCCTTGCGCAACCAATTATCCGGCCTTCAGGCAATCTTGGCGGAATCTTATGAACGTGACGCCCAGGCCGAGGTGCAGATCGCGCTATTGACCGGGCAATTGAACACCGCCCTTGCCCAAGTGGCCGCCGAACAACGCCGCATCGCCGAATTGACGCAGGAACAGGTGCGCGAACTTGAAAATTACCGATCTGAATTTTTTGGCCGCCTGCGCGAATTGTTAGAAGACCGTGACGGCGTTAGTATCGTGGGCGACCGGTTCGTATTATCATCCGAGGTGTTGTTTGAAACCGGTGCCGCCGAATTATCCCCCCAAGGGTTGCGCGAAATTGCGGGGCTGGCGGATTTGCTGCGCGAAATTTCACAGGAAATTCCAGCAGAAATTGATTGGATTTTGCGCGTGGATGGCCATACTGATAACATCCCGATTGTGACATCAACCCAATTTGCCAATAATTGGGAACTAAGCCAGGCGCGCGCCTTATCGGTTGTGTTATATCTGAATGAACAATTGGATATCCCGGCGCATCGGCTATTGGCGGCGGGGTTTGGGGAACACCGCCCTATTGCATCAAACGCCACGGCGGCGGGGCGCGCGGCCAACCGGCGGATTGAATTCAAATTAACCGAACGCTGACCAAGGCAGGCCTAGCCGCCATATTGCGCCAGCATATGGTGCAAATCGGCCAATGTGTTGGCTTGGGCTGCGGGTTTGTCTTTGCGCCAGCGCGCCATGCGTGGAAACCGCAATGCAACGCCCGATTTGTGCCGGGTTGAGGGTTGGATGCCCTCGAACGCGATTTCAAACACATGATAAGGCGTGACCGCCCGCACCGGGCCAAAACGGTCGGTGGTGTTTTTACGCACCCAGGCGGTGATGTCCCGAAATTCGGCATCGCTTAGCCCGGAATAGGCCTTGGTGACCGGCACCAGATCATCGCCATCCCACACCGCAAAGGTGAAATCGGTATAAAGCGTGGCCCGCCGCCCCGACCCGGCCTGCGCATAGATCATCACTGCGTCAATGGTTAAGGGATCAAGTTTCCATTTCCACCAATCGCCTTTTTTGCGTCCGGCCCTATAGGGGGCCGCGCGGCGTTTGATCATCACGCCTTCGGCGCCTGTGTCGCGGGCGGTGGCACGGGTTTGGGCCAGATCCGCCCAAGATGCAGGTTTCAATTCGGGCGATACCCGCAAG
>CAZPSB010000076.1:3028-6194 GCA_964589025.1 uncultured Jannaschia sp. | reverse complement strand
CCCAATGCGCGGTTGAAGCTGGCCAAAGGGAAGGGGCCGGTTTTGGTCTGTGTTATAGGCCAGAACCTCACCATCTATGACGGTGCCTTGGGGCAAAAAATCGGGCAGGGTCGCAAATTCAGGAAAGCGATGCGTCATTAAATCTTCGCCACGCGACCACAAAAACCACTGCCCACCGCGCAAGATCAATTGGCCGCGAATGCCATCCCATTTCCAATCTATCAGCCAATCTTGAACCGGGCCAAGCGCATCAGGCGCGCCATCCAATTGATAGGCAAGGCAAAACGGATAGGGGCGCGATAGATCGGTGCCGGGATTTGGGGCCTCAATCAGCGCATGATAGGTGGTGGTATCGGGATGCCAATTGCCCATCAAACGGTGGGTTAGATCGGCCTCGGCCTGACCGGTGGCTTGGGAAAGGGCGCGGGTCATCAATGTTTGGCTGACCCCCATCCGCCAGCCCCCCGTTAGCAATTTGTTAAACACAAAGCGTTCGGTCCCGCCCAAACCATCCCACGCCGTCAGGATGAAATCTTTGCGGGCGCTATCATCGGCGTGATCCAAGGCACGCAAATCAGCAATCCATTGGCAAAGCGGTTTTTCGATCCGCGCGGTTGCAGGCGGCAGGATCAACGCGATGGTTTCTGATAAATCCCCCACCACCGGGTAACAGGTTTCAAATAACCAAGGCGCGATCCCCGCCTGTTGCGCCGCCCATTCGCGCAATTTGGTGGTGGTGATCATTCGTTTGGGCCGCCGCCCCGATAATAACGCAATCGTCCATATTTTATCATCATCACGCGCCGTGGTGAAATAGCCCGCCAAGGCCGCAACCTTGGCATTGGTTTTGGTGGTTTGATCTAAGGCGGTAAAAAGGGCGGCGAAATCCTTCATGCATCCCCCGGCATGGGATCATCCAAGGATTCGCCCGAAAATTCGGTTTCCACAATTCCCGCATCATAGCCCTGTTCGCCCAGCCAACGCGCAAAAGGTGCGGTATAGCCATGGGTGACAAAAACCCGTTCAGCCCCGGTGGCGGCAATGGCGGCATTCAACCCCGCCCAATCGGCATGATCAGATACCACAAAGCCACGATCAGCGCCCCGGCGGCGGCGCACCCCGCGCAATTGCATCCACCCCGATGCAAACCCCGTTGTCGCCCCTTTGATGCGCCTAATCCAATTGGATCCCAACGCCGATGGCGGGGCCAAAACCAACGCGCCGGGGTAATCGGCCAGATTGATAGAGGGTGTGATTTGGGTTGTGTCTGGCAGGGCCAGCCCCTGATTACGCAAGATTTGGGTCACGGTTTCAATCGCGCCATGGGTTAAAATTGGGCCAATGCCGGGGTCAAGCAGGCGCATCACGCGTTGCGCCTTGCCTAGGGCATAAACGCCCAAAATCGGGGTTTGACCCACCGATTTTGCATCCGCCCACCATCTATTCAGATCACAGGCCAATGTCACATCATCCGGCCAAGCATAAATCGGCAGGCCAAAGGTCGATTCGGTGATGAATGTGTGGCAGGGCACGGGTTCAAACGGGTCTGATAGGCCATCATCCTTGATTTTATAATCGCCGGATGCGACCCAAACTTGGCCTGCGACTTCGACCCTGATTTGGGCCGATCCGGGCACATGGCCTGCGGGGTGAAAACTGATACGGGCGGCGCCAATGTGATGCACCACCCCGTAAGGCGTTGTTTGCAGGCGAATATCGCCCAAACGATGGCGCATAACGGGGGCGGCGGCATCGGTTGCCATATAGGCGCCATGCCCCGCACGCGCATGATCCGAATGGCCATGCGTGATCAAGGCGCGATCCACCGGGCGCCAAGGGTCGATATAGACATCAGCCGCAGGGCAATACATACCGGCGGGGCGAAATTCCAAAACCATACGCAATATGGTAGGGCGTTCTTTGCCCGTTTCTACGCCTGCCACCCTTAGGTGGTTGAGGCCGTATAAATGGCATCAATCGTGGCGCCAAGCGTGGCGTTGAAATCCGCATCAGATTGCCCTGCGCTTAAGCCTTGGGTTAAGGCGCGGCTGAAACTGGCGATCATGCCGGTATTTTGCGAAAGTTTCGCCAAAGCCTCGGCCTGTGTGTAGCCGCCAGACAGGGCCACAACGCGCATGATTTTGGGATGCGCAATCAGCGGTGCGTAAAAATTTGCCTCGCTTGGCAGGGCCAATTTTATCATCACCTTACGGTCATCGGGCAGGGCATCCAAATGCCGCAAAATACCGGCCAAAAGCAAATTTTCCGCCGAGGCCTTATCATGGATTGAAATCGTGACCTCTGGTTCCAGAATAGGGGTCAAGCCTTTGGCTAGAACCTGCGCGGCCAGATCAAATTGTTGGGCCAGGATGGTTTCAATCCCGTGTTCATTGGCCGCATCAATAACGGATCTTGCCTTGGTGCCAAAGATTCCATGCGCCAAGGCGCGATCCAGCAGGCCATCCAAATCAGGGATAGCGCGCATCAAGCGCACCCCATCAGCGGGGTCTTGCAGGCCTTTGTCGATTTTCAAAAATGGCACAATGCCGCGGGTTTGCCAGAAAAAGGCGGGCGCGGGTTTGCCCGCAATCTGGCGATCCATGGTGTGTTCAAACAAAATGGCGGCAATCACCTTGTCACCGCGAAAGGCGGGGGCCTGGGCGATGCGGCTGCGCATGGCGTGGATCAAATCAAACATGTCTGCATCTGACCCATAGGCGGCGTCATCCACCCCATAAAGACGCAATGCATTGGGCGTGGATCCGCCCGATTGATCCAATGCGGCGATAAACCCCCGCCCCGATGTCATTTGTGCGGCCTGTGCGGTATATGTCATTTTGGCCTCTTTCCCTCCCCCTAGGTGATGGCCATAGTGTCGGGCAGGCGCGGCGATCTGGCAAGATCAAACCGCGCCTTTGGGGTTTAGGCCGTCATCAAGGCGGCGACACCCGGTAGGGTTTTGCCCTCCATCCATTCTAGGAACGCCCCGCCTGCCGTGGAAATATAGGTGAAATCCTTGGCGGCATCTGATGCGTTTAACGCGGCCACGGTATCGCCACCACCGGCAACCGAAACCAGCTTGCCCTCCGTGGTTTGGCGTGCCGCAAAGCGCCGTGGCGCAGGAGCAGCTCTTCGACGAGCTGGCCGATGCGCTGGGCTACGACCG
>CAZPSB010000076.1:0-3018 GCA_964589025.1 uncultured Jannaschia sp. | reverse complement strand
TGCGTTTAACGCGGCCCCGGTATCGCCACCACCGGCAACCGAAACCAACGCGCCCTTGGCGGTTCGATCCGCTGCGGCGCGCGCGGCGGCATCGGTGGCCATATTAAAGGGCGGCAATTCAAACGCACCCAAAGGGCCATTCCAGATGATGGTTTTTGCCCTGTCCATTGCCGCGACAATACGCGCCACACTATCGGGCCCGGCATCCAAAATCATGGCATCACCGGGCACATCTGTGGCGGGGCATGTTTCATGATCAGCATGGGCGGCAAAGGCGCGCGCGACCACCACATCCGAGGGCAGGATGATCTCGCAGCCTTGGATATGTGCCTTTTGCATGATGGCGCGCGCGGTGTCGGCCATATCATGTTCACAAAGCGATGTGCCGACCTCAATACCTTGGGCGGCCAGAAAGGTATTGGCCATGCCGCCGCCAATCACCAAAAGATCAACCTTTTCAACAAGGTTTTCCAAAAGTTCTAACTTGCTAGATACTTTGGCCCCGCCCACAACCGCCATGACGGGGCGTTTGGGCGTGCCCAATGCAGATTCAAGCGCGGTCAATTCGGCCTGCATCAGGCGGCCTGCGCATGATGGCAGCAAATGCGCCACCCCTTCGGTCGAGGCATGCGCCCGATGCGCCGCCGAAAAGGCATCATTGCAATACACATCACCAAGCGAGGCCAAAAATTGCGCCATTTGGGGATCGTTTGATTCCTCCATCGGGGAAAACCTGGTGTTTTCGATTAAGATCACACTGCCCGGTGCAGCAGATTCTAGCGTCGCACGATCAGGTTTCTCGATAAAGATCACATCTTGGCCCAAGGCCGCCTGCAATGCGGGCACGGTCACACGCAAAGACATATCCGCCACGGGCTTGCCCTTGGGCCGCCCAAAATGGGCCAATAAGACGGGTTTGCCGCCCTTGGCCAAAATATCGCGCAATGTTGGAATGATCCGGGTGATCCGGGTGGCGTCGGTGACCGTACCATTTTCAACCGGTACGTTGATATCGACCCGCGTTAAAACCAGTTTTCCGTTCAGGTCGATATCATCAAGCGTGTTCCAGGCCATCTTGCCCCCTTGTGTAAATTATGACTTGAATGCCATTTTATCACGCGAGGCAGAAAGGCAAAGGCCCAAACGGCCCCCACCTAGATTTTACAGGTGCCAAATTTTACAGATGTTTGCCCATTTCGGCGGCTGTATCCAACATGCGGCAAGAAAAGCCCCATTCATTGTCATACCAGCTTAGCACGCGGCAGAAATTGCCATCCATCACCTTGGTTTGATCGGTCGCAAAGATAGAGGAATGGGAATCATGGTTGAAATCCATGGAAACCAATTTGTCATCCGTTGCCCCCAAAACACCCGCCAAGGGGCCTGCGGCG
This sequence comes from uncultured Jannaschia sp., assembly GCA_964589025.1. Classification (GTDB taxonomy): domain Bacteria; phylum Pseudomonadota; class Alphaproteobacteria; order Rhodobacterales; family Rhodobacteraceae; genus JANSYL01. Next base: position 1,627 of record CAZPSB010000076.1, on the reverse strand, counting down.
GCCGCGCGCATGGCATCATTGATTTCATCAACAGATGTCGCACGCTCGGCCTCGAATGTTAGATCAACAACCGATACATTGGGGGTGGGAACACGAATGGCCACGCCATCCAAACGCCCATCCAGTTCAGGCAAAACCAGACCAACCGCACGCGCCGCCCCGGTTGAGGTCGGGATCATGGATGATGCCGCCGCGCGCGCGCGATACAGATCTTTGTGAACCGCATCCAAGGTCGGCTGATCGCCGGTATAGCTGTGGATTGTGGTCATAAAGCCACGTTTCAGGCCCAATGTCTGATGCAACACATGCGCCACAGGGGCCAGGCAGTTTGTGGTGCATGATCCGTTGGACACCACCACATCATCTTTGCCCAACAAGCCATGGTTCACGCCATAAACAATTGTTTTATCTGCATTGCTTGCGGGGGCCGATACCAAAACCTTGCGGCTGCCATTATCAAGATGGGCAATCGCGGCCTCTTTTGAGGCGAAAAACCCGGTGCATTCCAATGCGATATCCACATCCGCCCAAGGCAATTTGGCAGGTTCACGAATGGCGGTCACTTTGATCGGGCCGGTGCCCACATCAATCGTATCGCCCGATATTTTGATTTCACCGGGAAACCGGCCATGCACAGAATCATAGCGCAAAAGATGGGCCAAAGTATCAACCGGGCCCAAATCATTGATAGCGACCAGTTCAATATCTGTACGGCCTGATTCAACCAATGCGCGCAAAACATTGCGCCCGATCCGCCCAAACCCGTTAATTGCAACGCGTAACGCCATGATATATCCCTTCTATGATCCACGAAAATTTCTGTTAGCGCTATCTACACCGATTGGTGGGAAATTCAAAAGCAAAAAGAACAAGACCACCCGATTGGGGTGGGTCATGTGCAACAGGGCGGTTTTGGACCTTGAATAATATGTGCAAATCCGGTTGAATTTTGGCCAAGTGTTACATTTCAATATGGGCCAAATAATGCGCAAAATCATAATTGATACCGACCCCGGTCAGGATGACGCCGTGGCCATTTTATTGGCGTTGGCCAGCCCCGAAGACATTGAACTTTGCGCCATCACCACGGTTGCGGGCAATGTGCCTTTGGCATTAACATCGCAAAACGCGCGCAAAGTATGCGAATTGGCCGGACAGGCGGATGTGGCGGTTTATGCGGGCTGTGACCGGCCCTTGGTTCATCCGCTTGTCACGGCGGAACATGTGCATGGCAAAACCGGTTTGGATGGCGCCGATTTGCCGGCACCAACCATGCCATTGCAAGACACACATGCCGTTGATTTTATTATTGAAACCCTGCGCACCCATGCGCCGGGCACCATCACCCTATGCCCGCTGGGGCCGCTGACCAATATCGCCACGGCCCTGCACAAAGCCCCCGATATCGCCCCGCGTATCGGCGAAATTGTGTTAATGGGCGGCGCGTATTTTGAGGTTGGAAACATCACCCCTGCCGCTGAATTCAACATTTATGTTGACCCAGAGGCCGCCGAAATTGTGTTCGCATGCGGCGCACCGATCACCGTCATGCCGCTTGATGTGACGCATAAGGCCTTGATCACTGCGCCGCGCAATCAGGCCTTTCGTGCTTTGGGCACAAAACCAG
>CAZPSB010000075.1:7192-10182 GCA_964589025.1 uncultured Jannaschia sp. | reverse complement strand
GCAGGGAATTGAGATTGCGATCATCGGGACCAAGGCGAAACACCCCTGCCCCGCCATTGCCATAAAGCGGTTTTAGAATGATATCTTGGTGGTCATCCTTAAATGCCTTGAGAACCCCGATATCGCGCGCGATTGTGGTGGGTGGCGTTAAATCAGGAAAATCCAACACCAATAATTTTTCCGGGCAATTGCGCACCCAGAACGGATCATTCACCACCAATGTCTGGCCCTTTAGCCGGTCCAGCAAATGCGTGGTGGTGATATAGCCCATGTCAAATGGCGGATCCTGGCGCAGCCAGACAACATCAACCTGCGCCAGATCCAGATCAAGGCGATCATCCAAAATTGCCGGCTTGCCCGCCACGCGCTGCACCCTGAAAGACGCGGCTTTGGCCATGATCCGGCCTTGGCGATAGGATAAATCATCGGGTGTATAGAAAAACAGATCATGGCCGCGCGCTTGTGCCTCTTCTGCGATGCGAAAGGTGCTATCGGCGTCGATATTGACGGCGGTGATCGGGTCCATCTGGAATGCGATTTTCATGGCAGGGCCTTTTTGTATATTCATCCCATATGTGGCGCGATTGCCGCCCGGGTTCAATGGGTTATGCAGCCAAAGCGTTTTCGATGATATCAACCTGACCCATGGCATCGACCAAGGCCACATCAAACCGCATCAATGTACGCGATTGCGCGGGGAAATGCCCTAGGCAATCTTCGGCGCTTTGCAAAAGGCGCGCGATTTGACGCGCGCGCAGGTTTTGCACCGCACGGGTCGGGTCACGCGATGCTTTGACCTCAACAAACACGATATAGTCGTTTTGGGCAAAGATCAGGTCAATTTCGCCGCCCGGCCCGCGCCACCGACGGCATAATAACCGCGCCCCTTGGGTGATGTAGTGTTGGGTCACGATATCTTCGGCGACGCGCCCTTTGTGATATGATGTCAACCCCGACATATGTTATTTCAACGTCAATGCGCGTTGATACATATCGCGTTTGGATCGTCCAAAGGCCTGCGCAATATCGGCGGCGGCCTGTTTCACGGGCGCGGTTTGCAACGCATTGCGCAAGGCGGCATCAATTTCTGCATCTGATGCAATCGGCCCTGCCCCCTGCCCGATCACCAGCGCCATTTCACCTTTCAACACCATATCAGGCAAAAGATCGCGCAATTCGGCCAAATTGCCGCGGGCGGTTTCTTCGAATCGTTTGGTGATTTCACGGCACAAAGCCACGGGCCGATCGCCCCCCCAACCGGCGCATAATTCATCAACCAGACGCTGAATGCGTTTGGGGCTTTCGTATAAAATCAATGTTGCGGGCACATGTTGCAAATCGGCCAGCCACCGCGCGCGATCCCCGCCCTTTTGCGGGGCAAACCCCACAAACATAAACCGATCTGACGGCAAACCAGACACTGTAATCGCCGCCAATACCGCACTGGCCCCCGGCGCGGTCGTCACCGCAAACCCGGCATCGACCACGGCGCGGCATAATTGATACCCTGGATCGGCCACAAGCGGCGTGCCTGCCTCGGATACATAGGCAACCGACGCCCCCTTTTGCAGCGCGCGCATGATTTTAGGGCGGTTTTGATCGCCATTATGATCGTGATAGGCAATCATTTGCCGACCGCGCAGCGCAATACCGTGCAATTCCATCAAATGGCGGGCGGTGCGGGTATCTTCGGCGGCGATCACATCGCAACTGGCCAAAATATCCAATGCGCGCAATGTGATATCACGCGCATTGCCAATGGGGGTTGCCACGAAATACACCCCTGTTGACAAAGCAATTTGATGTGCCACAGATGCCCTTTGATCCATCGGCATAGAATGTGTCATTTACCAAACCTTACCACAAATTGTGCCCCAAGGGTGAATCGTTTACTTGCACAGTTAAACACCGTAACCTAAGCCCAACACAACGCCACCTAGCCGGAGAATACGATATATGGTTTCTGTTTCAAACATCACCCGCAGATTGACGCGTTTTTTGATGGTTTTGTTGGTTCCTGTGGTCTTGGTGGGCTGTGGGTTTTTCAATTTCAACACTGGTGGTCCGCGGGTCAATCGCAATGTGCAGGTTGCAATGCTTTTGCCGGTCACATCGGACAGGGGCGGTGATTCGGTTATCGCGCGGTCACTGGAAAATGCCGCGCGCATGGCCGCAACCCAACATGAAGGCCTGACGATCGACATTCGCGTTTATGACACAGCCGGGCAAGCCGAACAGGCGGCCTCGGTTGCGCGGCAGGCCGTACGCGAAGGCGCCGATGTCATCATAGGCCCCTTGCGATCAGACGCCGCCGCCGCCGTCGGCGTGGCCATTTCCGGCGCGCAGGTGAATGTTTTGACCTTTTCAAACAACACCGAAATCGCCGGGGGCAATGTGTTTGTTTTGGGCCACACATTTGCAAATACCGCCAACCGGATCATATCATACGGTGTCGCGCGTGGGCGTGACCAAATCGTGATCACCCATGCCGAAAACCTGGCCGGGCAAGTGGCGCGCGACGCCGTGCAAGACGCGGCACGCCGATATGGGGCCAATGTATTGGGGGCGATCGGATATGAATTTTCACAAATCAGCGTTGTCAATGTCGTGCCCGAAATTGTGGAATTGATCGAAGATTCCCGCGCAGACAGCCTGATGTTGACATCTGATTCGGCAGGCGCCCTGCCCTTTTTCGCGCAACTCTTGCCAGAAAATGGCTTGGATACATCGCGCGTGCAGATGATGGGCATTACCCGTTGGGATACGCCACCGCAAACTTTGGCCTTCGAAGGGTTGCAAAACGGCTGGTTTGCCATCCCCGACCCATCAGCCACCGCCAGCTTCAATGCCCGTTACAGCAGCAGCTTTGGCGGCACGCCCCATGTTTTGGCCGCCCTGGGCTATGATGCCATTCAGATGATCGCGGAAACATCGCAAACCGCCGGGCGCCTATCAGCCGAAGATTTCGCCTCTATTCCCGGTGTGAACGG
>CAZPSB010000075.1:5936-7182 GCA_964589025.1 uncultured Jannaschia sp. | reverse complement strand
TGTTTCGATTGTTGCCTGATGGCACAAATCAACGTGGCATGGCCATTGCACAGGTTGTGGATGAAGACATGCAAATCATTGATCCCGCCCCTCGCAGCCTGGGCGGGCCGGGTCTGTAACCCAAATGGCACATATATCGGATGATGATCTGATCATTGCCAAAACCAAAATCTTTGATGCCCCTGCTTTGCGTGATCGCATCGCGGGGGTATTGGGCCAACACCCAACCGATGAAACCGCGCAACGCGCCGCATGTGTTGAAATTCTAAATGATGCCATGCAATCGGGCCGCGCGCAGATTGCACAGGCCGTTGCCGCCACCCCACTGGCGGCGCGCGAAATCACGCGATCTTATACCTATTTAACCGATGCGATTATACATCAGGTCGTGCATATCGTACGCGATCATTTTCATGGCACGCCGGGTATAACCGATAAAGTGTCTATTCTGGCGGTTGGCGGCTATGGGCGCGGCGAAATGGCGCCTTTTTCGGATGTGGATCTGTTATTTGTCACATCGGGTAAAATGACCAAAGCGGTGGAACGTTTTGTTGAATCTTGCCTTTATATGTTGTGGGATCTGCGGCTAAAGGTTGGCCATGCTAGCCGAAACATCACCGAATGCGTGGCCTTGGGCAAAGACGATTACACCATTCGCACCACCCTATTGGAAACCCGGCTGTTAGACGGCAGTCAGACCATTGCCGATAAATTGCAAAAGGCACTGGACAAAAGCCTGTTTCAAGGCACCATCGCCGAATTCACCGAAGCCAAGCTAAAAGAACGCAGCGCCCGCCACCGCAAACAGGGCGGTCAACGTTATATGGTTGAACCCAATGTCAAAGAAGGCAAAGGCGGTCTGCGCGATCTGCAAACGCTGTATTGGATTGCGAAATATGAACATGGCGTCACCTGGGCCGCCGATTTGGTTCAGGCGGGCCTGTTTCGCGCACAAGAATTTGACGCTTTTGACAAGGCAGAAAAATTTCTTTGGGCGGTGCGCTGCCAATTGCACTTGATTGCGGGCCGTGCGCAAGATCAATTGACCTTTGATCATCAGGTTACGATTGCTGAACATTTAGGCTATATCGACCATGCGGGCCGGCGTGCGGTTGAACATTTCATGCAAGATTATTTCCGCCACGCCACTAAAGTGGGCGAATTGACCCGCATTTTCTTAACGGAATTAGAGGCCCGCCACATCAAGCCCGAGGTCAATCTTTGGGGCTTTTTACGCGCCCGCACC
>CAZPSB010000075.1:0-5926 GCA_964589025.1 uncultured Jannaschia sp. | reverse complement strand
GGCCGCGCTCGGCGCGCCCGCCCCCGCCGCAAAAAGTTGCGCAAAGGCTTTGCCCTGCTTCAGGGTCGGTTGATACCCGAAGACGAAGACGATTTTTTCGCAAGAAAAATCAATATCCTGCGCCTTTTTGAAGAGGCCCTGCGCACCGGCTATCTAATCCATCCCGATGCGATGCGTGCGATATCGGCCAATCTATATCTGATTGATGCCGATATGCGCCGCGATCCCAAAGCCACGCAAATTTTCATTGATCTGCTGATCAAACACGCCAATCCTGAACGCGCGTTGCGGCGGATGAATGAATTGGGCGTTCTGGCGGCGTTTGTGCCAGAATTCGCGCCGATTGTGGCCATGATGCAATTCAATATGTATCACAGCTATACCGTGGATGAACACACGATTCAGGTCATATCAACGCTTGCGCAAATCGAACGGGGTGAATTGATCGAAGAATTGCCGGTCGCATCGGGCATTTTGGATCATGGCGTGGATCGGCGGGTGTTATATATCGCCTGCCTGTTGCATGATATCGGCAAGGGCCAGAAAGAAGACCATTCCATCCTTGGCGCGCGCATTGCCCGGCAAGTTTGCCCGCGATTGGGGCTAAGTGATGATGAAACTGAAACCGTGGCTTGGTTGGTGCGGTATCATTTGTTGATGTCTGATATGGCCCAAAAACGCGATATTGGTGATCCGCGCACGGTGCGGGATTTTGCCAAAGCGGTCAAAACACGCGAACGGCTTGATTTACTTACGGTTTTAACGGTTTGCGATATTCGCGGTGTCGGCCCGAATGTATGGAATAATTGGAAGGCCACCTTGCTGCGCGGGTTATATGGCGCGGCCAGGGATGCGCTTGAAAACGGGTTAGAGGCCTTGAACCGCGACAAGTTAGAGGTTGAAGCCAAAGAGGCCCTTGCACAATCCCTAACCGATTGGCCGCAAGATGCCCTGACCCATGAATTGGCACGCCATTACGGCCCCTATTGGCAGGGCCTTGATCTAGAGGCCCAGATCACCTTTGCCCATATGTTGCGTGATTTACCCAATGATGAAATCCGCATTGATACCCGCCAAGACATTGATCGCGACGCCACGCGCGTGTGTTTTGCCTTGGCCGATCACCCCGGTATTTTCAGCCGCCTATCGGGCGCATTGGCCCTATCGGGGGCGAATGTGGTGGATGCGCGCACCTATACCAGCACCGACGGCTATGCCACCGCCGTGTTTTGGGTCCAAGACAGCAACGAAACACCCTATGATAACGCCCGCCTGCCCCGCCTGAAGGCCATGATCGAAAAAATATTATCCGGCGCGGTCATCGCATCCGAAGCCCTTGAAAATCGTGATAAAATTCGCAAACGCGAACGCCCCTTTAACGTGCCCACAAATATCACATTCGACAATGAAGGGTCTGAAATATACACCATCATCGAGGTCGATACACGCGACCGTCCCGGCCTGTTATATGACCTGACCAAAGCCTTCGCCGCATCCAACCTATATATCGCCAGCGCGGTAATCGCCACCTATGGCGAACAGGTGGTTGATACCTTTTACATCAAAGATATGTTTGGCCTGAAACTGCACACCAAATCGCGCCAACAAAGCCTTGAACGCAAATTGCGCCACGCCATTGCCCGCGTCGCCGAACGCGCAGGCGTATAGATATGGCCATAAAACCCATTCGTTTGATTAAAAATTTTATGACCGTTGGGTTATGGACTTTGGGCAGCCGCCTATTGGGGTTTGTGCGCGATATCCTGATCGCCGCCACATTGGGCACAGGCCCCGTATCCGAGGCCTTTTTTGTGGCCTTTTCCCTGCCCAATATGTTTCGCCGGTTCTTTGCCGAAGGCGCGTTCAACACCGCCTTTGTGCCCTTGTTTTCCAAAAAACTTGAAGGCGGTGACAACCCCCAAGCCTTTGCCCAAGACGCCTTTTCCGCCTTGGCCAGCATTCTGATCGCGCTAAGTTTGATCGCGCAATTGGCAATGCCGTGGTTTGTGGCGGCCATGGCCAGTGGTTTTATCGGCGACGAACGGTTTGATCTGGCCGTAGATTTCGGGCGCATTGCCTTTGCCTATATCATCTTTATATCGCTGGCTGCGTTGTTTTCGGGCATTTTGAACGCAACAGGCCGGTTTGCCGCCGCATCGGCGGCGCCTATTTTGTTAAATATCGTCTTGGTTGCAGCACTTTTATACGCGGATTTTGTCAAACCTTCGGCTGGTGGGCCAGAACTTAACACAATGTCCGATGAATATCTTTATGGTCTTTTTCTGACTTGGGGCGTGCCTTTGGCCGGTGTTGCGCAATTGGGGCTGGTGTGGTTTGCAGCCGCGCGGGCGGGGTTCAATCTGCGGCCGCGCCTGCCCCGAATTTCGCCCGATATCAAACATCTGGCCGCCATTATGGGGCCTGCAATGTTGGCCGGTGGGGTCGTGCAAATCAACCTGTTGGTCGGTCGCCAAGTCGCCAGCTTTTTTGACGGCGCGATTGTTTGGCTTGGCTTTGCGGATCGTCTATACCAATTGCCGCTTGGCTTGGTGGGAATTGCCATTGGTGTGGTCTTATTGCCCGATCTGTCGCGTCGGTTGCGCGCGGGCGATGATACCGGTGCGCGCCACGCCTTTAGCCGCGCGGGCCAAGTGGCCATGGCATTGACCATTCCCTGCGCGGTGGCCTTGATGGTGGTGCCCGCCCCATTGGTCGGCGTGTTATTTGAACGCGGCGCATTCACCGCCACCGATACCGCCGCCACCGCCGCGGCCGTGGCCATATATGGCGCGGGCCTGCCGGCCTTTGTTTTGCAAAAGGTGCTGCAGCCGCTGTATTTCGCACGCGAAGACACAAAATCACCCTTTCGATTTGCGCTTGTGTCGATGGTGGTCAATGCCATCGCCGCGATTGGGTTATCCTTTGTCATCGGGTATTTGGGCGCGGCCATTGGCACAACACTGGCCGCCTGGGTGATGGTGGGGTTATTGATGCGCGGGCGGCGCGATATGGGGGATGCGGCGCGATTTGACACCGGGTTTCGGCGCAGCCTTTTGCCCATTTTAGCCGCCTCTGCCCTGATGGGCGCGGCATGTTGGGCGGGCGTTTTCCTGGCCGGGCCTGCCTTTGCGACAGATGGCATTCGATATGCCGCCTTGGCCGGGTTAGTTTTGGGCGGCATGGTAATTTACGGCGCAGCCGCATGGGTGTTGGGCGCGCTGCGCCAATCGTGAAATCCCCGATCAGAGGTGCCAACCGGGGATATTCAAGACAAAATCAATACCGGTAATGGTCTGGTTTGAACGGGCCATCTTGTGGCACACCGATATAGGCGGCTTGGTCGGCATCCAACTGCGTCAGTTTGGCGCCCACTTTGGCCAGATGCAACATGGCAACCTTTTCATCCAATTTCTTGGGCAGGATATAAACTTCGTTGCGATATGCATCCATGCGGGTGAACAATTCAATCTGCGCCAGAACCTGATTGGTGAAACTGGCCGACATCACAAAGGACGGATGGCCGGTGGCATTGCCAAGATTCAACAACCGCCCCTCGGACAACAATATGATACGATTGCCCGATGGCATTTCGATCATATCAACCTGTTCTTTGATATTCGTCCATTTGTGGTTTTTCAGGGCGGCAACTTGAATTTCATTATCGAAATGGCCGATATTGCCAACAATGGCCATATCTTTCATCGCGCGCATATGTTCGATGCGGATGACATCTTTGTTGCCCGTGGTGGTGATGAAAATATCAGCCGAGGCCACTTCGTCTTCTAGCAACACAACCTCAAACCCATCCATCGCGGCCTGAAGCGCGCAAATCGGGTCGGCTTCGGTGATTTTGACGCGCGCGCCCGCACCCTGCAGTGATGCCGCCGATCCTTTGCCCACATCGCCATAGCCGCACACAACCGCGACTTTACCCGCCATCATCGTATCGGTTGCACGGCGAATGCCATCAACCAAAGATTCCTTGCAGCCATATTTGTTGTCAAATTTTGACTTGGTGACAGAATCATTCACATTGATCGCAGGGAAAGGCAATTGGCCATTGCGTTGCAATTCATACAAACGATGCACGCCGGTTGTGGTTTCCTCGGACACGCCAATGATTGCATCACGCGTTTTGGTAAACCAGCCGGGGCTTTGGGCCATGCGTTTTTGAATTTGGGCTTTGATAACCTGTTCTTCTTCGCTGGTGGGAACGGCCAGAACGTCTTCGCCGGCCTCCATCCGGGCGCCAAGCAGCACGTAAAGCGTCGCATCCCCGCCATCATCCAAAATCATATTGGGGCCTTCGGCAAACATAAAGGATTTATCCAGATAATCCCAGTGTTCCTCAAGCGATTGCCCTTTGATTGCGAAAACCGGCACGCCTGCGGCGGCAATCGCGGCGGCAGCGTGATCTTGGGTGGAAAAGATATTGCACGACGCCCAACGCACATCTGCGCCCAGTTCAACCAGCGTTTCAATCAAAACCGCCGTTTGGATCGTCATGTGCAATGACCCCACAATACGCGCGCCTTTCAATGGTTTGTGCGGGCCATATTCGGCGCGCGTGGCCATCAGGCCGGGCATTTCGGTTTCGGCAATATCCAATTCTTTGCGGCCAAAATCGGCCAGAGCGATGTCTTTGACAATATAATCATTCATGTTCGGGCGGCTCCAATAGGGGTTTTATGCGCTCATAACAAGCCACCCTTGGCGGCGCAATACATGCCGATGCCTTTAGGCCACGCCCCTATCGGCAAAGCGATTGTCCGCGCGATTGCATATGAAAATGATCGGCGTGCAACCGGTTGTAATCCGGGCCAAGCACGGTGTAAAACCAACGACATGCCCCATCACGCAAGGCACGAAAAAACGCGGCCTCGGTCGTGTCACCTGACCAATTATTCAACAATCTGATATGTTGGCCATCTGATAAAATCACCCCATTGATATCAATTGCCTCGGCGGTGGCATGGGTGCTAAGCTGCCGGCTTGGGCCATTTGTGGTGCGAATTCTTCGACAATTATAACTGCCTTGGTGGCGAATTTCGGCCACATTCTGCCCCAAAATTTCGGCTGCAAAGGGTTGCAAATCATGGTGTTCCCACATTGCAAGACGCAACGCGGTGGCGCATGTGGTTTCAACCGGGCTTATGCGGGTTTGGCCTATCTGCGATATTCGAACACGCGGGTCGATGCCGCACCCGCCATTGCCCACAAAAGGGGGCATTTCTTCGAATATGGCATTGCCTTGCAGCACCTGCAAACACATGCGGTCATCGGCGGCGGCCATGCGCAATTTGATATGGGTCAGCGGGGTAATCGGGGCCGCAATCTGCAACGGGGTTGCAAGTTGCCAATGCGGCGGAAGGGGGTGAAACATCACCCCCAATATAACCAAACACAGCGCCGCCAACACAATCAATTGTTTGCGTTTGAATATCCGGCGCATTTGTATCCCTTTTCAAATTACGGGTTCTGTTTTTCGATCTGTTTGCCTAAGACTACGGCATGTTTTCGAATATGGTAAGTGATTCATGAAACAAACCCAAACCCGCGCTTGGCAACGTATGTTATCGGGGCGGCGGCTTGATCTTCTTGACCCCACACCCGTTGATATCGAGGTTGAAGACATCGCCCATGGCCTGTCTTTTGTTGCACGTTGGAACGGCCAAACCAAGGGTGATTATGCCTATTGCGTGGCCGAACATTCGTTATTGGTTGAAACAATTTGCGGGTATTTGAAACCCGATTGGCCTGCGAAATGGCGGTTGGCCGCGCTTTTGCATGATGCGCCGGAATATGTAATTGGCGATATGATTTCGCCGGTCAAGGCCACGCTTGGGCCGGGATATGGCGATTTGGATGATCGGCTGGCGGGGGCCATTCATTTGCGCTTTGGCCTGCCGGCGGTTTTGCCCAAGGC
>CAZPSB010000074.1:8425-10203 GCA_964589025.1 uncultured Jannaschia sp. | reverse complement strand
ATGTGCGCTTTGGCGATCCAGAATGTCAGGTATTGATGATGCGCCTAGGTGGCCAAATTTTGGACCTGATCCAAGCGGCGGCAGAAAACCGTTTGGCCGAATGCCGTGTGAATTGGGCCGATGATCACGCAATGACCATTGTCATGGCCGCCAAAGGATACCCCGGACCCTATGACAAAGGCAGCGTGATTGCTGGTTTGGACAATCTGCCGGGTGACAGCAATCATATGGTGTTTCATGCCGGCACCGCCAAATCAGGCCGCGATATCGTGGCAAATGGCGGGCGGGTTCTAAACATCACCGCGCGCGGCGATACCCTGGCCCTGGCCCATACCCGCGCCTATGCGATGTTGGATCAAATCACATGGCCCGAAGGATTTTACCGCCGCGATATCGGATGGCGCGCGTTGTGATGTGCTTTGTTTGAAAAGGTGTTTGGATCATGACAATTGATGCCGAAAAAATGGAACATGATTTCCAAATATATGTGACGGGCCTGAAAGATAATCTTTCGGATTTAGAATACGTTTTGAAAGACGCGTATGGGCCAGATTACCACCTTGATTTTACGTTTGAATCGCTTGATGCAGTTGAAAGATTTTTGGCCCATCAGTTGGATCACTATACGATAAAAATTTTTCCAATCGGCAAGCTTTTGGAAAACATATCCACATATATGGGTGAAACCGCCATTAAAAAATTGAACGGGCATTGGGATTTGGAAAGAAACCCCAAGGATTTTGATTTTGGCTATCCTATGGTGGTCCATTTAGATGGGCTGCCCAAAGATTTCGGATGGTGCCCTATACAAGTTGTGTTTAATTTCAAAAGGCACCGCGAATTTGGTATGTTGAAAAAAGCGGCGCAGTCTTTGATCCTGACGGGTTAGCGATATATAGCGGATTTCAGGCTTCTTTATATATCGCGATCTTTATTTTCGTATTATATGATCGGCATTTTTTAATTCTGAAAGAACATAAACCGAATTGATAATAAAGATCAAACCTAGAACTAGATGACGTGAAAAATATAAATTATCATCTGTAACAATCAAATAGATGATGCCAATTTGAATAATAATAGCGAAAAATACCAACTTTTGAAGGTTTAATCATCATATATTACCCCACTCTCGGAAATTTCGATTAACGAAGTTATAGAACTCTTTAAATGGCCCGGTTTTCTATTTGTTTCGAAAGCGGACACCGTTGACATCACCCACCATCCAAATTTTTTCCGTATTCCATCTAAATTTTCAACCACAGGATGCCCAAAGTGGTTTATTTCAGGGTCTCTACTTAAATTCCATCTGCCATTCAGTTTTCTTTTTATAATCTCGCCCATATATGTTGATATGTTTTCCAAAAGTTTTTCGCGGCTGAATATTTCAATCGTGTAGTTGTCTAATTGTTCTGATAAAAACATTTCTATGTCATCAAGTGAATCAGGTGTGAAATCCAATTGATAACTGGGGCCAAAGCGGTCTTTCAAAACCATTTCTAAATAATTAAGGTTCATATTGATTGATTGAAAGTAGATTTGAAAATCATCTTCCATTTTTTGCATATCCGCATTCATATTGTACCTATTCATAATATGTTTTTTACTCATGATCTAAATATGCGATTTTATCGCCTTACCATCCCCGCGCGGCCATCACCTGTTGCACAAAAAACCGATCGCCCGATATCGCCAATTTGTTTTGCGCCACATCCCAGGGCAAAAACACCGCGCGGTGGGCGGGTTCAGACGGGGCCGCCTTGCGCACATAATGCCCG
>CAZPSB010000074.1:7091-8415 GCA_964589025.1 uncultured Jannaschia sp. | reverse complement strand
CACCGGCATCCACTCGTAGCACCAAACGGGGATGTCGAGCGCGCCCATGTTGCGGATCAGCTCGCAGGCGGTCTCGATCTGTTCGTCTCGGCCCGGCAGGCCCAGTTTGGCCAGATAGATATGGCATTGTTTTTGGGCGTGAATATCATAATCGGGCATATAGGTATATCTGTGAAACAGGCCCAAACGCTGCGGGCTATGAATGGTGTATCCGGTTTCTTCCATTACCTCACGGGCAAGGGCACGCAGGGGCGATTCGCCTTGGTCGATCCCGCCGCCGGGCAATTGAAATTCGGGGATGGGCCGGTTTTGATAGGTGGCCAGAATGGCATCACCGGCATCAATAATGGCATAAACGCCGGGGCGCGGGATATAGGCCTGATGGGGCGCGGGATGTGGGCCAAAACGTCTGTTCATTGCTGGTTTGTTCCATAAAGATTGGGCATAACCATACCAAATCCCCCAAGGCGAACCAGCCCCAAGGCCGGTTTTCCTTTGCAAAACTGTTGAAAACATGAAAAGCGCCCTCACATGATGGGGCAAGATATGCCGCATCTTTTATACACGCCCGCCCCAATTCATTGAACTGGACCAAACAGATGACAGATATGCCCAACTCTCGATGGCCCGATTCTAAATGGCCCGATTCTAAATGGGACGACATGATTTTACCGTTTCAACTTGACCGGTCCGATTTGCGCGGGCGCGTGGCGCGGTTGGATGATACATTGAACCAAATCCTGCGTCAGCATGATTACCCCACCCCGGTTGAAGCCATGGTGGCCGAGGCCGCATTGTTAACCGCGCTGATTGGGCAGACGATCAAACTGCGTTGGAAATTATCGCTGCAAATTCGGGGCGATGGGCCAATCCGGTTGATCGCAACCGATTATTTCGCCCCGCAGGCCGACGGCGTACCTGCCCAAATGCGCGCCTATGCCAGCTTTGATGCCGATCGCTTATCCGATGATATCGCGCCTTATGCGCAAATCGGCAAAGGCTATTTCGCCACTTTGATTGATCAGGGCGCAGGCACGGCCCCTTATCAGGGCATCACGCCTTTGGCCGGTGGCGCGTTGCGCCATTGCGCCGAAACCTATTTTGCACAATCCGAACAATTGCCCACCCGGTTTCACCTCAGCTATGGCCAAAGCCAAACCCCCGGCGGCACGCGTCACTGGCGGGCGGGCGGGGGGATGTTGCCGCGCATGGCGATCGCGGCAAGGTGCTGGTGTAGGTGAGGGAAGAGAAGAATCTCTGCGTTCCGCTGCCGACGGGTCATGCCTGCCAGGGTGCCGCCCTGGTGTCCGTGATGGACGCCTGA
>CAZPSB010000074.1:0-7081 GCA_964589025.1 uncultured Jannaschia sp. | reverse complement strand
GGCGGGCGGGCGGTGTGATGTTGCAACACATGCCCAAAGCCCCCCCCCGCATGACCGAAGGCGCCCCCCCACAAGATGGGCTAATGGCCGCCATTGATTTGCTGGATGCGGATGAACACGAAAATTGGACCCGCGCGAATATCTTGCTGGATACCGCGGATGATCTTGATCTGATTGGCCCGCGCGTGGGATCAATCGATTTGCTGCGCCGGTTATTTCACGAAGAATCCCCGCGCGTGTTTGATGCACAAGCCATCACCTTTGGCTGCACCTGTTCTGCCGATCGCGTGCGCCAAAGCCTGGCGATTTATTCTGCCCGTGACATTGACCACATGACCACCGACCAAGGCACCGTGACCGCCGATTGCCAGTTTTGCGGCGCGCATTATGAATTTGACCCGAAAACATTGGGGTTTGAGGCCATAAAAGACACCGCAGATGACCACCCAAACACATGATCTGATTGCCAGATTGGCGCATGATGCCGGGCAAGGCGGATCATCAGATTACGATCTAAACCCTGATATTATGCGACCTGCGGGGCGCAAATTGAAACCGGCGGCGGTGTTAATCGGGGTGATGGGGGATAGGGTGATATTGACCAAACGGGCCTCGCATCTCAAACATCATCCGGGGCAAATCGCCTTTCCGGGCGGCAAATTGGAACCCTGCGACAGGGATGCCACCGCCGCCGCCCTACGCGAAGCCCAAGAAGAAATCGGTCTACCCCCCGAACAGGTGACGGTGTTGGGTATACTGGCCCCGCATGAAACCGTCACCGGTTATATCGTGACGCCGGTTTTGGGCCATGTGGACCCATGCTTTGCCCCAAAAAATGACCCCGCCGAGGTCGCAGAAACCTTTTGCGTGCCGTTTTCATTTCTGACCAACCTTGACAATTTTCAGATCCAAACCCGGCCCTGGCGCGGGGTGGATCGCAAATTTTACACCATCGCCTATGGCCCCTATTACATCTGGGGGGCGACGGCGCGCATGTTGCGGGTTTTGGCCGATCGGGGCGCGGCATGAAACTATGCGCGGATTGGATCACCACACCCGGCACACGCGCGGTGTTTGATATGTTGAACAGCGCAGGCGCGCCGGGGTATTTCGTGGGGGGGTGTGTGCGCAATGCGGTGTTGAATTGCCCGGTGCATGATATCGACATCGCCACCGCCCTGCCCCCCGATCAGGTGATGCAGGCGGCCCAAGCCCAAGGCCTGCATGTCGTTCCCACGGGGTTGGATCACGGCACAGTAACCGTGATATCGCAGGGGATCGCGCATGAAATTACCACCTTTCGCCGTGATACCCATACCGATGGCAGGCACGCCTGCGTGGCTTTTTCGGCCTCAATCCACGAAGATGCGGCGCGCCGCGATTTCACCATGAACGCCCTTTACGCCACCCAATCGGGTGATATCCTTGATCCAAATGGCCAAGGTTTGGCCGATTTGGCGGCGCGGCATGTGCGGTTTATTGGCGATGCCAAGGCGCGCATTCGCGAAGATTACCTGCGGATCCTGCGGTTTTTCAGGTTCTTTGCCTGGTATGGCGATCATGCGGCGGGCTTGGATGAAACCGCGCTGGCGGCCTGTGCTGAATTGGCCCAGGGCATTGAAACCCTATCCAAAGAACGCATCGGCACCGAGATTTTGAAAACCCTAGCCGCCCCGCATCCCGGCCCTGCCTTGGGCGCAATGACACAAAACGGGGTTTTGGCGCGCGCGCTGGCGGGGGCAGACCCAAAATTGTGTTTTATTCTATTGGGCCTTGAGGCCGATCTGCCCCCAAACCCCCTGCGCCGATTGGCGGCGTTGGGTGGGCAGGATGTGAAAAACGCCCTACGCCTTAGCAACACCGCGGCCAAAACCGTTTCACTTTTGAAAACCCATATGGGGGGGGCAGACCCCGCCCATGCATTGGGGTATCGGTTGGGCTATGATATGGCCTGCGATGTTCTGGCCTTGCGCGCCGCTTTGGCGATGACCCCCATCCGCGCGGGGGATTTGACCTTGGCCCAAACAGGCGCGTCGGCGGTTTTTCCAATCAAAGCCGCCGATCTAATGCCACGCTATAAAGGCCCTGCATTGGGGCAGCGGTTAGACAATTTGCGCGCGGCATGGATCACATCCCAATTCACCCTGACGCGGGATGAATTATTGGCAATCGAATGATTGGCCCCCCAAATGATCGACCCCCAAATGATCGGCCCCCAAATGATCGACCCTTTGTATGTTTTTGTTTTCCTTGGCCTATTTAGCCCCGGCCCGAATGTGATCATGCTTACCACATCAGGGGCGCGGTTTGGGTTTCGGCGCAGTTTGCCGCATGTTCTAGGCGTGGTGATCGGCGTGGGATGCGTGGCGGCGGCCACGGCAATTGGCCTGCGCGCAATTTTGACCGCACTGCCTTGGCTTGAATTTGCGCTTGGCCTTGTGGCCGTTGGGTGGATCGCATGGATGGCGCATAAACTGTGGCACGCGGCCCCGCCGGCGCAATCGGGTGGCGGTGATGTGTCTGACCGGCCCTTTACTTTCACTGAGGCGGTGGTGTTTCAGGCCATCAATCCCAAAATATGGGCCGTAGCGATCAGCGCCATATCAGCCTATGGGTCCGACTGGCCCCTTTGGGCCGAAACCACGCGTATGGCAACCGCCTTTTCGGGCATCAACCTGTTTGTCTGCCTATTCTGGAGCTTTGCCGGGTCTCTTTTGGTCAATCTCATTGCGACCGAAACAACATGGCGTATATTTACCCGCATTATGGCCGTGGGGCTATTGATGGCCGGTATTATGGTGTTTTTATAAATCTCCGCCTATATGATTTCAAAGGATCATAAGGGGCGCATCATGTGGTTTAAGTTTTTCGAAAATCTGGTTGATCCTTATACAGCCCACCCCGAAACCAATACACCCCCACGCAAATTATGGCTGTTTTTATGGGATTACGCCCAACCGTTCAAAAAGGTCTTTGCCGTGACCGGATGCGTGGCGATCATCGTAGCGGCCATTGAAATTGTCCTGATCTGGTATATGGGCCGGGTGATTGATCTGCTAACCCATAACAGCCCGGCCATTTTTTGGGCCAATCACAAAGGTGAATTGATCGCAGCCATTGGGTTTGTTTTAATCATCCGGCCCTTATTTCAGGCGCTGGATGTGGGGTTGTTGAACAATACCATTCTGCCCAATTTTGATGCACTGGTGCGGTGGCGCGCGCATCGGCAGGTGTTGCGGCAATCGGTGGGCTGGTTTGAAAATGATTTTGCGGGCCGGATTGCCAATCGCATCATGCAAACCCCCACCAGCGCCAGCGAAGCCGTGTTTCAGGTCTTTGATGCCGTTACTTTTGCGCTGGCTTATCTGATTGGGGCGGCCATTTTATTGGCCGAGGCCGACCCAAAACTGGCCATTCCCCTGCTAATCTGGTTTGCGCTTTATGCGGTTTTGATGCGCTGGACAATGGCGCGGGTTGGCCCGGCCTCAAAAACCGCCGCCGACGCCCGATCAGACGCAACCGGGCGGATTGTGGACAGTTACACCAATATCCATTCGGTCAAATTATGCGCCCATCACGATCACGAAATCGAATATGGTAAACAGGCGATTGAACGGCTGCGCCAAACATTTGGCCGCGAAATGCGTATCTATAGCATTATGGATATCGCCCTTGTGATATTAAACGGATTTTTGATCGTGGGCGTTGTCGGTTGGGCGATCTGGTTATGGGCCGGGGATGGGGCCAGTGTTGGGGTTGTGGCGGCGGCCACGGCTTTGGCGTTGCGGTTGAATGCGATGACCGGGTGGATCATGTGGGCGGTTTCAACCCTATTGCGATCCTTGGGCGTGGTGGCCGAAGGCATGGATACCATCACCGCCCCCATTACCCTTTGCGATGCGCCCGCGGCACCTGCATTGCAGTTCAAACAGGGCGAAATCCGCTTTGATCAGGTCAGCCACCATTACGGCCGCGGATCGGACGGGTTAGATCAGATCAACCTGACCATTCGACCGGGCGAAAAAATTGGCCTTGTCGGGCGGTCGGGCGCGGGCAAATCGACCTTGGTTAAATTGCTTTTGCGATTTTACGATCCCGAACAGGGGCGCATTTTGATCGACGGCCAAAATATCGCCCATGTCACCCAAGACAGCCTGCGCCGTGCCATTGGCATGGTGCAACAAGATAGCACACTTTTGCACAGATCCGTGCGCGACAACATCGCCTATGGCCATGCCGATGCGCCGCAAGACGCAATTGTAAAGGCCGCCCGCCGCGCCGAAGCGCATGAGTTTATCCAAACCCTTTCCGACCCCCAAGGCCGCAGCGGATACCAAGCCCAAGTGGGCGAACGGGGTGTGAAACTATCGGGCGGGCAGCGCCAACGCATCACGCTTGCGCGGGCCATTTTGAAAGATGCCCCGATTTTGGTGTTGGACGAGGCCACATCCGCCCTAGATAGTGAGGTCGAGGCCGCCATCCAAACCACGCTTTATTCCATGATGGATGGCAAAACCGTTATCGCCATCGCGCATCGCCTTAGCACCATCGCGCAGATGGACCGGGTGGTCGTTTTGGATGCGGGCCGTGTAGCCGAAGATGGCACACATCAGGATTTGCTGGCGCAAAACGGCCTTTATGCCGGGTTCTGGGCGCGCCAATCGGGCGGGTTTATCGGGACGGAAAAAGGGTGATGAATAGGGGCGCGACATCCCCGCTATTATACGCTAAAGCATTGCCCAAACGGGGGTATAATGGATTTTAACGCAATACCAGCCAATGATTTTGGCCGCCATTTGCGCGGTGTTGGCCTTAATTTACCGCGCCTAGATTGCGGGATTGGACGCGACGATCGCGGCGCGCTTGTCGTGTGGAACGGCCCTGTGGCGATATTATGACCGAACTCTATCACATCACCCGCCTTGGACCAAAGGGCGATGGCATGGCCAATGGCCCGGTTTTTGCGCCGCTTACCCTGCCCGGTGAGGTCGTCACCGGTACGCGCAATGGCGATGATCTGACCGATATTCGTATCAAAACGCCCTCGGGCGATCGCGTAGCCCCGCCTTGCCCATATTACAAACGCTGTGGCGGGTGTCAGTTGCAACATGCCAGCGATGATTTTGTCGCCCAATGGAAAACGGATATCATCGCACATGCCCTGCGCGCGCATGGCATCAGCGCCCCATTTCGGCCTATTGTGACCTCGCCCCCTTATTCAAGGCGCCGTGCAAGCCTGGCCGGGCGGCGCACAAAAAAAGGCGCATTGGTCGGGTTTCATGCACGCAAATCGGATGCGATTATCCCAATCACCACCTGCCATGTGCTTGACCCCGCATTGATGGCCTGCCTGCCCGTATTGCAAAGCCTAACCAAATGCGCCGCATCCCGCAGTGCCACGGTGCGCTTTGCTATCACCAAAACCGACACCGGCCTTGATTGTAACGTGACGGGGGCAAAGCCGCTGGATAAGGTGATGCGCATGACCTTGGCCGATTATCGCACCCATTTCGCACGGCTGTCTTGGGATGGTGAAACCATCTTTACCGACACACCCCCCCGCATCATAATGGGGGCCGTGCGCACCCACATCCCGCCCGGCGCGTTTTTGCAGGCCACCCCCCAAGGCGAACAGGCCCTGCTGGACGCCGTGACCGAAACCATTGACCCTGCCGCATCCATCATTGATCTATTTGCCGGATGCGGCACATTCAGCCTGCCATTGGCGCAAAAGGCCGCAATACATGCCGTCGAAGGCCAAGACGATCTATGCGCCGCCCTTGATCACGCGGCGCGCCACACATCAGGCCTGCGCCATGTCACCATAGAACGGCGGGATCTGTTTCGCCGCCCTATAGATGCCGAAACCCTGGCCCAATTCGACGCCGTCGTGATTGACCCGCCCCGCGCAGGCGCACAGGCCCAAACCCATGAATTGGCCAAGGCCCAAATTCCGCGCATTGCGATGGTGTCATGCAACCCCATCACATTCGCCCGCGACGCGGCTATTTTAATACAGGCGGGATATCACATAGATTGGATTCAACCCGTTGATCAATTCCGTTGGAGCAGCCATGTAGAAATCGCAGCCCAATTACACCTGCCCCATAAAACCTAACCAAACACACAGGAACCCATGATGACCACAGCCCATGATGATCTGCCCCAAGGAACCCTGCGCGCCCATATCGCCAATGCGCTGGACCGCCCCCTTGTGCGCAATGCCATCATCGGGGTGATTATCTTTAACGCCATTATCCTAAGCATGGAAACATCGCCCACCCTGATGGCGGCAGCAGGCGGGTTGATCGTAACGCTTGATCGAATATGTCTGGGCATCTTTATCGTCGAAATTGGGCTAAAACTTTTTGCGCATCGCATTCGGTTTTTCAAATCCGGATGGAACCTGTTTGATTTTGCTATTATCGGCATCGCCCTTGTGCCCGCCGGCCAAGGCCTATCGGTGTTGCGCGCGTTGCGGATTTTGCGCGTTTTGCGCGTGATATCCGCCGCCCCCCGCCTGCGCCGCGTGGTCGAAGGCTTTGTCACCGCATTGCCCGGAATGGGGTCGGTGTTTTTGCTGATGGGTATTATTTTCTATATCGGTGCCGTGATGGCCACCAAACTTTTCGCCCATAGCTTTCCCGAATGGTTCGGCAGTATCGGCGCGTCGCTTTATACACTGTTTCAAATCATGACTTTGGAAAGTTGGTCTATGGGAATCGTGCGGCCCGTTCTTGAAGTCTATCCCTATGCATGGCTATTCTTCGTGCCTTTCATCATGGTTACGACCTTTGCGGTGGTGAACCTGCTGGTTGGCCTGATCGTAAATTCCATGCAAGACGCCCATGCCGAAGAAAGCAACGCCGCCACAGATGCATACCGTGATGAGGTCTTGGATCGTTTGCGCGCGATTGAAGATCGCCTAAAATAAGTGTTCGGTGTGGGTTTTGAGCCGCATAAATCGATTTTGATATTCTATATCAGAACCCTAGGGGTTATGATGCTGCATATCATCAATTTGCATTTCTTGTATTTATTTTGTATATATTTTTTTTTGTATGTTTATAGAGATTTGTGT
>CAZPSB010000073.1:0-10372 GCA_964589025.1 uncultured Jannaschia sp. | reverse complement strand
TGGCAAACCGGGCCGCAAAACGCGTGGCCGGCGCATGAATGTATCAATCAACATCACCCATCATCAAGGCGATTTTACCCTATCGGCCCAATTCGAAACCAATGGCGGGCTTACTGCGATTTGGGGGCGATCGGGGGCGGGGAAATCCACCTTGGCCAAGGCGATTGCCGGGGTCATCCGGCCCAAACAGGCCCGTATCGCGATCGGTCATACCGTATTGGTTGACACCGCGCGCGGGGTTTGGGTGCCGCCTCATCGCCGCAATATCGGCTATGTCTTTCAAGATGCCCGCCTGTTTCCGCATCTATCGGTTCGGCAAAATCTGACATATGGTGCCCGCACCCGCAGGCCCGCCCGGTTGGATGAGATTACAAACCTGTTGGGCATTCAGGGGCTTTTGCAACGGCGCATCGGCGATTTATCCGGCGGCGAGGCCCAACGCATCGCCATTGGCCGCGCCCTTTTGAGCGACCCGCGCCTATTGGTGTTGGATGAACCACTTTCGGCGCTTGATAGCGCCCGCAAAACCGAAATTCTGCCATATCTGGAACGCCTGCGCGATCAGGCCAATATGCCAATTTTATATATATCCCATCACATGGCCGAAATCGCACGCCTTGCCGAACAGGTGGTGGTGATGGATCAAGGGCAGGTGATCAAAACCGGGGCCTTGGCCGATATCATGGCCGACCCCGGCATGATCGCCCCCCAAAACGGCGCAGATACGGCAACCATACTTGCCGCATGCATTACCGCCCATCACCACGATGGTTTAACCGAAATTTCCTGCCCCGGCGGGGCCTTGATGATCGGGGCAATCGACGCGCCCATCGGCACGCCCCTGCATATCAGGCTAGAGGCCCGCAACATCATATTGGCCACACATCACCCCAAAGGCATATCGGCCCTGAATATTCTGCCGGTCACGGTGGTGGGCCTGATTGATATGCAAGGCCCAAACCTGATGGTTGATCTGCGCGCAGGTGATGCGCCGATTTTGGCCCATATCACCAAACGATCAGCCAAGGCGCTGGGATTGCGCCCCGATATGGCTGTGTTTGCCATTGTCAAATCTGTATCCATCATGCCGGATGATTTGAGGATACACAGCCCCCCCGCCCCTATTCAGCGGCCTGAATTGTGATCACAGGATCCATCTTTTTCAACATATCTTCGGCCAGATGACATTTGATCTGATGCCCATCGGCCAGATTGCGCAAGGGGGGGATTTCTGTTTCGCATAACCCACCCGCAACTTCGGATTTCCAGTGACAGCGCGTTTGAAACGGGCAACCCGGTGGCGGGTCCATCGCAGATGGAATTTCGCCCTCTAGCACGATATGTTTTTTCTCAACCCGTGTATCGGCAATGGGCACCGCCGATAAAAGGGCCTCGGTATATGGATGGTAAGGGGGGCTAAAGACTTGTTCTGTATTACCAATTTCAACCACATGGCCCAGATACATCACCATGACACGGTCGCTTAGATATCGCACAATCGACAAATCATGGCTGATGAATAACAATGTGGTTTTTTCGGTGCGCTGAATATCCATCAACAAATCGGT
Organism: uncultured Jannaschia sp.; assembly: GCA_964589025.1. GTDB lineage: Bacteria > Pseudomonadota > Alphaproteobacteria > Rhodobacterales > Rhodobacteraceae > JANSYL01. Next base: position 8,804 of record CAZPSB010000073.1, on the reverse strand, counting down.
GACCGCCGCCTGCACCGATACATCCAATGCCGATACAGGTTCATCGGCCACCACAATCCGCGCGCCCCCGGCAAAGGCCCGCGCAATGCCCACGCGTTGTTTTTGGCCGCCCGATAATTGCCGGGGCATCCGATCGGCAAAGGCGCGTGGCAGTTTCACAAGATCCAGCAGGTTTAACATCTTGTCGCGGCGTTCGGCGTAATTGGCCCCAATGCCGAATACCTCAAGCGCGCGAATGATCTGGCGACCAACTGTCATAGAGGGGTTCAGCGTATCAAACGGGTTTTGAAACACCATCTGAACCGAAGAAATCGTGGCGGTATCGCGGTCTTCAATCGCGGTCGATTGAATCTGTTTTCCATCCAGCGCAACCTGCCCGTCAGTGGCAATTTCCAGCCCCATCAACACTTTGGCCAATGTGGATTTGCCGCAACCCGATTCGCCCACAATCGCCAAGGTTTCAGATTCATGTGCCACAAAACTTAGGCTTTCATTGGCCTTTACAACCTTGGCCCCCGCGCCACCAAACATGGAATTGGCCGATACCTGATAATATTTCTTTAGATGATCAACCGTTAAAATCGGGTCGCCAATGGGTGCCTTTTCGGTTTGATGGGACGCTGCAATTGGCGCGTCCCAATCAATTTCCTGAAATTTCAAACATCTAGACCCATGCCGATCATGCCCTTCCACATCAGCCATGGCAATATCACCGCCATCACATCGCCCCTGTTCGAAATAATCACAACGCGGGCCAAAATTGCACCCATTGGGCCGTTCATGCGGCAAGGGGAAATTGCCCGGAATGGCCACCAAAGGCCGCGCGTTTTTATCGGCCCCCGGCAAGGGAATCGACCGAAACAGCGCCTGCGTATAGGGGTGGCGCATTTGATCAAACACATCCTTGATAGACCCGGTTTCCACGGCTTCGCCTGAATACATCACGCAAAGCCGATCACAGGTTTCCAAAACCAACCCCAGATTATGCGAAATAAACAACATCGAAGTGCCGTATTTTTCGCCCAACCCCTTGACCAGATCCACAATCCCGGCCTCAACCGTGACATCCAGCGCAGTGGTCGGTTCATCCAAGATCAAAAGCGATGGTTTTGACATCAACGCCATTGCGATCACGATGCGCTGTTGTTGGCCGCCCGACAATTGATGTGGGAAAGATCGCAACACCCGTTCGGGATCAGGCAGGCGCACATCCCTGACGACCTCAAGCGCCATTTCATAGGCCTCTTGCGCCGATTTTCCTTCGTGGATCATCGGAACTTCCATCAATTGTTTGCCGATTTTCATCGCCGGGTTCAACGATGCCATCGGTTCTTGATAGATCATCGCGATTTCCGACCCGCGCAAATCGCGCAATTCAGCATCTGACATGGCGTTCAAATCCCGCCCTTTGAATTTGATCGAACCGCCAACAATTTTGCCGTTCACGCCTAAATCCTGCATGATGCCCAAGGCCACGGTGGATTTGCCGCATCCCGATTCACCAACAAGGCCCATCGCTTCGCCCGGCATGACGGTGCATGAAAAATCCATCACCGCCGGAATTTCCCGCAGGCGGGTGAAAAAAGAAATTGATAGGTTTTCAATTTCTAAAATGGGTCCATCATAGGGGTCACGTGCAGCCATGGCTTGGCCTCCTTATGTGTTGCGGGCGGCGATCACAGGGCAGCGCGCGGCCCAATCGGATGCAAAACAAACACCCAGCATTAATCTTTCAGGCTTTCTTCGCGCAGCCCATCGGCCAAAAGGTTTAGGCCCAAAACCAGGCTCATCAGGGCAAGCGCAGGCGGCAAAGCAGGGTGGGGGTAGATCGTCAAAAGACGACGCCCTTCGTTAATGGTTGACCCCCAATCGGGGCTTTCGGGCGACACGCCCAGACCAAAAAAACCCAATGTTCCCAAAAGGATGGTCGTATAGCCAATGCGCAAACAGAAATCCACAATCAATGGACCGCGCGCATTGGGCAAAATTTCCCACAACATGATATACCATGCCCCTTCGCCACGCGTTTGGGCCGCGGCCACATAATCACGGGTTTTGATATCCAAAACGATACCGCGCACAATGCGAAACACCGTCGGGGAATTGACAAAAACCACCGATACAAACACGATCAACAGGTTGCCATCCATGTCAAACAGATCAAGCGCTTCGGGCCAGATGCGGAATATGCCGGGCAATGTGTCAGATGATGCATCCGATATCAGCGACATATACGCCCACACCAAGATCGTCAAAACACCCGCCAGTATGATATTGCGCCTTGAAGGTTGCGTATGATAGCGCGAATTAAACAAGACCACGAAAAACAAAATGGGGAAGATGAATAAAACCATCGCCATATATTGCGGCACCCCTGCGGCAACGATTTCAGGCGTGACCAACAGGAAAAACAACAAGATCACCGGAAACGCCAAGGCAAGATTGGCCAAAAATGTCAGGATCACATCAAGCGATTTGCCAAAATACCCCGCCGGCAGGCCCAAGGTCACACCCACCATGAACGCAAATAACGTCGCCAAAGGCGTGATTTGCAAAACTTCGCGGGCACCAAAAATCATGCGGCTAAAAACATCGCGGCCCAGATTGTCACCGCCCAAAAGATAATAAGGGTAAAGCCCGTCATCGCCTGATGGCAATGGTGTGCCGGGGATTTCGTTGCGCATTTGGCTGATGACATCAATTGGGCCATGCGTACCGATGATGCCTGAAAACAGGGCTGCAAACACCCAAAACATCACCAAACCAAACCCGACCATACCAATCGGGCTGTCGAATAATTTGCCATAAAGGCCCAGCCTGCGCTTAAAGGCGATTGAAACTGCGAATGTGGCCACCAACAAAACCCAAACCGGGGTTAATCGCGCGGAAATGGCGCCGATAATGCCCTTATTTTCCAATGACGGGATCACCATACCCCCAATGATATAGCCCACACCGCAGGCCAAAACGACAAACATCGCGTATCGCATTGCCATCAGGGTATAATCCACACCGGTTCTTGCCACACTTAGCGTGCGATCGGGGTTGATGATGACCTCGCCCGGGCGCAGCCCAATAAGGGACATCGCGAAATTTGCGATAAAGGCCGCGAAAAACACAATCACAGCCCCCATCATAATCGGGTTCAAAACAGGGCCAAGCATACCGGACCAAGTCAAAACTTCCATGATATGGGCTCCTTCAAGAAATACGGATGCGCGGGTTCAAAAACACATAGCCGATATCGGAAATCAGCTGTGTCACCAACACAACAAAAACGGCAGCAGCAATTCAATATCGTTATTCGATGCGGCCTGAACCAAAGTCCAGCCAAAACCATTGTAATTAAACAATGTTTCGACAATCACAACGCCGGTCAAAAGCCATGGGAATTGCAACATGATCACCGTGAATGGCGCGATCAACGCGTTGCGCAAGGCATGTTTCAAAACGATATTGCGAAAACTGACCCCTTTCAGCCGCGCGGTGCGGATATATTGCGCGGTCATCACCTCGGCCATCGAGGCCCGCGTCATCCGCGCAATATACCCCATGCCATAAAGCGCGATTGTTGTGACAGGCAGCGCAAAATTCCAAAATGTTATGCCCCCTTCCATGGCAGATCGCGCAGACCCCAAAAACAAGGTTCGCCCTTCAATCCAACCCCATTGCGCCAAAATCGGCGACAACCCCGCCGTCGAAGACGCCAACAGAACAATGAAAATCACGCCTGACACATATTCCGGCGTCGCAGTCGACCCGATCGCAAAGGTGGATAATGTGCGGTCCATGCGTGATCCTTCGCGCATGCCGGCCAACACCCCAACCACCAATGCGGCAGGCACCATCACGGCAAAGGCCCAGAACATCAAAATGCCGGTTAATTGCAACCGCCCCCCGATGATATTTGATACCTCATCATCAGATACGGTCGAATATCCCAAATCGCCTTGCAACAGCCCACAAAACCGGGGCGCATCCGCAGGCACCATGCCGGGATCAATGCAGCGCCCGGTGATTTCACCGGTTTGCGGGTCTTCGCGGGTCCAACCCGGCACCACACCAAACCATTGCCCATAACGCACAATCATCGGCCCGCCATATCCGTTGCGGTCAATCCACGACGCGACCTCGGCATCGGTCATGCGGGCATTGCCTTGGGTTTTGGCCAGTTTTTCAAGATTTGGATAAAGGTTGGTCAGTAAAAAGACGATGAAGGTCAGGCAAAGCGCCGTCAGAATCATCACGCCAAGCCGGCGCAAAATGAAAAATGCCATACTGTCCCCTGTTAGGTTTTGGTCCCTTGGCGATGATCGGGCCAATTGGTGTTTTAATTGGCCATGTTGGTTTTTCTAATGGGCAGACGCCCGCCCATTAGAAAAACGCCCAGGCACATACATGCCCGGGCGGTGACGCAATCAAGATGAAAGGCCAAGATAATGTGGGTTGATTTCAAACTTGGCATGCATATCGGCATTGACCACACTAGGGCGATAGTGACGATATAGCGACCGCCAATAAGGTTGCAGTGTCACGCCTTCATCTTGCATGATTTGTTGCAGCTGCGCCATAATTTCGCGGCGGGCATCAGCATCTTGAATGCCATTTGCCTGATCCAAAAGCGTATCAAATTCGGCATTGGAAAAACCGGATTCATTCCACGCCACACCCGACCGATAGGCCAGATTCAAAATCTGCACACCCAATTCACGGTGGTTCCAATTTGTGGATGAAAACGGGTATGACGTCCAATCATTCCAGAATGTCGCACCGGGGATCACAGTACGTTCAACATTAAAGCCCGCATCGCGCAACTGTGCGGCAACCGCATCGGTTGTATTGCGGCGGTAATCATCATCAATTGAGATGATTTCAAACACATGATCGGCATGGCCGGATTCCTGCAACATTGCATAGGCGGCATCTTTATCAACCGTGATCGGCGCAAGTTCGGCATATTCGGGATGAATGGGGCAAACATGGTGGTTTTCTGCCAAAATGCCTTGGCCGTTAATGCCAAGATCCAAACATACCTGCGGGTCAACCGCCATGGTGATCGCGCGTCGTACAAGTGGGTTGTCATAAGGCGCGTTGTTCTGGTTTGGGCGAATGACCACGGTGGCGGCGGTGGTGACCTCGGATTGTTCCCAACCCACAGCGGCAAACAGATCAACAAATTCGCCGACGGTTTCAAATGTCATGTCAAATTCGCCAGCCTCGGCCCCGGCAAACCAGGCGGCGGGATCCTGGCCAAGATCGACAAAGATAATCTCATCCAGATAGGCCTCACCCCAATAATCATGTTCGGTATTGCGCACCAAACTGGCGCGAACCCCAACTTCGTAGTTTTCATCAATTCTATACGCGCCGGTGCCAATGCCATGATCCAACGGGTTTGTGCCGATCAAATCACGATGTTGAACCGCCGCCGGGTAATCGGCAATACCGGGGATCAAGGTGATATCAGGCGCGGGATAGTTGATTTGAACCGTGTGATCATCAACAATCACAATCGCACCATCACGGGCCATGCCGGTATCGGGATCCACCAATCCGCCCATACGCGTGGCCATTGAATTGCCTTCAACGCTTGTGTCACACCAGCCTGCGAAATTCGCGGCCACATCTTCGGCGGTGAAATCATCGCCATTGTTCCACTTGACCCCCCGGCGCAGGTTCAACGTGTATTGTGTGGCATCCGCATTGGCAGACCAGCCTTCTAACAACACGCCATTGAATGACCCGTCATTGTTATATTCAATCAGATATTCCACCAAACCACGGGTGACATTGCCCATTTGCGACCAATCATAGGTACGCGGATCTTTAAGCGCGCGCACCTCCATCTGGATACGCAATGTGCCGCCCATAGGCGGGGTCGCGCGCGCAGATTGCGCATTGGCAGGGTCAAGACCGATCATCGAATAGGCCGCCGCCGCCGATACGCCAAACGCCGTGGATCGCACCAGAAATTCACGGCGGCTTAGTTTGCCTTCGTGATGTTCTTGCGCATACATCTGTGCCACGGGGTGCGTTTGCAAATATGCGTGGGGTTGAATGGTCATAATGTCATCTCCCTGTGATGTTGTGTTCTGATCATACCGTCGCTTTGACCCGTTGCAAAACCTTTGCCCGGGTTGGGCCTATTGGCGCGCCGCTTTCTTTGTACAGTCAACGGCGCGGCCCAAAATAAACGATACAAATACGACATAAGAACATACTAAAAACGACATAAACCAAAATTTCAACCGCAATTGGCCGTTTCTTTTGGTTAATTTTGACTATGGCACAGAAACCGGCACCCAATCTGACATGCGCGCGCGAAACCATGTGCGTTGGCGTTTGGCATATTGGCGCGATGCGACAATAGCGGCATCGCAGGCGGCCTGTAACGTCATATCGCCCTGCAAATGGGCCATTAATTCAGGCGCGCCAATCGCCTTGGCCGCCCCGCCCGCACGCGCCCAACGCGGTAGGTTTTGCCGCGCCTCATCCAATGCGCCTTGGGCGATCATCTGATGAAACCGGCGCGCAATGCGGGCATTCAACCAATCGCGATCGGCATCAAACACAAAGGGCTGCGTTTGATGCAACGGCAATAAAGGCGCAGGGGTTTCATCCTGCCAGGCAATAATTGATCGGCCAGTATGGGCCAACACTTCCCAGGCGCGGCGCAGGCGGGCGGGGTTTTGCATATCAATACGCGTGGCAATATCGGGCGTGTCGGCCACCAAATCGGATGCCAAACGATCCAGATCATGCCCATCTGCCTGTGCCCGAATATCGGGCGGGATGGGCGGAATTTCGGCCAAACCTTCGGTCAAGCCCCGAAAATAAAGCCCCGTGCCGCCCACGATAATGGGCCGCAGACCACCTGCCATCACATCACGCAGCGCGCGCAGCCATTCGCCCACGGAATAAGAGGCCTCAAACCCTACATACCCATAAAGCGCATGCGGCACCGTGGCCTCATCCGTGGCGCTGGGCCGGGCGGTCAAAACGCGCCACCCGTCATAAATTTGCAACGCATCGGCATTCACAATCACCCCGCCTTGGCGTTGCGCAATCGCCATTGCAAGGGCCGATTTTCCCGCCCCCGTTGGCCCCGCAATCAAAACAGGCGTTTCAGGGCAAAGTGTTGAAAAATCAATCAAATCAACGCAGCCTTTTGTGAAATGAATACCCGCAGCCATATCGCAATGCAAAAAGACCCGCAATCAGGCAGATTGCGGGCCATGTTTGATGTTCAGATCATCCCAAAGATGCCGTGCCTTAGGCAGCGGATGTTTTGATCGCATCTTTGCGCACCAATGCCACCCCGGCTTGTTTATGGCGTTCGGCCAATTCGCGGCCTTCTTTTGGGGTGGTCAAGGGGCGGGCAGAAACGGGTTTATAGCCTTCTTCCTGAATTTCAGGATATAAGGCAAAAATTTCCTGCCGGGCTTTTTCACTGATACTTTTTAGCGCCCATGGCCCTGTATAAAAGGATTCTGTCAATGCGCCATTGGATAGCAAAACATTGTGATTGTCGAACAGGACGTGGAAATATTCCACATCGCCATTGGGGGCCATCACGTCAATGCCATCAATCGCGCAAAGATGTTTGGCGGCGACGAACACCTCATCATGGCCGAACATGGATTTGGCAATGTCAGACCGCACCAAAACACGGTGCTGCGGCGATACCGCCATGTCACGCGCCGGCATCCCATCGCCCAACGCCCCGGCCTTGATCACAATGGGGCGCAGGTTTTCTTTTTCAGTCAACGCGGCATGACTAAACATCGACCGCCCGGCCCATTGAATGGCCTGAACCCCGTGATCAAGGGTTGTCACCAAATCACCCTTTGAAAGGGTTTCAACCGCAACCGGCCCATTTGGCGTATCAATCTGCGTGCCATGGGTAAAACACAAAAGTTGACTATATAGAACCGTGCCAGTGGCAAACGACCCCTGGGTTGATACGGTCGGAAGCTGACCTGGTGGTGTATTATCATCGGCCAAATCACCGCCAGCGCTTAGGTCAAAGCCATATCCTGATGGGGCAGGATCGGTCAACACAGAGTGGTTTGGGTGAAAAAATGTGTAAGTTTCACCACTTACAAGATCAACAGTCCCATTCGTGCTAACCGGAATATACATAAATTGTTGAGGATTAAAAGTGTTCGGGATTGGCGTTGCAACAAGCAATACTGGTGATGCACCCGGCGTGTCAGGCACCGCAATTACATGAGCTGCTGCTTGCTGATTATATCGACGAACCCCGCCGCCAAACGAATTGGTTGGATCATCGATATATTGCGTCGCACCTGTTTCAGAATTCACTGCAGCGGGGGCGTTTGGCGCACTACTGTAGTCGGCATTTGTTCCAAGACTACCACTAGCAAAATCATTGAAGTAGGCATCGTCATCAACGATTTCCCATGTGTCTTTGGTCGACGTATCGCAGGTCCACCGTGGTCGATATGAGGAGATGTAAGAGTTAGGGTTGATTTGTTGACCGGGCGGCGTAAAAGAGTTGAGATTAACAGACCCTAAAGGTATTCTATACCCTGTAATTGTGTTTACTGTTGGCATTTTCCGCACCCATTCATTGTTATTTCACTGCTGCGCCCGAATAATATTTTCAGACAATTTAAATTTAATATATCATATCGACGCCCCTGTAGGAATAAAAAAATACCCTGCGGGTTTTGGTCGGGCTTTCAATGGCGCGAAAGCCGGAAGACGACAATCACCTCTACGGGCATCATAAGTTCGCCAGTTTTGCCAAATTCGCTGTCGGCGGAATGCTCCTGCTTTTT
>CAZPSB010000072.1:8800-10400 GCA_964589025.1 uncultured Jannaschia sp. | reverse complement strand
GGACATATGCGGATAAAGCGCATAGTTTTGGAACACCATCGCGATATTGCGATCACCGGGTTCAACATTATTCACGACCTTGTCGCCGATCCGGATTTCGCCATCTGTCACGGTTTCCAACCCCGCAATCATGCGCAAAATTGTGGATTTGCCACATCCCGAAGGGCCAACCAGAACAATGAATTCGCCCTGTTTGATATCAATATTCGCATCACCAACGGCGGTGACATTACCGGCATATGTTTTGCCTACATTTACAAGCGTTACGTCAGACATGTTATTTCTCGCTTTCAACCAGGCCTTTAACAAACAATCGCTGCATGGCCAAAACCACCAAAACAGGCGGGATCATGGCCAAGACCGCCGTGCCCATGACAAGGTGCCAAACCGGCAAGGATTCACCCGCATTGACCATGCGTTGAATGCCCATAACAACGGTATATAAATCCGTATCTGTGGTGACCAATAAAGGCCAAAGGTATTGGTTCCACCCAAAGATAAACAAGATGATGAACAAAGCCGCGATATTTGTGCGGCTGAGCGGTAAAAGGATATCCCAAAAGAATTTCAACGGGCCTGCGCCATCTATTCGGGCGGCCTCAACCAATTCATCGGGGATAGTTAGGAAAAATTTCCGAAACAAAAATGTGGCCGTGGCCGATGCGATCAAGGGAATGATCAAACCGCCATATGTGTTCAGCAAATCCAACCGTGTGATGATGTCGAATGTGGGCAGAATGCGCACCTCAACCGGTAACATCAAGGTCATGAAAATAATCCAGAAAAACACCATACGGAATGGAAACCGGAAATACACAATCGCATAGGCCGATAACAATGAAATGGCAATTTTGCCGATTGTGATGCCCAGTGCCATAATAAGTGAATTTTTCATCATCCCCCAAACGGGCACACCGCCGGCCTGCGACACACCACCCGATAAAAGTTCACGGTAGTTTTCCCAACCCTGACCCCCAAACCAAAGGGGAATGGGGCTTCGGGCCAAAGCTTCGGGCGGGTGGGTGGATGCCACAAGCGCCATCCAAACCGGAAAGCACAAAAACAACACCCCAATAATCAGCGTCGCATGCGCCAAAACAGATAGAATAGGACGATTTTCAACCATCAGTAATGCACCCTGCGTTCAATAAAGCGGAATTGGACGATTGTCATGCAGATGACCAAACCCATCAACACAACCGATTGCGCCGCACTTGACCCGTAATCCTGGCCGACAAAGCCGGTATTATAAACCCGATAAACCAAAATAGATGTCGCATTCGCAGGCCCGCCCGATGTCGTGGCGTGGATGATCGCAAATGTATCGAAAAAGGCATAAACCAGATTGATCACCAATAGGAAAAACGTGGTCGGCGTCAATAAGGGCAGGATAATCGTGAACAACCGTCGCGCGGGTGTGGCCCCGTCAATGGCGGCTGCTTCAATCATGCTTTTGGGGATGGATTGCAAACCGGCCAAGAAAAACAAAAAATTATATGAAATCTGTTTCCATGCGGCGGCGATGATCACCATCAACATGGCCTGCGTGCCATTCACGTAATGGTTCCAATCCACGCCAAAAATCGCATCAAGCCAATAG
>CAZPSB010000072.1:6397-8790 GCA_964589025.1 uncultured Jannaschia sp. | reverse complement strand
AGGCCACAATCCCAAGTGATGGGTTCATCATGAAAAACCACAAAATCCCCGCAAGGGCAGGGGCCACCGCATAGGGCCAGATCAACAAGGTGCGATAGGTCGTGGCCGTTTTGATCACCCGGTTTGCCGCCAGCGCCAACACCAACGCAACCGACATCGACAATGCCGTGACCGATATGCCAAACACAAATGTTTTCCAAAAACTTTCCAGATAGCCGCGATCGGCAAACAAAAGCTCAAAATTTTCAAACCACACAAAATTGCGCGAAAACCCAAATGCATCTTCGAGATAAAGTGAACTTTCCAGCGCCTGATAGGCCGGCCAGATAAAGAATATAAGCGTGATTGCAATTTGTGGCGCCACCAACAGATAAGGCAGCCAGATATTGCGAAAAATAACACGTTTTTGCATGGCTATTCCAAAATAGAAATCTGGTCTAAAATAGAAATCTGGCCGGAAAATCCCCGGCCAGATCGGTTTTATATATCAAGACAACACTTAACGTGTTGCGGCTTCAAAACGGCGAAGCAAGGCATTGCCGCGTTCAACGGCGGCGTCTAAGGCCTCTTGCGCGGATTTGTCACCGGCCCATACGGCTTCAAGTTCTTCGTTGATGACATCGCGGATTTGCACAAAATTGCCAAAGCGCAATCCACGTGAATTGGCGGTTGGTTCATTCAAGCTTAGCTGTGTGATGGCCACGTCTGTGCCTGGGTTTTCGGCAAAGAAACCCTGTTCATCCATCAATTCAGCCGCCGCTGTTGTGATTGGAACATAGCCCGTTGCAGATGCCCATTCGGCCTGTTCTTCGGTGCCAGACAAAAACGCCATGAACTGTGCGGCACATGCGTTTTCTGCGGCTTCATGGCCCTGCAATGCCCATAGGGTTGCACCACCAATAACCGAATTTTGTGGTTCAGAACGCACATCAGGGTTCAAAGGCATTGGGGCTTGGCTAAATTCGAAATCGGTGATGTCATTCACAAACCCACCGAAATACGCGGATGAATTGATCCACATTGCGGTTTCACCATTCACAAACATGCCGCGCGAATCACCACGACGACCGCCATATGTGAACAGACCCTCTGCGCCCGCATCCGCGATAGATTGGATGTGGTTTACAACCGCAGGGTTGTTGATGGTCAATTCGGTGCCTGTGCCGGCAAAACCGTTTTCCAATGTGCCGATTTCCAAGTCATGCCAAGCCGAGAAATTTTCGATCATCGTCCATGATTGCCAACCAAAGCCAACTGGCGAAGGCACGCCCGCATCACGCAAGACGCGCGCCGCTGCCCATACGTCGTCCCAAGTTGTTGGAACCTCTAGGCCGTTTTCTTCGAATACGGTGACATTATACCACATAACCGGTGTGGATGAATTGAATGGCAAAGACAACAAATTGCCGTCTGTGTCGGAATAATAAGAAATAACGGCGGGGATATACGCGCCTTCGTCAAATTCCAGACCGGCATCGTCAAATAATTGATATACAGGGTAAACCGCGCCTTCGGCCCCCATCATTGTGGCGGTGCCAACTTCGAAAACCTGTACGATATTTGGCTGTTCGCCAGCACGAAATGCCGCAATCGCCGTTGTCATGGTTTCGGTGTAATTGCCCTGATACACGCTATTGACGGTACATGTATCTTGTTGCGCATTAAACCGGGTTGCAAACGCATCGGTGCGTTCACCCAATTGCCCGCCCATGGCGTGCCAGAATTCAATTTCTGTTCGATCTTGTGCAGTGGCAGCCGTTGCCAAAGATAGAATAACGGCACTTGCTGCAGTTGCAGCAGAGAAAATCTTGAATGACATCTAAGTCTCCTCAGGTCGCGCGACATATGCGCGATTGTGTAACGGTTTTACAGGCGATGTGTTTGCCTATGGCGCGGCTTAAATTATTTTTGTAACGGTTTTGTGTCAATTTGTTATGCGTCCAAATTAACCCAAATTGGCACATGGTCAGATGGTTTTTCGCGCCCGCGTATGGCGCTATCTATCTGAATATCAGTCATTAAATCGGCGGCTTGGGGGCTAAGTAGCAGATGATCAATGCGAATGCCGTTATTTTTATTCCACGCGCCCGCCTGATAATCCCAAAACGTATACATGCCCGGCGCGGCATGGCGTGCGCGCAAGGCATCTGTCCAACCCTGGTTGATCAAACGCCGAAAGGCGGCGCGGGTTTCGGGGCGCGCCAAGGCATCATCATGCCAAGCTTCGGGTTTGGCGGCATCCTCATCTTGGGGAATCACATTGTAATCACCCAAAAGAATCGTCGGAATTTCATCATTCAATAATTGCGCAGCATAGGATTCAAGCCGCGCCATCCAAGCCAATTTATAGTCATATTTCGGCCCCGGCGCGGGGTTGCCATTGGGCAGATACA
>CAZPSB010000072.1:5913-6303 GCA_964589025.1 uncultured Jannaschia sp. | reverse complement strand
TGGCCATGCGTTTCCACGATATAACCGCGATCTTCGAAAATGTCGCGCGGAAAGGCCGCATCCACCGATTTGATTTCTTGCAAAACGGCCACATCGGGCTGCGCCTCATCCAGCCAATCGCCCAAGGCGGCGATGCGTGCCTTGATGCCGTTAATGTTAAATGTCGCAATTTTCATGATGCGCCGGGCCTTTTGTGGGGGATGGGGCGGGGGCTATATCGAAAAGGATGTGCCGCATCCGCAAGATGATGTCGCATTGGGGTTTTCAATCGTGAACCGCGCGCCGATCAATTCTTCGGTGAAATCAATCACCGCATCCGCCAAAAACGGCAGCGATACCGCATCAACCACCACTTTTTGGCCGTGGCCCTGCAATATCAGATCATCCTCG
>CAZPSB010000072.1:1594-5746 GCA_964589025.1 uncultured Jannaschia sp. | reverse complement strand
AACAGTGAACGCAGACATGCCGGCCCCTTGTGGATATATGTTTAATGTCGCAAATTCTATGACAGTGATATATATCTTGCCCCGACCTAGAACAAGACAAAGCGGCCCATCCCATGCGCGCATCTTATGCCAGTGATCCCACCCAGACACGCGGCCGGCGGTTTGACGAAGACAACAGCACCTTTCGATCCGCGTTTCAACGCGATCGCGATCGCATTATTCATGCCTCGGCGTTTCGGCGGTTGAAACACAAGACACAGGTTTTCGTCGAACATGAAGGCGATTATTTCCGCACCCGCCTGACCCATTCGATTGAGGTGGCGCAGGTCGCCCGCACTATGGCGCGCGCACTTGGCCTTGACGAAGATTTGACCGAGGCTGTGGCGCTTGCCCATGATTTGGGCCATCCGCCCTTTGGCCATACCGGCGAAGAGGCCTTGCAACGCCTTATGGCGCCTTATGGCGGGTTTGATCACAACGCGCAGGCCATTCGGATTGTAACCGATCTTGAACGCCACTATGCCGATTTCAACGGGCTAAACCTGACATGGGATACATTAGAAGGCATCGCCAAACATAACGGCCCGGTTGATGCGCCACTGCCTTGGGCCTTGGGTGATTATGCGCAGATCCATGATCTTGAACTGACCACCCATGCCAGCGCCGAGGCCCAACTGGCCGCCATTGCCGATGATATCGCCTATAACCACCATGATCTGCATGATGGGTTGCGCGCAGGGTTGTTTACCATGCAAGATTTGCATGAATTGCCGATTCTAAGGGAGTGTTTTAAAACCGTCGCCGTGCGTCACCCCGGCCTTGCACCTTCACGTCAACGCCACGAGGTTCTGCGCCGGTTTTTCGGGGTGCTTGTCGAAGATGTCATCGCAACAACGCGGGCGGGTTTGGCATCGGCACAACCCGCAACCGCCCAGGATATTCGCAATTTTGGCAGGCCTCTGGCCTTGTTTTCTGATGCGGTATTTGCCGATCTGAAAATCATCCGTGCGTTTTTATTCAATCGCATGTATCGCGCCCCCAGTGTGGTGGACATGCGCGCAAAAGTTAGCATCGTTGTCGATGATCTGTTTGCCTATTTCATCGAAAACCCACAATTTTTGCCCCAAGATTGGCATGATGACATTCAAACCCATCATGACCAAACCAAAATCGCCCGCCATGTGTGCGATTATATTTCCGGCATGACAGATCGTTTTGCCTTTCAATGCCATGAAAAATTCATACAGCCCCCCGTGCGATAATTGACGCCACGCCCCGCCGTGATACATGGGGCGGGCGGTTTAATCAGGATAATCATAATGAATGTGTTTGCAGATATTCGCCATGCCGTGATGGATGCCATCGCCCAATTGGTTGCCAATGGTGATTTGCCCGACGGGTTGAACCTTGGCCCTGTTACGGTTGAATCCCCCCGCGACCCCGCGCATGGTGATATGGCCACAAATGCGGCAATGGTTTTGGCCAAACCGGCCAAGATGAAACCGCGTGATATTGCGGTGATGTTGGCGGATGCGTTGCAATCAGATGCGCGGATTGCATCTGCCGATATTGCCGGGCCGGGGCTTTTGAACCTGCGCCTTGATGTGGCCGTATGGCAGGGATTGGTTGGCGCGATCCAAAATCTGGGTGCAGATTATGGCAGGGGCAGGGCGCGCGGGCACAAGATCAATATTGAATATGTATCGGCCAACCCGACCGGGCCTTTGCATGTGGGCCATACGCGCGGGGCGGTGTTTGGCGATGCATTGGCCAGTTTGTTGCAATTCAATGGCCATGATGTGACCCGTGAATACTATATCAATGACGGCGGCGCGCAGGTCGATGTGTTGGCGCGGTCTGTTTACCTGAGATATCTTGAATCCCATGGCCGCGATGTCGCATTCGAAGACGGCACATATCCCGGTGAATATCTGATTGATGTTGGGCGCGCCTTGAAAGACAAGGTCGGTGATCGTTATGTTGATCAGGATGAATCTGTTTGGCTGGCTGAAATTCGGGCATTTGCCACCGATGCTATGATGGATTTGATCCGCGCCGATTTGGCCCTTTTGGGGGTTGAAATGGATGTGTTCTATAGCGAAAAATCGTTATATGGCACAGGTCGGATTGAGGCCGCATTGGAAGATCTGCGCCAAAAGGGCCTGATTTATCAGGGCGTCTTGGAACCGCCCAAAGGCAAAAAGCCCGAAGATTGGGAACCGCGCGAACAGACCCTGTTCAAATCCACCGAACATGGCGATGATGTGGACCGGCCGATCATGAAATCCGACGGCAGCTGGACCTATTTCGCGCCCGATATCGCCTATCACTATGACAAGGTCGAACGCGGCTATGACCTGCTGATCGACGTGTTCGGGGCCGATCACGGTGGTTATGTCAAACGGATGAAAGCGGCAGTTTCGGCTTTGTCTGACGGCAAGGTGCCGTTGGATATCAAATTGACGCAATTGGTCAAATTGAAACGCGGCGATCAGGAATTGAAAATGTCAAAGCGCGCGGGCACATTTGTGACCCTGCGCGATGTGGTTGATCTGGTCGGTGCCGATGTCACCCGGTTTGTCATGCTGACGCGCAAAAATGATGCCCCGTTGGATTTCGACGTTGAAAAAGTGTTGGAACAATCCGCCGATAATCCGGTGTTTTATGTGCAATATGCCTATGCGCGCACGCAAGCCATTCACCGCAAAGCGGTGCAATTGGGCCTTGATCAACCAACGGATGATTTGTCATCGCTATCTGACCCGGCGGAAATTGCGTTGATTGCCAAATTGGCCGAATTCCCCAAACTGATATCCATCGCAAGTGATTCGTATGAACCGCATCGGATTGCGTTTTATCTTTATGACTTGGCCAGCGAATTTCACGCCTTTTATCACAAAGGCAACGCCGCATCGCATCTAAGATTTGTGCAAGAAGACGACCCAGATACAACTTATGCGAAATTGGCACTTTTGCGTGCAGTAGCGATTGTTATTTCCAACGGACTCGCTATTCTAGGTGTCAGGCCGGTGGACGAAATGTAAGGCACAAGACCTTCTGTACCGGCTGGACGAGCAAAAAACAGCCGGTGCAGACCATGATATATGATGTGCATTGGCCGGGGCAAAAGGCAGGCACGACGGTTATGTCGCATTATTATGATGAATACCATGGGCGGACTCCGTATTCTGATACCGGGGCCGAACATACACCATATTATGACGATAGCGCATATTATGATGATCGCTATCCACATCAAACAAGGGCTAAATCGCGAAAGCCGGGGTTTCAAAAACTTGTAAATCTGTGCGGCGCGATTGTGTCTTTTGCATTGGTGTTTGGGATGATATTTTGGGCATGGCAATTGGCGACGCGCGATCTGTCGGGTGTGCCGGTTATTCAGGCGCTTGAAATGCCGATGCGCGTGCGCCCCGATGATCCCGGCGGTATGCAGGTTCCCAATCAGGGGCTGGCCGTGAATGAAATCGCAGGCGGGGGCAATTCGGATGCATTGCCCGACCAAGTGGTTCTTGCGCCCGCACCGGTTGAATTAAATGTTCCAACCATCGACCCAATTCCACAGCAACCGCAAGAAATTTCATCCCAAGTTCCAGATCAACCGGGTGGCTTTGCGGCGCCTGTGGCGTTTGATTCTGTGATTGATTTATCCGATGGTGATGTGACCCCGGTTCAAGATCCCGCAACGGTCAATCTGACAGGCGACCCTGGTATCGGACAGTCGCGGTTTCCATCGCCCCGGCCCATAGAAACGGCGCAGGCCGTGCGGGCGGCCCAAACGGCGCAACCACAAAATGATCAAGGGTTTGATATGGCCTCGGCGATTGCGGCTGCGGTGTTTCAGGCGCAATCCGATCAGGCCCCGCAATCCATTGGTGGGGTGGGGCGGTCTTTGCGGCCGCGTGCGCGCCCCGGTTCTGTGCGCATCAGTTCTGCCAGTGTGGCCGATTTTGCGCCCGATGCACGGGCCGGGCAAATCATCGCAAGTGATCCAACCCCGGCCCGATCTTTGATTGTGCCTGAAATTGAAACCATTGGCCGTGATACGCGGCCCGCGCGTTCTGTTGTGATGGGCGATGGTGAAATCCCCGAACGCGATTTGGGACCCGGTACGCGCCTTGTGCAATTGGGGGC
>CAZPSB010000072.1:0-1577 GCA_964589025.1 uncultured Jannaschia sp. | reverse complement strand
TACACGCGATATGGCGCGCAATCATTGGGATGGGCTTGTTTCGCAATATCCCGATCACTTTGCCGATCGGTCTTTGGTGGTTCAACAGGCCACGGCAGGCGGGCAGACCTTTTACCGCCTGCGCGCGCATGGGTTTGAAAACCTAGCGCAGGCACGGGGGTTTTGTGATCTTTTGACCAATCACATCGGCACCTGTATTCCGGTTTCGGTGCGCTAATCACATGGCGCAATCATCGGCCATATTGGGGTGCGGTGGCCATGCCTTAACCCCCGATGAACGTGCGTTTTTCGCGGATGCGCAGCCATGGGGCTTTATCCTATTTGCCCGCAATATCGCCACCCCCGATCAGGTTTTGGCGCTATGTTCAGATTTGCGCGCATGTGTGGGGCGTGATGCACCCATTTTGATTGATCAAGAAGGTGGCCGCGTCCAACGAATGCGCGCCCCGCATTGGCGCGAATGGCACCCTGCACTGGATCAAATGGCGCGCATGCCTGTTTTGCCACAGGCCGCGCGGGCCATGTATTTGCGATACCGTTTGATTGCGCATGAATTGCGTGCCGTTGGCATTGATGCCAATTGCGCGCCTTTGGCTGATATTGCGCGCGATGATACGCATCGGGTTTTGCACAACCGCCTATATGGGTCTGATCTGGATACGGTCACCACCATTGCCCGCGCGGTGGCGCAGGCGCATTTGGATGGTGGCGTGTTGCCGGTTTTGAAACATTTGCCCGGATATGGCCGGGGTCGGGTGGATAGCCACCTTGATCTGCCGATTGTATCGGCCACCCGCGCAGAATTGGATCAAACCGATTTTGCCGCCTTCAAACCTTTGGCCGATCTTCCGATGGGAATGACAGCGCATATTGTGTTTGATCATATCGCCCCCAATGAACCGGCCACCTTATCGCCTGATATGATGGCCCTTATTCGGCGCGATATCGGGTTTGATGGTTTATTGATGACCGATGATATTTCGATGGGCGCCTTGCGCGGATCTATCGCAGATCGCACGGCGCAGGCCTTGCAGGCGGGGTGCGATATGATTTTGCATTGCAATGGCAATATGGATGAAATGAAGGCCGTGATGGCCGTATCAAATCGCGGGCGGATGGCGCGCTTGTGCGGCGTGTGGCACCTGATACAATTGACATCAAGGCGATTGAGGCCGAACTTTTCGATTTATTGCAAGGCAGGGTTTATGTCTGATCCATCCATTGCGCCTGCATCCGATGGGGATGATTGGGACAAAATCACCGAACGCCGCATGGCCGAGGCCTTGATCTTGGATATTGACGGGTTCGAAGGCCCGCTTGATGTGTTGTTGACCCTCAGTCGCACCCAAAAGGTGGATTTGCGCAAAATCTCGGTTTTGGAACTGGCGCGGCAATATTTGGCCTTTGTGGAAAAGGCCAAGGCGCTTGGCAGCGGCATTGAGAAAATCTACTACATCCCCTCTGACATGAGCATCAACGCCATTGCCAAAGACTTTGAGAACGCGATCACAGTCGGCCTGCCGGAGCGGCAGAAGGCGGCGGCCAGTCAGCCGCAGCCTTGATGTTGCAGAACTTGC
>CAZPSB010000071.1:9478-10407 GCA_964589025.1 uncultured Jannaschia sp. | reverse complement strand
ACAAGGTCGGATATGCGGCGCAATCCGGCCTCGCTTTCGGTGGAAATGCCCTGAATGCCCACAACATCAAACCCATAGGCCGCGCCAAAATACCCAAAGGCATCATGCGCCGTGACCAAAACACGCGCAGGGGGCGGAATGCTGGCCAAGGCCGTTTGGGCATAGGTGTTCAATAGATCGAGATCATCCAAATACCTTTGGGCATTGGTGTCGAAATAGGCGGCTTGTTCGGGTTGGGCGCGGGTCAAGGCATTTTGCACCGCCCCCACGGCATCGGCCCATACCGCCGGATCCATCCAGATATGGGGGTCAAACCGGCCCTCATAATCTTGGGATGCAATCAAACGGGATGGATCAAGATTTTCGGCCACGGCCACCACGGCGGTTGTTTGACCCAGTTCCAAAAGGAAATCTTCCATCTGGGCCTCAAGATATAAACCATTCCACAAAACCAAATCGGCGCGCGCCATGGCGACGATATCACTGCGGGTTTGGCGATAGGCATGTGGATCAATGCCGGGCTGCATCAATGTGGTAACAGCGACCTGTTCACCCCCAATGGCGCGCGCCACATCGGCAATCATGCCTGTGGTTGCCACCACATTCAACCGATCCTGCGCCATGCCCATTTGGCCTGATGCAGCCAAGGACAAGACAAAACCGACCAAAAAAGATGCGAATTTCATAAAGGACCTTTGTGTTGTGATATTTCACTATGTGTAAAATGCGAATGATTTGCAAAAAGTCAATAGCCTTGCAAATGATTTGCAAATGCAAATGTGGTTTTTCCTTTTCTGCCCGGGATTCTTTGCGTAACGCTAAAGGCACTGCATATGGATGCATCAGGAATTCGGAGGCCAAGAATGACCCCACCAATGACCCTACCCCCAATGACCCTACCCAAGGTGATGAATGCAATGGTCACAATC
>CAZPSB010000071.1:8196-9443 GCA_964589025.1 uncultured Jannaschia sp. | reverse complement strand
ATAAAACCGTTTGGCGCACGGATTGGCCTGTGCCCTCGCCCGCCAAAAATGAGGTTTTGATCCGGGTTGGGGCCTGCGGGTTGAACAATACCGATATCAACACCCGATCAGGGTGGTATTCCAAGGCCGTCACAGACCGCACCACCGGTGATGGGTTTGATGTAAATGCCGATATTGAACCATCTTGGGGCGGCACGCCCATTCAATTTCCACGCATTCAAGGCGCCGATCTATGCGGTGATATCGTGGCCGTTGGCCAAGGGGTTGATCCTGCCCGTATAGGCCAACGCATCATCAGTGATAATTGGCTGCGCGATCCGGCCAATCCTTTGGATAAAACCAAAGCCACTTATTTCGGGTCAGAACGCGATGGCGGCTTTGCGCAATATACGGTCTTGCCCACGCAAAACGCCTTGGCGGTGCGATCATCGCTAAGTGATGCGGAACTGGCGACATTTTCATGTTCTTATGCCACGGCTGAGGGCATGTTGACGCGCGCCCATGTTACCGCCGATGACACGGTTCTTGTGCCCGGCGCATCGGGCGGGGTGGGTGGCGCGCTTGTGCAGCTGGCCAAACGGCGCGGCGCGCGCGTGATCGCCATGGCATCCAAAGCCAAACATGGCGATGTGGCAAAATTTGGGCCTGATGTGATCTTGCCGCGCGACCCGGCCAATTTGCGCGATGCGTTGGGCGATGAAAAAATCACCGTGGTGGCCGATGTGGTTGGCGGGCCTTATTGGCCCAATTTGATCGAGATCTTGGAGCGCGGCGGGCGCTATACCTGTTCGGGGGCGATTGCAGGCCCGGTTGTGGATTTTGACCTGCGCATATTTTACTTAAATGACCTGACCTTTACCGGGTCAACCGTGACCCCGCCCGAAATCATGCAAAACATTGTAAAATATATTGAATCAGGCGCGATAAAACCGGCACTTGCCGCCACTTATGATTTGGCCGATTTACATGCCGCCCAAACGGCCTTTGTCGAAAAGAAACATACCGGCAATATCGTGGTTATACCTTGATAGGCGCATAAAAAGATAGGCGCATAAAGGTGCAAAACCCAAGGGCGTACTTGCACATCATCAGAAACCTGTTAGCGTTCCGTCACCATTTGATTGCAGGAGATCACATTGCGCCACAAACAGCCACAGCTTGACCTGTCGCCAAAAGTGTCTGACGAGGTTCGCAAAACAACCTGTTACATGTGCGCCTGCCGGTGTGGCATTGATGTGCACCTAAAA
>CAZPSB010000071.1:4501-8186 GCA_964589025.1 uncultured Jannaschia sp. | reverse complement strand
CCAAGGGCAGCGCAGGCATTATGCAAATCAACGCGCCCTCGCGCCTTAAGGCGCCGCTGAAACGGGTTGGGCCACGCGGATCGGGCGAATTCAAGGAAATCACTTGGGACGAAGCCCTTGAAACCGCAATCGGATGGTTAAAACCCATTCGCCAAGAGGCCCCCGAAAAATTGGCCTTTTTCACAGGCCGCGATCAATCCCAAAGCTTTACCTCATTTTGGGCACAAAATTTCGGCACCCCCAATTATGCTGCCCATGGCGGGTTTTGTTCGGTCAATATGGCAGCGGCCGGCATCTATACAATGGGCGGCGCATTTTGGGAATTTGGCCAACCCGATTGGGAACATACCAAATTATTCCTTTTGTTTGGCGTGGCCGAAGATCACGACAGCAACCCCATCAAAATGGGAATTGGCCGCCTGAAAGATCGCGGGGCCAAGGTGATTGGCATCAATCCCATTCGCACCGGGTATAATGCGGTGGCCGATGAATGGGTGGGCATCACACCGGGCACCGATGGGTTGTTCATTCTATCCTTGATCCATTGCCTGATAAAGGCCGGCAAGATTGATCTGGATTACCTGGCCCAATTCACCAATGCCCCTGTTTTGGTGAATGGGGATGAAACATCGCCGGAATTTGGCCTTTTGATGCGCGATGATGATGGCAAGCTTTTGGTGATGGATCGCCGCACCGGCCAACCTGCGCCATTTGATGATCCCGATGTGACACCCGATCTGGCGGGGCAATGGCAACAAGGCGACATCACGCACAAGCCCGTGTTTCAACACATGGCCGATAAATACCTGTCAGATAGATATGCGCCCTTTATGGTGGCCGCGCGCTGCGGCATTTCGGAACGCCGCATTGAACATATCGCCGCCGAAATCGCCCGAACCGCGTTTGAAGACACAATAGAAATTGACCAACCCTGGACAGATTTCCGTGGTCGGCATCATGAAAAAATGATTGGCCGCCCGGTTAGTTTTCACGCCATGCGCGGCATCAGCGCCCATTATAACGGGTTTCAAACCGCCCGCGCCCTGCATGTGTTGCAAATTCTTTTGGGCACGGTTGAGGTTCCCGGCGGGTTTCGGTTCAAACCGCCCTACCCCAAACCGGTTGAGGCCCATCCAAAACCTCATGCGCATGTCACCCCAAATGCGCCGCTGGATGGCCCGCATCTGGGCTTTCCACGCGGGCCCGAGGATTTGTTGATAGATCAAGACGGGCGCGCCAAACGGATCGACAAGGCCTTTACTTGGGAAAACCCTTTATCGGTCCATGGCATGATGCATATGGTAATTTCAAACGCACATGCCGGCGATCCATACCCGATTGACACGCTGTTTTTATATATGGCCAATATGGCGTGGAATTCATCCATGAATACGGCAGGCACGATTAAGATGCTGACCGATCAAGATGAAAACGGCGATTATCGCATCCCGCGCATTATTTATTCCGATGCATATAGTTCGGAAATGGTGGCCTATGCCGATTTGGTGCTGCCTGACACCACCTATCTGGAACGCCATGATTGCATATCCATGCTGGATCGCCCCATTTCCGAGGCCGAGGCCGCGGCGGATGCGCTGCGCTGGCCAGTGGTTGAACCCGACCGCGATGTGCGCGGGTTTCAATCGGTTTTGATTGATCTGGCCAATCGCCTGGCCCTGCCGGGATTCACCGATGATCAGGGTCAGGCAAAATGGAAAGACTATGCCGATTATATCACCACCCATGAACGCAAACCCGGCATTGGGCCTTTGGCAGGGTTTCGCGGTGATGGCACACAAACCGGGCGGGGTGATCCAAACCCCGATCAAATTGATAAATACATTGAAAATGGTGGTTTTTTCACCCATCACATCCCGGATGAGGCGCTGTATTTCAAACCATGGAACAAGGCCTATCAAGATTGGGCCGTTGATATGGGCCTGTATGACAGCCCACAACCCTATCTGTTTAATCTATATTCTGAACCAATGCGCAAATTCCAATTGGCCGCCGAAGGCCATGGCGATAGTCAACCCCCCGACCACCTGCGCGCGCGCATAAAACACGTGATGGATCCATTGCCGGTATGGGAACCGCCCTTTGATGATTCAACCGTTGACGCCAAGGCCTATAGCATTCATGCCTTAACCCAACGCCCCATGGCCATGTATCATTCATGGGGAAGCCAAAACGCATGGCTGCGGCAAATTCACGGGCGAAACCCGCTATATGTTCCCACCCAGATTTGGAAAACCCATGAATTTTCTGATGGTGATTGGGCGCGTTTGATATCACCGCATGGTGAAATTACCGTTCCCGTGGCGCATATGGCGGCGCTTAATGCAAATACGGTTTGGACATGGAATGCCATTGGCAAACGCAAAGGCGCTTGGGCCTTGGATGAAACCGCGCCCGAGGCCACAAAAGGGTTTTTGCTCAACCATCTAATCCATGAATTGCTTCCGCCCAAAGGCGATGGATTGCGGTGGTCAAATTCTGACCCGATCACCGGCCAGGCGGCCTGGTTTGACTTGCAGGTCAAGATCGAAAAGGTCAAACCACCTGCGCAAAGCAAACCGGAATTTCCGGCCCTGAAATCCCCGGTTGATCCCGCGCCATCTGTGTTGAAATGGAAGGTCGGGCCATGACATCTTTGCCCAAAACATCAGACAAAAAACTTGGTCTAGTCATTGATTTGGATACCTGTGTGGGGTGCCATGCCTGTGTGATTTCCTGCAAAGGGTGGAACACAGAAAATTACGGTGAACCCCTATCTGACAGCGACCCATATGGCGCCGATCCGGTGGGCACGTTTCTAAACCGTGTCCATTCCTATGAGGTCACGCCAAATGACGGGCCTACGCAATTGGTGCATATGCCCAAATCCTGCCTGCATTGCGAAAATGCCCCTTGCGTCACCGTGTGCCCGACAGGGGCCAGTTACAAACGTCAAGAAGACGGGATTGTATTGGTCAATGAAACCGATTGCATCGGGTGTGGCCTATGCGCCTGGGCCTGCCCTTATGGGGCGCGCGAAATGGATATGCAGGCCGGTGTCATGAAAAAATGCACGCTATGCGTGGATCGTATCTATAACGAAAACCTGCCCGAAGAAGACCGCGAACCGGCCTGTGTGCGCACCTGCCCATCCGGGGCGCGCCATTTTGGGGATCTGGGCGATGCCGATAGCGCGGTTTCCAAATTAGTGGCAGACCGCGGCGGGGTTGATTTAATGCCCGAACAGGGCACAAAACCCGTCAATAAATATCTCCCCCCCCGCCCGAAACAGGACGTGCCGCATGATATTGATCTGCTGGCGCCTTTTTTGAAACCTGTGGCGCAAGACCCCAAAGGGTTTTTGGGCTGGCTTGATCGCACATTGGAGAAAATCTAATGCATCCCGCACCTTCGGTGATTTTATTTACAGTTTTTTCCGGGCTTGGCTTTGGTCTATTGGCGTTTTTGGGGCTTGGTCTACCTTTGGTCACGGGATGGGTCGCGTTTGTGTTTTATGCGATTGGCTTTGCCTTGGCGGGGGGCGGGTTGTTGGCGTCAACCTTTCACCTTGGCAATCCGCAGCGCGCCCTAAAGGCCTTTAGCCAATGGCGCACAAGTTGGCTAAGCCGCGAAGCATGGCTGGCCGTGATCGCCCTTTTGGCCAGTGCCGCCTATGCGGTTTTGGTGA
>CAZPSB010000071.1:0-4491 GCA_964589025.1 uncultured Jannaschia sp. | reverse complement strand
TTTACGGATCGCGTGATTGCCGAATTGGGATGGGTGGCGGCCATATTTGCCGCCCTGACGGTGTTCAGCACATCCATGATTTACGCGCAGCTGAAAACCGTGCCGCGGTGGCATAGCGTGCTAACCCCGCTGCATTTGCTAAGTTTATCTGCCGCAGGTGGGGCATTATTGGCCGCACAGGTTTCGCTTGCGTTTTGGGTGATGCTTGGGGCAGGTGCGACCCAGATTTTGTATTGGCTTTGGGGCGATTACGCCCTGCACCGATCTGGCAGCACCACAGCCACCGCCACGCAATTGGGCGATAACACGCGCGCATTTGAACCACCGCATACCGGATCAAACTATCTAACCAAGGAAATGGTCTATGTTGTGGCGCGCAAACACCGATATAAATTGCGCCTGATTGCCTTGGGTCTGGGGTATATTCTTCCGCTTATTTTGCTCGGCATGACCGGTGATGCACATCTTTTCGGGTTTTTGGCGGTTTTATCCCATGCAATTGGGGTTAGCGTATCACGGTGGTTATTCTTTGCCGAGGCCGAACATGTTGTGGGCCTGTATTACGGGTTACGCTAGGCCTGACTGTGCCGCCGCACGGATGGCCGAAATATTTGCACCATAGACATCCGGCGCCTCAACAGACCCGCCTTTAAATACCGCCGATCCGGCCACCAAAACATCTGCCCCTGCCGCCACAAGACGCGGCGCGGTGACGGGGTCAACCCCGCCGTCAATTTCAATATGCACAGGCCGATCCCCGATCATCTGCCGCAAGTGGCGGATTTTGGCCGTCATATCAATAAATTTCTGCCCGCCAAAACCGGGATTGACCGTCATCACACAGACCAGATCAATCAGATCAATCAAATGCGCCACCGCATCGGCAGGGGTGGCGGGGTTTAGTGCAACACCGGCCTTGCATCCAGCGGCACGAATGGCCTGCACGGTGCGGTGAATATGGGGGCCTGCCTCAAGATGGGCGGTGATAATATCGGCACCAGCATCGGCAAAGGCATCAATATAAGGATCGACAGGGGCAATCATCAGATGCACATCCATCACGGTTTTGACATGGCGGCGAAACGATTTGACGGCAGGCGGACCAAAGGTCAGGTTCGGCACAAAATGGCCATCCATGACATCCACATGCACCCAATCCGCGCCCTGATTTTCGACCGCGCGAATTTCACGTCCGAAATCGGCGAAATCGGCGCTTAGGATGGATGGTGCGATTTTGACTGACCGATCGAATTGCATAAAAACCCCCGATATATAATGCTAAACCTGCTAAGACGTTTGGGGATGTTTGTCACCCATGATTTCCACCATATCACGATTGGCGATTGTGGTCTTGACCTTGGGGATATTTGCATATGAGCTATGCCATAAATACCCGATCTGGCCAAAGGCCTGCGCAGATGCGGGTAACAGGTTATAATTAAGGGATGATTTGATATGAAAAGACTGGTTCTAACCGGCGCGGCGGGGCGTCTTGGGTCTTATTTGCGTGAAGCGTTGACAAAATTGGCCGATGAATTGGTGTCATCTGATATTGTTGATGATATCGGCACGCTGTATCCCGGTGAACGCTATCAAAAGGCCGATCTGGCGCAATATGATCAAATTCACGCTTTGCTAGAGGGCGCAGATATGGTGGTGCATTTTGGCGCCATTGGCGATGAAGCCCCATTTGATCAAATCCTTGGCCCCAATATTATCGGCGCCTATAATATCTGGGAAGCCGCCTATCAACACCGCCTGTCGCGCGTGGTTTACGCCAGTTCGATTCACGCGGTTGGCATGCATCCACGCCGTGATTTCATTGGCGTGGATGCCCCCCACCGCCCCGATACATTTTACGGGCTGGCCAAATGTTTTGCCGAAGATCTGGGCAGGATGTATTGGGACAAACGCGGGCTTGAATCGGTGCATATGCGCATTTTATCTTGCGCCCAAGTCACCAGCCCGCGCGCGCTTGGCACTTGGCTAAGTTATGATGATTTGATCCAATTGGTGACCCGCGCGATTGACACCCCTACAACCGGGTTCAGCGTGGTCTATGGCGTATCCAATAATGACCGCACCCCCGTTGACAATAGCGCCGCGCGCTTTCTTGGCTATCGTCCCAAGGACAATGCCGAAGAATTTGCCCAAACCATTCTGGCCAATGCAGACCCCGCCGACCCAACCGATATGGCGCAAATGTTGCATGGCGGCCCATTTGCCACAACCGAACTGGGCCAAAGTGGTCTGGCCAGTATGACCATTATTGACGACACAAAACGCACATAAGATATGCCGATAATCTGCGCGTGGGTTGATCCACGTCAAAACACGCGCAGAAAACACAGTTTAGAACGGGTCAAACATTCGCCTTGAACTGCGCAAAGAAGGCCCAAATTGACCGCCACATCACACCAACCGCCCAAACTTTATGCCGCACAGGAACCGGTTTTTCCCAAACGGGTTTCCGGCAATTTTCGCAATCTAAAATGGGCGATTATGATCGTCACCTTGGGAATTTATTATATCACCCCTTGGATCCGATGGGATCGCGGCCCAAATCTGCCCGATCAGGCGGTATTGATTGATTTAGCCAATCGCCGATTTTTCTTTTTCTGGATCGAAATTTGGCCGCATGAATTTTATTTCGTTGCAGGCCTGTTGATCATGGCGGGGCTGGGTCTGTTTTTATTTACCTCGGTCTTGGGTCGGGTGTGGTGCGGGTATTCTTGCCCGCAAACCGTGTGGACCGATCTGTTTTTCACTGTTGAACGCTGGATCGAAGGCGACCGCAACGCCCGCCTGCGCCTGTGGCGGCAGGAACTTGACCTGAAAAAGCTGCGCCTGCGGGTCATCAAATATGCCATTTGGTTGATGATTGCCGTTCTAACGGGCGGGGCATGGGTGTTTTACTTTGCCGATGCGCCAACATTATTGGCCGATCTTGTCACCGGGCAGGCGGCGGCGGTGGCCTATGTGACCATTGCGATTTTGACCGCGACAACCTTTGTGTTTGGCGGGTTTATGCGCGAACAGGTTTGCATCTATATGTGCCCTTGGCCGCGCATTCAGGCCGCGATGATGGATGAACACACCATCACCGTGTCTTATCGCGATTGGCGGGGGGAAACCCGCGGCAAAGGCAAAAACCGTGATGGTTTGGGCGATTGCATTGATTGCAATGCCTGCGTCAATGTTTGCCCTGTGGGCATTGATATTCGCGATGGGCAACAATTGGAATGCATCACCTGTGCGCTGTGCATTGATGCCTGCGATGATGTCATGGCCAAAATCGGCAAAGACCGTGGTTTGATTGATTATATCGCCCTAACGGATGAATCCCATGAACGCGCGGGCCAACCCAAGATCAATATCTGGCGGCATATTCTGCGCCCGCGCAGCCTGATTTACACGGCACTTTGGGCGGGGTTGGGCATTGCCCTGACGGTGATGGTATTTATCCGGTCTGAAATTGACGTCACAGTCGCGCCTGTGCGCAACCCGCAATTTGTCACGCTAAGCGATGGGTCCATCCGCAACACCTATGATTTGCGCATTCGCAATATGACCGCGCTGGACACCACGTTCTACATCCATTTGCCCGAAGACACCCCCTTTGTGATGGAACTTGAAGGGGCAGCGGCAGACCGCGTTAGCGTGCCTGCCGATGAAACCTATCTGCAACGCGTCTATGTGATTGCGCCCGCCGGCAGCCCAACGGCCAATGCCGAACGCACGCCGCTGCGGTTTTGGGTCGAAGCCCCCGAT
Organism: uncultured Jannaschia sp.; assembly: GCA_964589025.1. Taxonomy (GTDB): domain Bacteria; phylum Pseudomonadota; class Alphaproteobacteria; order Rhodobacterales; family Rhodobacteraceae; genus JANSYL01. Next base: position 720 of record CAZPSB010000071.1, on the reverse strand, counting down.
GCAGACGCCCGCACCTATCAAGACAGTACTTTTTTTGGACAAGGCAATTGATATGACCAATCCCCCCCCCTTTTGCGCCGCGCAAACCGGGCGCGTTTTAACCGGATGGCATGTTCTGGCGATGTTTGTGGCGGGCTTTGGCATTATCATCGGCGTGAATGTGTTTATGGCCTTCAAGGCCATCAGCACCTTTCCAGGGCTTGAGGTGTCATCCTCATATGCCGATAGCCAAACCTTTAATGATCGCCGCGCAGCACAGCAGGCATTGGGATGGAATGCCCGTGTTGAAACCCCAGATGCCGCCACCGTGATCCTGCATCTTGTTGATGATGCAGGCCGCCCCGTATACCCGGCGCAAATCACCGCATTATTGACCCGCCCCACGCATCGCCAGGCCGATCAAACCCTTGAATTAACCCGCCAGAACGGGGCGTTTGTGGCCCCTGCCAATTTGGCCGCAGGCCTGTGGCGGTTGCGTTTGACCGGCACGGCGCGCGATGGCACCGAATATCGCCATAACATCACCTTTCGGTTTTAAGGCAAGCCGCATATGACCGCCATGTTTGAACATCCATCCCCCGCCGCCTGCCCGGCCTGTGTTGTGGCGCCTGCGGCAGGCCATTTGGCCCATCGCCCATCGGGGGCGGTGGGGGGCGGGCAGATCATGCTATCGCTGCCAAACATTCATTGCGCGGGGTGCATTGCGGGGGTGGAACGGGC
>CAZPSB010000070.1:0-10430 GCA_964589025.1 uncultured Jannaschia sp. | reverse complement strand
ACGGATTGACCGATCCATTACCCCATATGCGGTTGGCACCGCCGATGATATCGCCGCCATTATCAAAACCATGTCTGTCGATCTTTAAGAAAAAGGAAATATCATGTTTGATCTTTCAGGAAAAACCGCGTTGATTACCGGGGCCTCGGGTGGCATTGGGGCGGCGGCGGCGCGCGCGCTTTATGGGGCGGGGGCAACGGTTGGCTTGTCGGGCACACGGGTTGCCCCGTTGGAATCCTTGGCCGCAGAATTGGGCGATCGTGCCCATGTTTTGCCCTGCAACCTAAGCGATGCTGACGCGGTCGAAGCCCTGCCAAAAGCCGCCATTGCCGCGATGGGATCGGTTGATATTCTGGTCAATAATGCCGGGATCACCCGCGATATGTTGTTCATGCGCATGTCAGATGAAGATTGGCAAACTGTGTTAGATATCAACCTGACGGCTACTATGCGTTTGTGCCGTGGGGTGATGCGCGGCATGATGAAGGCGCGCTGGGGCCGGATTGTGAATGTCAGTTCGATCGTCGGCGCCACCGGCAATCCCGGTCAGGCGAATTATGCGGCCTCAAAGGCGGGGCTTGTGGGGATGTCAAAATCATTGGCCTATGAAATCGCCAATCGCGGCATTACCGTGAATTGCATCGCGCCGGGTTTCATTGAAACGGCGATGACCGATAAATTGAATGATGACCAAAAGGCGGGCATTTTGGGCCAAATTCCGGCCGCACGCATGGGCACACCCGAAGAAATCGCATCGGCGGTTTTATACCTATCCAGCCCCGAGGCCGGCTATGTCACAGGGGCAACATTGCATGTCAATGGGGGCATGGCGATGCTATAAGGGCTGGATGGTGAATCAAACAGTTGCCTTCCTGCCCGACTGTGATATAGGCGGCGCAGATTGCCTGGGGCATTCGACCATTCTGTGCGCCGCGTGATTCTGGCGCATGATCAAACCGCCCCAGAGGCGAACATATAACATCCCCCTGCATGCAGGGCCAAGACAAAGGTAATACACCATGAGCGATATCGAAGACCGCGTAAAAAAGATCGTCGTTGAACATCTAAGCGTCGAAGAAGACAAAGTTGTTGAAACCGCATCTTTCATTGATGATCTGGGCGCAGATTCTTTGGATACTGTTGAACTTGTGATGGCATTCGAAGAAGAATTTGGAATCGAAATTCCCGATGATGCAGCCGAAACAATTCAAACATTCGGCGATGCGGTTAAATTCATCAAAGAAGCCCAGTAATTTTTACGGGTTTGAGTTTGTTAAAACGGCGCCCCAATCGGCGCCGTTTTGTTTATGTGCCAGTCATGTATGACAGGGGATTGCGCAGGCGGGCCTTGGCGCGGTAAATGTATTCGCAACGATGTTCTAAAGAAAGGCGACCAAACTATGCGTCGAGTGGTTGTAACAGGGTTGGGGCTTGTGACCCCATTGGCCTCTGGTGTGGAAGAAACATGGGGCCGTATACTGAACGGTCAATCTGGCGCAGGCCCAATCACACGCTTTGATGCCGCCGGGTTTGGTACAACCTATGCATGTGAAATTCCGCATGGGGATGGCACAAATGGCACATTCAATGCCGATCAATGGATGGAACCCAAGGAACAACGCAAAGTTGATGATTTCATCCTGTATGGCGCGGCGGCGGCGCAACAGGCGGTCGAAGATGCGGGGTGGATGCCAACAGATGCCGAATCGCAATGGCGCACTGGTGTTTTGATTGGTGCAGGCATTGGCGGTTTGTCGTCGATTGCCGATACGTCAATCACATTGAATGATCGCGGCCCACGACGTGTATCACCGTTTTTTGTGCCCGGCGCGTTGATCAATCTGGTATCGGGTCAGGTTTCCATTAAATACGGGTTCAAAGGCCCCAATCATGCGGTTGTGACGGCCTGTTCCACGGGGGCACATGCAATTGGGGATGCGGCGCGTCTGATTGCGCTGGATGATGCCGATGTGATGATTGCAGGCGGCGCCGAAAGCCCAATTTGCGCCATTGGCATTGCCGGTTTTAATGCATGTAAGGCCCTGTCGACCAAGCGCGCGGATAACCCACAGTCGGCCTCGCGCCCTTGGGATGCCGATAGTGATGGCTTTGTTATGGGCGAAGGCGCGGGTATTGTGGTTTTGGAAGAATATGAACATGCCAAGGCGCGTGGTGCCAAAATTTATGCCGAAATTTTGGGCTATGGCCTGTCAGGCGATGCCTATCACATCACTGCGCCACCACCTGATCACGAAGGTGCCGAACGCGCCATGCGGGCCGCGTTGAAACGTGCGGGCCTTACACCCGGCGATGTGGATTACGTCAATGCGCATGGCACATCCACCATGGCCGATACCATCGAATTGGGTGCGGTTGAACGTCTGATGGGCGATCATGCCAAAAACCTGCGCATGTCATCGACCAAATCCATGACAGGGCATTTATTGGGGGCCGCCGGCGCGATTGAGGCGATCTTTTCCATCCTTGCAATTCGCGATAATGTGGCCCCGCCCACAATCAATCTGGATAATCCGGCGGCGGATACGGCAATTGATCTATGCGCCAATACCGCGCGCGAAGGTGACATTCGGATTGCGCAATCAAATTCATTCGGCTTTGGTGGAACCAATGCCTGTTTGATCATGGGAAAGGTTTAACCCGGAATGGCAAAAAACATTGCCGCAAATGCGCTTAGCCTATTGATCGTGATCTTTGTAACATTGGCCGGTGTGATCCTTTGGTTGCAAAACGAATACCGCGCCGATGGCCCCTTATCTGAGGCGGTGTTTTTCGAAGTGCCGCGCGGGGCCAGTTTGCAACGCGTATCCCAAGATCTTGAGGCCGCCGGCGCGGTGTCTTCGGCCACATTATTCCGCATCGGCGCGCGCTATGCCGAACGGGCCGGGGATTTGCGATTTGGCAATTACGAAATTCCGGCAGGCGCATCGATGGGCGCGGTGTTGGATATCGTCACATCGGGCGGGCCGTCTTTTGAACGTTATACTGCGACGTATTTCTTGCGCAATTCGGGCACGGGCGTGTTGCGTTTGCGCGAACGCGTGCCGGGATCGGATGACATTATTGAACTGGCTGATTTTGCCTATGAAGACGGCATGCCCGATCTATATCGTGATCTTGTTGATTCGGGTGTGCCGATAACCTATCGGGTATCTGTGCCCGAAGGTTTGACATCGTGGCAGATTGTGCAGGGCCTGTTGCAGGCTGATTTCCTAACAGGCGATTTGCCCGATATCCCGGCCGAGGGATCACTGGCGCCCAATACATTTGATGTGCGCCGGGGCGCTGATCGTCAGGGAATTTTGGATGATATGCAGGATGCGCAACAAGATATCTTGGCCGAAGCTTGGGCCAACCGCCAAGATGGCCTGCCGTTGAACAGCCCGGCTGAGGCGTTGATATTGGCCTCAATCATCGAAAAGGAAACCTCGGTTGCCGATGAACGCCGTCTTGTGTCGGGTGTGTTTATTAACCGTTTGAACCGTGGAATGCGCCTGCAAACCGACCCGACCGTGATTTACGGCGTGACCGAAGGCCGGGGGATTTTGGGCCGTGGTCTGCGGCGCAGTGAACTGGATCGTGAAACGCCATGGAATACCTATGTGATTACGGGCCTGCCGCCCACACCTATTGCCAATCCTGGTCGTGCCGCGATTGAGGCGGCTGTAAACCCCGAAAACACCGATTACATCTTTTTTGTGGCCGATGGCACGGGCGGTCATGCCTTTGCGGCAACGCTGGATGAACATAATCGCAATGTGGCCGAATGGCGCCGGATTGAGGCACAGCGCGCCAATCAATAGGGTATTTCTTTCTGATGGGTTAACGGGGTAATTTCTTGTTAACCTATTGGAAATAAAAAACTTATTGACTTTGCGACCGGTCCATGGCATAGCTTTATACAAGCTGGAAGACATGGGCAAACGGCCTTGGGTACACCCCTTGGGCCGTTTTTTCATGGGCTGTTCGTGACCGGGGGTATTTCGGACACGAGGCATTTTATGAAGAAAAAAATATCGCATTCCTTTGATTGTCAGATGGCAAGCAAGGTGATTTTAAAACGGGCTTTGGTGGTTTTAGAAACCGCAACCAAAAATCTGGAACATAGCCTGGCCGCCGCCAAAACGGCACAAGATGACATTGACGCAAAAACACGCTTGGCCGATATCAAGGCCTTGAATGCTGCGTTGTTATTCGCCCTAAAAATGCAGGAGGCCACCCGTGCCGCAACGCAACAAGACACCGAAGGCCAAGGCGCAGGCGCGCTTGACCTTGACGCCGCGCGCGATGAAATCAGCCGCAGATTGGCTTGCCTCAGAACCGCCAGAGGTGACGCAAACCTTCCTTGAAGGCTTAAGCAATCAAACATTGGCGGTATTGCCGTATCTGTTTGAATTCTGGGCATTGCCGCATCAATCCCCCCCGGTGGGGGATTGGAAAACATGGGTTGTTTTGGGCGGGCGCGGTGCGGGCAAAACGCGCGCCGGGGCCGAATGGGTGCGCGCTATGGTCGAAGGGGCGCGCCCACACATGCCGGGGCGGGCGCGGCGTGTGGCCTTGGTGGGGGAAACCTATGATCAGGCCCTGGCGGTAATGGTCAAGGGTGATAGCGGGATATTGGCCTGTTCACCGCCTGATCGTCGCCCAAAATGGATTGCGGGTGAACGCCGCCTTGAATGGCCCAATGGGGCCGAGGCGCGGTTGTTTTCCGCCCATGACCCCGAGGCCCTGCGCGGCCCGCAATTCGATGCCGCCTGGGCAGATGAATTGGCCAAATGGCCCTATGCACAAGATACATGGGATATGTTGCAATTTGCATTACGTTTGGGGGCGCATCCCCAACAGGTGGTGACAACCACGCCGCGTAATGTTGCGGTGTTGAAAACCCTGCTTGCGCGTCAAAGCACCACCACAACCCACGCCCCGACCGAGGCCAACCGCGCCCATTTGGCCCCGTCATTTTTGCAAGAAATCCGCGCGCGTTATGGCCAAACGCGGTGGCGACGGGGGCAATTGGATGGGTTGCGGTGTTCAATACCGCCTGATCCAACCCGCGTGATTGTGGCCGTTGATCCGCCGGTCACGGGCCATGCGGGGTCGGATGCGTGTGGGATTATCGTTGTGGGGATCACCGAAACCGGCCTGCCGCATGAATGGCACGCCACGGTGCTGGCCGATCGCAGTGTCACCGCGGCCAGTCCGCAAACATGGGCCAAGGCTGCGGCGGCGGCCTATCATGCATATAAGGCCGATCGTATGGTGGCCGAAATCAATCAAGGTGGTGATTTGGTTGAAACTATTATGCGCCAGATTGACCCGCTGGTGAATTACCGTGCGGTTCGCGCATCGCGCGGAAAAATCGCGCGCGCCGAACCGGTGGCGGCTTTGTATGAACAGGGGCGGGTGCGGCATCTGGGCCTTTTGCCTGAACTTGAAGATGAAATGTGCCGGATGTGCCTGTCAGGATATGAAGGCCAAGGCAGCCCTGACCGGGTTGATGCGCTTGTCTGGGCCTTGAGCGAAGGCCTGCTAGAGCCTGCAAATCGGTATTTGGCCCCCAATATCCGCAACCTGTGATCCACTGGATCATTCCTAAAATTCATGCGGCGCAACCGTTGGATTGCGTCACAATTTTCTATGCAAGGAGAACATCAAAATGGCCTTGGATCTTTGGCGTAAAACACCGGCACATCCGGTTGCGGAACAAAAAGCCTCTGCCGTGTCCAAATTGGCGCTTTGGGGTCATATGAGCCGCGCCACCTGGAGCCCCCGCGACACCACAACCCTTACCAAAAACGGCTTTGAACGTAATCCGGTGGGCTATCGCGCCGTGCGCGTCATATCCGAGGCCGCCGCCGCCCTGCCCATCATCGCCCAAGATGTCACACAGCGGTTTGAAACCCATCCCGTTCTAACCCTTTTGGCGCATCCCAATCAGGGGCAGGGCCGCGCCGATTTGCTTGAGGCCGCCTATGCCCAATTCCTATTGTCAGGCAATATTTATATCGAGGCCGTGACCCCCGAACCGGGCATGCCGGTTGAATTGCATGTGTTGCGATCGGATCGTATGCATGTGGTGCCGGGCGCCGATGGGTGGCCTGCGCATTATGATTACAAGGCAGGCGGTAAAACGCACCGGTTTGCGGCTGACATGATTTGCCATATCAAGGCGTTCAACCCGCAAGATGATCATTACGGTTTGGCCCCGATTCAGGCGGCGGCCACGGCGGTGGATGTGCATAACGCCGCCGCGCGCTGGTCAAAGGCGTTGTTGGATAACGCCGCGCGGCCATCGGGTGCAATTGTGTATCGCGGCACCGAAGGCACAGGCAGCATGAGCCAAGACCAATTCGAACGCCTTCAGGCCGAAATGGAAAGCCACCATCAGGGCGCGCGCAATGCGGGCCGGCCTATGTTGTTGGAAGGCGGGCTTGACTGGAAACCGATGGGGTTTAGCCCCTCGGATATGGAATTTCAAAAAACCAAAGAGGCCGCCGCACGCGATATTGCATTGGCCTTTGGCGTGCCGCCCATGTTGGTGGGCATTCCCGGCGATGCGACCTATTCCAATTACGCCGAGGCCAACCGTGCCTTTTACCGCCTAACGGTTTTGCCTTTGGCGCAAAAGGTTCTGGCAACGTTGGCGCAGTGGTTATCGGGTTTGTCTGGCGATGTGGTGGATCTAAAACCCGATCTTGATCAGGTACCTGCCCTTGCCCAAGAACGCGAAACCCAATGGCGGCGCATTTCGGGGGCAAGTTTTCTAACCGATGCCGAAAAACGCCGTTTGTTGGGCTTTCCCGATCAGGCCGACACCGCATGAGCCACCCTGACAGAAGCGGATCGCGCTATTTATACGCCCCATTTGATGCTGCCAATGCCCGGATTGAGGCCAATGAACGCGTGTTGGAAGAACGCTGGCAGGCGCTGACCTTTCGCCTAGAAGGCATTGAATCCGCCCTAGCGCGGCTTGAACGTCGCCTGTGGTTGGCGGTGTTTGGTGTGGTCAGCGTGATCTTGGCCCAAGGCGTGGCGCAGCTTTTGCAACTTAATTCAGGTTTATAAAGGAGGGATCATTGACCCCATATTTACAATCCGGTCTGGAAACTAAGTTTTGCCAGCCCGAACAGGCGCTAAAGGTGGTGAATGGCCAAAATATCGAAGGCTATGCCAGCCTGTTTGGCCTGAAAGACCAAGGCGGCGATATCGTACAACCCGGCGCTTATACCCGCAGTTTGCAGGCCCTGAAATCATCGGGGCGTCGTGTGAAAATGTTATGGCAACATGACCCGAACCAACCCATTGGCATTTGGGATCACGTGGCCGAAGATGCGCGCGGCCTTTACGTCAAGGGGCGTTTGTTGGACGATGTCGCACGCGCACGTGAAGCCGCCAGTTTGATCAAAGCTGGCGCAATTGATGGCCTTAGCATTGGGTATAAAACCGTTCGATCCTCCAAAGATACTGACGGTCAAAGGTTATTGTCAGAAGTCGAGCTTTGGGAAGTGTCGCTTGTGACCTTTCCAATGCTTGCCCAGGCGCGGGTTGGTGCGGCGGCGGGATTGGCCGCCAAAACCGATGACCTGGCCGAACTCGCCCGTGCGTTTGATCGCGCGCGCGATCACCTGGCGGCGCATAAGCCCCGCTAACCCATCCAAATCACAATCATAGGGAACTGCATGACCGAGACCTCACCTAGGTCACCGGACCGTACCGGTATGGCCCAAGACCCCCTGAGTGAAGTCAAAACCGCGATGACGGGGTTTTTGTCTGAATTCGGGGCGTTTCAAACCCACATCACCACCAAGTTCAAAAAACAGGAAGAACGTATTGCCATGTTGACAACAAAATCACGTAATTTTGCCCGCCCGGCCTTGAATACCACGGCTGATACAGGCGCGCCGCATAAAAAGGCGCTGGGCACTTATCTGCGCAGTGGCGATGACGAAGGATTGCGCGGGATTGAATTTGAACAAAAGGGTTTGAATACCGCGATCAATGCCGAAGGTGGCTATTTGGTCGATCCTCAGACATCTGATATGATTCAATCCAGCCTGCGTTCGGGGGCCAGTCTGCGCGCCATTTCCAATGTTGTGATGGTCGAAGCCACATCTTTCGATGTTTTGATCGACAGCACCGATACCGGGGCCGGTTGGGCCGATGAAACCAGCGCGATGGCCGAAACCGCCGCGCCGCAGATCGAACGGATTTCCATTCCTTTGTTCGAATTGTCAGCCATGCCCAAGGCTTCGCAACGGCTGCTCGATGACAGCGCCTTTGATGTCGAAGGCTGGCTGGCCGAACGTATCGCCGATAAATTCGCCCGATCCGAGGCCGCGGCCTTTGTCGAAGGCGATGGGGTGAATAAACCCACAGGTTTTCTGATGGGCCCCAAAGTAGAAGATGCAAGTTGGACCTGGGGGTCACTTGGGTATGTGGCAACGGGCACATCGGGCGATTTCGACGCAACGAACCCTGCGGATGCGATTGTTGATCTGGTTTATGCGCTGGGCGCGCGCTATCGCGCGAATGCAACATTTGTGATGAATTCCAAAACCGCAGGCGCCGTGCGCAAGATGAAAGATGCCGATGGCCGGTTCTTGTGGTCTGATGGTTTGGCAATGGGCGAAGCCGCCCGTTTGATGGGATACCCCGTTTTGGTGGCCGAAGATATGCCTGATATCCGTGCCGATGCTTATGCGATTGCCTTTGGGGATTTCGCATCGGGGTACACGATTGCCGAACGCCCCGATTTGCGCGTTCTGCGTGACCCATTCAGCGCCAAACCCCATGTTTTGTTTTATGCGACAAAACGCGTTGGCGGGGATGTATCGGATTACGCGGCGATCAAACTTTTGAAATTCGGCATCTCATAACAGATAGGCCGATCTGATCTTGCCCAACCCATGGGGGTGGTGGGCAAGGGGGTGGCGTATGATGTGCGCGGGTCCAGCTGCGTGTCCCTCACCGTCGAGCAGCGCACACATCATGTTCGCCACCCCATTTTTACCCAGAGCAGTTTTTTCGGAGAAACGATAATGATGATGGTCGAAGTGACCTCAGTGTCCAGTGCTGTCTTGCCGGTGGCCGAATTGGTGGCCCAATTGCGGCTGTCGCGCGGCTTTGCAGATGATGGCACCCAAGATGCGCAGCTTGAAAGTTGCCTGCGCGCCGCACTTGCCGCAATCGAGGCACGGATTGGCAAGGCGTTGTTTGAACGCCGTTTCGCGCTTAGTTTGGTGCATTGGACATATGAAGACAGACACAGCCTGCCCAAAGCCCCGGTAAATGCCATCGACAGTATAAAATTGATCACGCGGGCAGGGGCGGAAACATTGGTTGATCCTGCGCTTTATGATCTGCGCACAGATCGCCACGCGCCCATGATTGTATCGACCGGCACCAAATTGCCCACGCCCAGCCAAGGCGGCGCGATCGAGGTGGAATTCACCGCCGGGTTTTCACCCGATTGGGTGGGTATTCCACCCGATTTGAAACAGGCCGTGTTGATTATGGCGGCGGAATTATGGGGGCAGAATATTGACCCAAATATGGGCCTGCCATTGGCGGTTTCAGTGTTGGTTGAACCTTACCGCACCATTCGTCTGCGCGGGGGTGCGGCATGACCCGACCCGATTTGAACCGCAAATTGATTCTAGAAGGCCCAACCCGCACCCCTGATGGCAGTGGTGGCTATGTTGAAACATGGGCGCCGCTTGGCACGATATGGGGCGAAATTGATGCCGGTGGCGGGGGCGGGGAAAGTGATATGAAATCCCGCCTTAACCTGCGGATCATGACGCGTGCCGCCCCCCAGGGCGCACCATCACGCCCACAAGCCGGGATGCGGTTTCGCGATGGCATTCGCCTATATCACATCGCCAATGTCACCGAAAGCGATGCGCGCGGGCGATACCTGATTTGCACCGCCACCGAGGAAGTCGGAACATGAGCTATGCCACATCGGCCGCGCTTCAGACGGCCATTTATACCGCTTTAACCAATGATGCCACCGTTATGGCCCTGTGCCATGGGGCCATTCATGACAAGGTGCCAACCGGGCCCGTGCCTGATTTATACATCAGCCTTGGCCCCGAACGGGCGCGGGATCTATCCGACAAAACCAAACACGCATCTGAACATGAATTTCAGGTCACAATCATCGCAAATGGCGCGGGGTTTCAACAAATTAAAACCGTGGCCGGTGCCATTTCCGATGCCCTGACAGATGCCCAATTGACCCTGACCCGGGGTCAGTTGATCAGCCTGAATTTTCTACGCGCCGAGGCGCGCCGCGAAGATACCACACGCGAAATTGACCTGTGGTTTTTGGCCCGGATCGACGACACCGCGCTGTAAGGCGCGATTTTCATAACATACCCCTTTGACTAACAAGGAGATTCCCATGGTCG
>CAZPSB010000069.1:8515-10564 GCA_964589025.1 uncultured Jannaschia sp. | reverse complement strand
CGACAGGCCCTTGGCGCGTGCGGTGCGCATGTAATCTTGGTGCAGGGTGTCCAACAATGCCGATCGCAGAACGCGTGCCAAAATGGCCGCCTGTGGTAATGCCAAGGCAATCGCGGGTAACGTCAACGCCTTGATCGCCTGGCCGGGCGCGGCCCATCCGGGAAACCCCCCTGCCGAAAACCAGCGTAAGGTGATGGAAAACACCAATACCAATAACATGCCAAACCAGAAATTGGGAATGGCAATCCCGATTTGCGCGCCCCCCATTATGCCGTAATCTGGTGCCCTGCCATGATAACGCGCGGCGATAACCCCCAAGGGAAAGGCCAATAGACTTGACAATGCCAAAGCATAAACCGCCAATGGCAGCGATATCCAGATGCGGTCTAAAATCAAGTCGGCCACCGGCACGCGATAGGTGTAGGATATGCCAAAATCGCCGCGTAACATCCCCCCCGCCCATGCGACATAGCGTTCGGCCCATCCGCCTTGCAAACCCAGATCGGCGCGCAAGGCGGCCAGATTATCATCGGTTGCATTGATGCCCAACATAAACGCGGCGGGATCACCGGGGATGATTTCGATCAGAGCGAAAATCACAAGGCTTGCCACGATAAGCGACAGGCCCAAAGACACGGCGCGATGACAGATATACCCAATCATGGCGCGCGCGTGCAGCAGGCCATTTTCAGGCGATGATCGGTCATTATTCGCCCCACCATACGGCGGTTAAATCATTGGCTTGGGTTGGTGAATTTTCCCACAACCCTTGCAGGCGCGCATCCGCCACCCCGGTTTTGGGCAGCTGGAACAAAAACGCATTCACATAATCTTGGGCAATCATGCGCTGCATATCGGCCAGTAACGCGCGGCGATTTGCCTGATTTACCGTTTGTGACAGCGTCGCATTCAGGGCCTGAAAGGCATCGCTTTGATATTGGAAATAGTAATCCTCGCGGGCATAAATGCCGATATCGGCGGGTTCTGTGTGGCTGATGATTGTCAGATCATAATCACGATTGCCAAATACCTGTTCCAACCATTGCGCCCATTCAACATTGATGATTTGAACATCAATACCCACATCGCGCAATTGGGCGGCCACAATTTCCCCCCCGCGCCTTGCATAGGCGGGCGGTGGTAACATCAGGCGCAGCGATACCCCCCGCGGTGCGGCCTGCGCCAATAATGCGCGCGCCAAATCGGGGTCATAAGGCGATAGCGATGTCAAATCGACATAATCCGGGTGATGCGGCGCAAAATGGGTGCCAATGGGCGTGCCATAGCCATACATCGCGCCATCAATCACATCTTGGCGATTAATCGCCACCGATATGGCCTGACGCACACGCAGATCATCCAATGGGGGGGCCTGATTGTTCATGGCCAAAATTGTTTCGCCTTCGGTTGATCCAATGATGACAGAAAACCGAGGATCGGCCTGAAATTGCGCCAAGGTTTCGGGGGCCGGGAAATTGGGAAACGCATCCAGATCACCGGCCATCATCGCGGCAAAGGCCGCATTGGGATCAGACACAAAGCGGAATATCGCCCCATCCAATGCGGGCGCATCGCCCCAATACCCATCATAGCGGGCGATTTCGACACGGTCGCCTTGCACCCAATCCACAAACCGAAACGGGCCTGTGCCGATTGGCATAGTGGCATTTCCATCGGCGCTTTCGGGGGCGATGATCACCGCATCACCCCAGGCCATATCGAATAAAAACCCCCCATCCGGGCCATCCAGATCAACCTGAACCGTCCGATCATCAATTGCGTTCACCGCGACGATATTTGAAAACAACCCCGGTTGTGCATTGCTTGACCCATCGGCGCGCGCGCGATCAAGCGTGTAAACCACGTCATCGGCGGTCAGGGTCGTGCCATCATGAAAGGTGACATTTTCTTGCAGGGTAAATGTATATTGCGCCCCGTTTTGCGAAATATCCCATGATTGGGCCAGTGCGGGCAAAATTGCACCATCGGGGCCAAACCGGGTTAGGCCTTGGAAAATATTGGCATATACGATTTCATCAACGCCGCGGG
>CAZPSB010000069.1:447-8505 GCA_964589025.1 uncultured Jannaschia sp. | reverse complement strand
CCTCTGCAAGGGCTGTTTCCGGGTGGGCGGCAAGGAGGGTCACGTCTTCGAGGACCCGGCGAGCCTCGACGCCGCCGAGCTCCTGCCCCAGCTCGCCGCCGCCCCGGATGTGGGGTCAAGATTTGGCGGTTCTAAAACCATACCAATGCGCACGGTGTTTGATTGCGCCAATCCCATTGATGTGCTGAACATGAATGCCAATAGGCCAAGGCCGAATAATGGTTTCATATCAAATCCTTTTGATGCAAAGGCATTTTGCCTATACTAAATTCATATCAGTTTATGCTGCGCTTGAAAAATCATCAATGGGAAGTCTGTACTGAAATTCATCACGGATGATCAAATACGGTTTGGCGGCGTTTTGGGTCTGCTTATGCCTTGACCATATGCGAATTTCGGTATGCCCCCTATATTTCGACAGATGGCACCTATATAAACCATCAATGGTCTATCACGGGGGTGGCGATGGCGATGTTTCTTCGAGTGGCGGTGTTTTGGGCGATCTTGGCCGGTTTGATTTATATATGCCTGTATTTTTATTTTCGGTCTGGCATCAAAATGCGCCTTGAAAAAGATTGGAATTTGATGACCCCAAATGAAGATCGCGATGAATGGGTTGCCGCCCGTCTTGGCCCGCGCCTGCGCAGGTTGCGCTGGGGCTTGGCGATGGGGGTGTATGGTTTGCCATTGATCACATTTGCCGTGATTGTATATCTGACAAATTAAAGGCCAATCAGACAAAGGGGGCGTCATGCGCTGGTTTCGAATAATGGCTTTGCTGATCTTGGTGTTCGGCTTTGGCGCGTTTTTACACTATGTGTTGCCGCAACGCGATGTGGTGCGCATTGTGGGGGCCGAACCGGTTTTGACCGAACTGGGTGGATGGAACAGCGTGTTTTTCGCCCGCCCCGATAATCAGGCCGCCAATACATCCACCAGCCGCGATATAAGGTTTATCAATACTGTGTCGGGCAATGGGCGCACGCGGGTATATCGCAACGAAGATACCGGGTTTTTGTGGCCGCCTTATTTCAAATTCGACAGCCAAGATTTGCAGACCGAGGCCCTAAATTTTATATCAAATGCGGATGACCCGCGTTGGGTGGTCATCACCCATTACGGGTGGCGGTCAAACCTGTTGTCGATTTATCCCAATGCGATTTCCATTCGCGCGGTGGATGGGCCAGATGCGCAGTTTTTCCCATGGCTTAACTTGATTATTCTGGCCTTGATTATGTTGGGCCTGTTTATGATATGGCGCATGATTGAACGGTTCAAAGATCGGGTGATTGACCCATTCGTGGATGGGGTCATGATTCGATGGGCCAAAACCAAAGACCGCCTTTCCGGGCGCGGCTAGGCCGGGCCAACACACGCCCCGATAGGGGGCTTTTGCGTTTCTTGATTACCAGATAGTGTAGGCCTTATGCCAGATTTTGAAGATTCAAACGCCCCAATCCCTTTGTCACTGCAGGCCATGGCCACCCGGCCAAAACCCTATCTTGACGGGTTAAACCCCGCACAGCGGACGGCGGTGGAAACCATCAATGGCCCGGTTTTGATGTTGGCCGGGGCGGGCACTGGCAAAACCCGCGCCCTGACCGCACGCATTGCGCATATTTTGGCCACAGCCACCGCTAGATCAAACGAGGTTTTGGCCGTCACCTTTACCAACAAAGCCGCGCGTGAAATGAAAACGCGGGTTGAACAATTTCTTGGCGGGGCGGGGCAGGGGCTGCCTTGGATGGGTACATTCCATTCAATCTGTGTGAAATTGTTACGCCGACATGCGGAACTGGTGGATTTGAAAACCAATTTCACCATTCTGGATACCGATGATCAGTTGCGTTTGTTGAAACAAATTATTCAGGCCACCGATATTGATGAAAAAAGGTGGCCTGCGCGGGTTTTGTTGGGGGTGATTGAAGATTGGAAAAACCGCGCACTGACGCCTGCCAAAATACCCGCCGCTGATGCGGGGGCGTTTGATCATCGTGGGGTGGATTTATACGCCGCCTATCAGGCGCGCCTTAAAACATTGAACGCCGTGGATTTTGGCGATTTATTGTTGCATGTCATTCGGATTTTTCAAGAAAACCCAAATGTTTTGGAAAAATACCGCAATTGGTTCCGATATATTCTGGTGGATGAATACCAAGACACCAATATCGCGCAATATCTGTGGCTGCGCCTGTTGGCCGATGGGCATCGCAATATCTGTGTTGTGGGTGATGATGATCAATCTATCTATGGATGGCGCGGCGCCGAGGTGGGTAATATCCTTCGGTTTGAAAAGGATTTTCCCGGCGCGCATGTGGTTCGGCTGGAACAAAATTACCGATCAACCGGTCATATCCTTGCGGCGGCCTCAAAGGTGATTGCGGGCAATCACGAACGCCTTGGCAAAACGCTTTGGACGGATGCGGGCGATGGCGAAAAAATTCGCCTAATCGGCCATTGGGATGGCGAAGAAGAGGCGCGCTGGATCGGCGAAGAGATTGAGGCAATGCACCATGGCACCCGTGGGCAGACGCCTGCATCGCCCGATGATATCGCCATTTTGGTGCGCGCCTCGCATCAAATGCGCGCCTTTGAAGATCGGTTTCTAACCATCGGTTTGCCCTATCGGGTGATTGGCGGGCCACGGTTTTATGAACGGATGGAAATCCGCGATGCGATGGCGTATTTTCGGGTGGTTGTGTCACCCGATGATGGGTTGGCGTTTGAACGTATTTTAAACACCCCCAAACGGGGTTTGGGCGATAAGGCCTTGGCCAGCATTCGCAATGTGGCGCGCGATCATGGCATTGCCTTGATACAGGCCGCGCAGTATTGTTGCGATCATGGTGTGATCAAGGGACGCGGCGGCAAATCATTGCGCCTGTTATTGGATGATCTGGCCCGGTGGCACGCATTGGCACGCGGGGCCATGGGGGCGGGCGATTTTGCCGATGATCTTTTGATCGAACCTGACCCCGCCGATCCGGTATCCCATATGCAATTGGCCGAGATGATCTTGGATGAATCCGGCTATACCAATATGTGGCAAACCACCAAAACACCCGAGGCCCCGGGCCGTTTGGAAAACCTCAAAGAATTGATCAAAGCGTTAGAGGCATTTGAAAATCTGCAAGGTTTTTTGGAACATGTCGCCTTGATTATGGATAATGAACAAGACGATAACGCGCCCAAGGTCACCTTGATGACCTTACATGCCGCCAAAGGGTTGGAATACCCGGTGGTGTTTTTGCCGGGATGGGAAGATGGCCTGTTTCCAAATCAACGCGCGATGGATGAAAGCGGCCAAAAAGGGTTAGAGGAAGAACGCCGTTTGGCCTATGTCGGGATCACCCGCGCCGAAAAGGTTTGCATCATTTCATTTGCCGGCAATCGCCGCGTTTATGGCCAGTGGCAAAACCAGATGCCATCGCGATTTGTAGATGAATTATCGCCCGAAAATGTCGAGATTCTGACCCCGCCGGGCCTGTATGGCCATCAGGGCGGGGGGGATATGGTGGCCTCGGCAAACAAGGCACAAGGCAGTGATCTGCACGATCAGGCCGCGCGGGCGGATGTGTATAATTCGCCCGGATGGCGGCGGCTGCAGGCCAATCAACGCCAATATGCCACGCGGCGCGCCCCATCCGATGCCCGCAATATCATCATTGATGGCGATACGGCGCCGCGATTCGGCCAGGGTGACAGGGTGTTTCACCAAAAATTCGGCTATGGTCAGGTGATGTCCGTCGAAGGGGATAAGTATGGGGTCGCATTTGACAAGGCCGGAACCAAACAGGTGGTGGGCCGGTTTTTATCTGCGGCTTGAATCAGCCATTGGTCAATATCGGATAAAGCGATCCGATTAACAAAAGCGCCATGATGATGTTGAACATCCGCAACCGGCCCGGTTGATCCAACCATGATCTGATTTGTACCCCGCCCCAAGCCCAGATTGTGACCGATGGCAAATTCACCGCCGCAAATACCAATGCCACAGTGATTGCCGCCAGCCATGTGTTCCAATCTTGTGGGGCATAGTTGGTTTGGGCGTAAATCGCCATATACCACGCCTTTGGGTTGACCCACTGAAACCCGGCGGCTTGTAAAAACGTAAAAGGCCTTGCGCGCTTTTGGGTATTGGCCACGGGCGCGGCATTGGCGATTTTCCATGCCAGATACACCAGATAAACGGCGCATATCGCCATAAGGGTCTGCCGCAGCCAAGGGATTTGGGTGAAAATATGCACAAGCCCCAACCCAATAAGCGCCGTCATCACGCAATGGCCCAAGGATATGCCCAACATATGCGGCACGGTGCGGCGCAGTCCGAAATTGGCCCCGGATGCCAATAACATAATGTTATTCGGCCCCGGCGTAATCGAAGATGCGGCGGCAAAAAGAATGAGTGCGATAATAAGATCTG
This sequence comes from uncultured Jannaschia sp., assembly GCA_964589025.1. Taxonomy (GTDB): domain Bacteria; phylum Pseudomonadota; class Alphaproteobacteria; order Rhodobacterales; family Rhodobacteraceae; genus JANSYL01. The sequence goes on along the minus strand of CAZPSB010000069.1, from coordinate 4,082 downwards.
GTGTCATGTCTTGCAATTTATGCACTGGTTTGTGCAATGTGATTGCAGTTTCAAAGCCAGATATAATTTATTTTGCAACAAATGACGACATTATCAGAAAAAGACAAAGATATATTGCGTATCTTGTCCAAAGAGGGCCGGATCAGCAATATTGACTTGGCCGACCGAGTCGCCCTGAGCGCCTCTGCGTGTTTGCGTCGGGTTCAGGCGCTTGAATCATCGGGGGTGATTGCAGGCTATCGTGCGGTGTTGGACCGCAGCCAAACCGGCATAGGTTTTGTGGCCTATTTGGCGGTTGGCCTATCACAGCATAGCAAACAGGCCCAAACCGCATTTGAAACGGCCATGAAAATCGCCCCACAGGTGCGCGAATGCCATAATATCACCGGATCGGTTGAATATCTGTTGCGGGTCGAGGTCGAAGACCTAAAGGCCTATAAAATCTTTCATACCGATATTTTGGGCCGTGTGGCACAGGTGGCCACTATCACAACCTATGTTGTCATGGGTTCGCCAAAAGATGAAAGATCGTAATAAAAAACGGTGACGTTCGAGGGAGGAATGAACGTCACCGCCATATTTCAGCGCCAAAAGGGAGGAGAAAGCGCCGAATTTTACGACCCCTTAAAAGGGAGGAGGAAAAGAGGTCGATCTATGTGGCCATCCGGCCTATACCCACGCCGCAAATAAAGCTTGCGGCGTTTGAATTACTTTGCCGCGCCGTATGTGGCATTCATTGCGATTGTCTTAAGGTCTTGGGCATCTAGGCCAAGATCTTGCAATTCATTTGTAGACAATGCCGCCAATTCATTCAATGTACGACGATAGGCGCGCCAGTTCTGAAAACCCTGGGCCAAGCCTTTTTTGATTTCAGAAACACGACCCAAAAAAGAAGGTGCTGTTGCGTGTGCTGTTGATAGATATGCCATTTCATTCATCCAAATTAAATGCCCACATCATTTCACCATCGTGGGCTCATTCATCTTGTGATTACGAAGATAGGCATTTGCTGCATTTGCACAATAATTCAATTTTCAATGCCGCTATGCAGCAATTGCATGGCGCATTGGGTGGACATTATGCACGGGGCGCATAGATGATGTCTTTGGATCCTCAAGATAGGATTGGGGGGTGTGCAGGGCAGCGCATTGTTCTATTTCACGGTAAAGTAGAATAAAAGGTGCTGATGTGACCCAATCTCGTGAAACTATATTAGATGCGCTTCGTGATGTGACCCTGCCCAATGGGCGTGATATTGTCAGCCTTGATTTGATCCGGGCGCTGAATGTGCAAGGTTCCAAGGTCAGTTTCGTGATCGAGGCCGAAACCCCCGATATGGCCCGCGCCATGGCCCCGGTGCGTTTGGCCGCCGAACAATTGGTTCAGAAATTGCCGGGTGTGACGGATGTTTCGGTTGTTTTGACCGCGCATTCGGCCAGGGCATCAAAACCCGCCGCCCCGCCGCCCCCCGCCGATATTCCCAATTTGCGCGTGGGTGGCCATATGAAACCGCAACATGGCCCCATGACCCCCGCCGGGGTCAAGCGCATCATCGCAATCGGATCGGGCAAGGGCGGGGTTGGAAAATCAACCGTATCATCAAATCTTGCCGTGGCTTTGGCCCGCGAAGGCAAACGGGTTGGCCTGCTGGATGCCGATATATATGGACCTAGCCAACCGCGCATGATGGGGGTGAATAAACGCCCCTCGTCGCCGGATGGAAAATTGATCATCCCGCTGCATAATCATGGCGTCACAATGATGTCGATCGGCTTTATGTTGCCCGAAGAAAAGGCGGTTGTCTGGCGTGGGCCGATGTTGATGGGCGCATTGCAGCAGATGTTGACCCAGGTCGAATGGGGCGAATTGGATGTGCTTTTGGTTGATTTGCCCCCCGGCACAGGCGATGTGGCCATGACATTATGCCAAAAATCGGATGTGACCGGCGCGATTGTGGTATCAACCCCACAGGATGTGGCGCTGTTGGATGCGCGCAAGGCATTGAATATGTTTGAATTGTTGAAAACCCCTGTTTTGGGCATGATCGAAAACATGTCGGGTTATATCTGCCCCAGTTGCGGGCATGAAGACCATATCTTTGGCCAAGGTGGCGCCAAGTCCGAGGCGGAAAAAATGCAGATTCCATTTTTGGGGGCCTTGCCGATATCGCTTGAAACGCGCCTTGCGGGTGATGCGGGCACACCAATCGCCGCAGGTGACGGGCCGATGGCCAAGGCCTATGGGGATTTGGCCCGGCGGTTTATCGCGGGTGGCATGGTCTGATCGGCCGCCCGTGACGTGACGCGTGAATGATGTGACACATGAATACTGTACATATGGCAGGGCATAAAACATGCCAAAGGGCGGCGCCGATCTGGCGCCGTTTTTATTTGACCGGATTTATGGGCTTTTATGGGAAATGCCCCCAATGCCGGTTTTCCGATTCTCATTCCATCGCCAACCACCCGCCCGATTCGGGCACGTTACGGGGTGAAAACCGCCTGAAAACCCCATATTCGGTCATGGGGTCAAAAAAAATTGGGTAAAATTTGGGATTGGGCGGCAGTTGTGGTTTATGGCTATATCTTGCGTTTGCCGGAATTTTGAACGCTAGGGATGCGCAGTGTTGAAAAAAAATAGGTTTATTTTTCAGGTGTTAGACCTCACCTTTCATGCAAAATGGGACTCTTTCCCAAAAAAAGGGATTGATTGGAATCTTTTGCCATGACACAACATAGCTACTGGCAATCGAGATCGAACATCAGGGCTCAATGACCTGGAATAAAAATAAAAAAAGGCAGGTGTTCATACAGGCAAATCTCAACCGCCCAAAAATAAGATCCGGCGTGCAGGTCGCACATTCCCCCCCCAGACCACCTGCGCAGCCGGGCGCTTGAACAGACTAAGCGTGGCGGATCAGGCGTTAGGCCGCCTGATCCGCCTTTATAATTGAATAAACGTGTTTGGTTGGGGCAACGAAAGAAAAGGGCAGGGCCGTGGACCGCAGGTTTCAAGGCGAAAGTCGCAACAAGGTAGATGGAAAAGGCCGGGTTTCAATCCCGGTTAAATTCCGTCGTGTCTTGCAAAATTGCGACACTGACTATGCCCCCGGCGGTCAGCCGCGCCTTTACATTGCCTATGGTGACCCAAACAAAGATTATCTTGAATGCCTGTCTGGTGATGCATTCGATAAAATTGATGCCATTATTCAGGCCCAACAACCCGGTTCCAAACTGAAACGCGCGCTCAGCTTTTTGTATTATACCAAATGCGAGGCCACCCATCTGGATGATACGGGCCGTTTGGTTTTGTCCCAGGCGCTGCGCGATAAAATCGACCTTGGCGACGAAGCCCTATTCGAAGGGCATGGTGAACAATTCCACATTCTCAATCCCGCCCAAAGCATTGACGAAGATCAAAACATGCAGGCTTTGCTGGCGGAAATGGGGCAGGGCGATATCCATTTTGATCCACTTTCACTGGCGGTGTCAGATGACAAATTCGAGGGTGAATAACAATGACGCGTGGCCAGCATATACAGGCGCCCCCGCATATCCCCGTTCTTTTACGGGCATTGGTGCGCGTGGCCGGGCCAATTGGTGGCACATGGCTCGACGGGACATTCGGCGCTGGTG
>CAZPSB010000069.1:0-415 GCA_964589025.1 uncultured Jannaschia sp. | reverse complement strand
ACGCCCGTGGCTTGCTTGATGCCGGGGCGCGCATGGTGATCGGGGTTGACCAAGACCCGCTGGCATTGGATTTGGCGCGCGATTGGATTGATGATTATGCTGGTCGCATTCAATTGATTGCAGGCCGGTTTTCGCAGATGCAGGATTTGGCCCAAGATCACGCCCCCCTTGATGGGGTTGCACTTGATCTTGGGGTATCCTCTATGCAGCTTGACCGGGCCGAACGGGGGTTTTCGTTCATGCAGGATGGGCCGCTGGACATGCGCATGGATCAGTCCATCGACGGCCCAACCGCGGCTGATATTGTGAATTTGTGGGATGAGCGCGAGCTGGCGGACCTGATCTGGCAGCTGGGCGAGGACCGTGGTGCGCGGCGCATTGCGCGTGCGATTGTCCACCAGCGGCCGTATATGAC
>CAZPSB010000068.1:0-10567 GCA_964589025.1 uncultured Jannaschia sp. | reverse complement strand
ACCCACAACGGTTTTCGAGACCGCCCCGTTCGACCACTCCGGCACCTCTCCGCGGTTGATGGGTGTATGTATCGGGCCATCTTGCCACGTGCAAGGGGGCGATATGCATATTTTCAGCACAATTGTGGTGCTTGTGCTTGACAAATACGCGGCCATTTCCGATAGGCAGATACGGGTTTGGTATGCGTCATGCATTCCATGCCTTTTTATATTGCCGAAATGGCACGCTGCTTGAGGTGGGGCATATAACGCGCGCCCCGAAACGCGCCATGCATATGGTGGGCCGCAAAGTGCGAATGATGAAGGAAAATGCTATGTTTGCCGTTATGAAAACGGGTGGTAAGCAGTATAAGGTACGCGCGGGCGATGTTCTGCGTGTTGAAAAACTGCAGGCCGAGGCGGGCGAAACCGTCGAATTTAACGAAATTTTGATGGTGGGGGGTGATAAGCCAACCATCGGTCAACCCTTTGTATCTGGTGCCGCCGTCAAGGCCGAGGTGATCGAACAGATCAAAGGCGAAAAATTGATCCATTATGTCAAGCGCCGCCGGAAACATTCGTCGCAGCGCAAAAAAGGCCACCGTCAGAAACTGACATTGCTGCGCATTACTGATATTGCGGCATCTGGTAAATAAGGAGGATTACGAATGGCACATAAAAAGGCAGGCGGTTCCTCACGCAATGGGCGCGATTCAGCCGGTCGTCGGTTGGGCGTCAAGAAATATGGCGGTCAGGCCGTGATCCCTGGCAATATTATCGTGCGCCAACGCGGTACGCGCTGGTATCCCGGCCAAGGTGTTGGCATGGGCCGCGATCATACGATTTTTGCCGTTGTTGAAGGCAATGTTGTGTTTTCAAAGGGCCTTAAAGGCCGCACATTCATTTCTGTTCAACCGGTTGCTGAGGCTGCTGAATAATATCGGTTCCACACGGTTCCACACATTTTCAAGGGCCGGCGGAAACGACCGGCCCTTCGTTTATTTGCGTCGCGCAATACAGATACGCGCACGTTCACCGTTCGGAGGGAGGCCCGAACATGACATGCCAAACCACGATCCATCAAACCACCATTGCCACACCACGGATGATATTGCGCCCTTTGCGCGATTCGGATGCGGGTTTGATTGATTTATATGCATCTGACAAAGGCTTGGCCGAAATGACGGCAACCATCCCGCATCCCTTTCCCCCCGGCGCGGCCAAGGCATTTGTTGCGCAAGCCACCAAACCCGACCGCGATGAATTTACATGGGCCATGGATGCCACCGATCATGGCGGGGCCGAATTGATGGGGGTTATCACCTTGAAACAAATGGATCGCGGGCAGGCGGAAATCGTGTATTGGGTCGCGCCCGCATTATGGAATGCTGGTTTCGCCTCAGAAGGGGTGGAAACCCTGATTGCGGCCAATCCATTGCATAACACAACGATCTTTGCCAGTGTCTTTCAGGATAATCCAAATAGCGCGCGCGTCTTGACCAATGCCGGTTTTCAATATCTGGGTGATGCAGAATCATTTTCAGTGGCCCGCAATTGCAAAGTGGCAACTTGGACATATTCAAAAACATATACATAACACATAGGCCCCGGCATGAAATTTCTTGATCTTACCAAAGTGTATATCCGTTCAGGGTCCGGCGGGTCGGGCTGTGTTAGTTTTCGTCGTGAAAAATTCATGGAATATGGCGGGCCGGATGGCGGCGATGGCGGGCGTGGCGGCGATGTGATCGTGCAGGCCGTCGAAGGCCTGAACACATTGATTGATTTTCGCTATCAACAACATTTCTTTGCGAAAAACGGCCAACCTGGCATGGGCAAACAACGATCCGGCAAGGATGGCGATGATGTGACCCTGCGCGTGCCTGTGGGGACCGAAATTTTGGATGAAGACGAAGAAACCATTTTGGCCGATCTAACACAGGTTGGCCAAACCGTGATGTTGGCCAAAGGCGGCAATGGCGGGTTTGGCAATTTGCATTTCAAAACATCTACCAATCAGGCCCCGCGCCGGGCCAATCCGGGATTGGCGGGGGTTGAACGCACTTTGTGGCTGCGGTTGAAATTGATTGCCGATGTGGGTTTGGTTGGGCTGCCCAATGCGGGCAAATCCACCTTTTTGGCGGCCACATCGAATGCACGGCCTAAAATCGCGGATTATCCCTTTACTACATTATACCCGAATTTGGGGGTTGTGGGTGTGGACGGCGCCGAATTTGTGGTTGCCGATATTCCCGGCCTGATTGATGGCGCCAGTCAGGGCAGGGGGCTTGGTGATTTGTTTCTGGGTCATATTGAACGCTGTGCGGCGCTTTTGCATCTGGTGGATGGTACCTCTGATGATGTGGTACAGGATTACCAAACCATCATGCAGGAACTTTCGGCCTATGGTGCCGATCTGATCGACAAAAAGCGCGTGATTGCATTGAATAAAATTGATGCTTTGCTGCCAGAAGAAATTGATGAAAAACGCACCGCCTTGGCGCGGGCATCGGGGCAGGATATCATGTTGATTTCGGGTGTGTCCAAAACGGGCATAACCGATTTGTTACGCCTTTTGCGCGCCGAGATAAAAATCACGCGTCAGGCCGGCACCAACCAAGATAACCAAGGCGGATGGACCCCATGACACGCCCTTTACCCCCTGATATAGCGGATGCAAACCGCATTGTGATCAAGATCGGATCTGCGTTATTGGTGGGCGCGGATGGCGGGCTGAACACGGTTTGGTTGTCATCTTTGGCCCAAGATGTGGCGCGGTTGAAATCACGCGGGGCGGATGTGATTATTGTGTCATCCGGCGCGATTGCACTGGGCCGGCATGTCTTGCCTTTGACCGCAGGCGTCTTGCCCTTGGAAGAAGCCCAAGCCGCCGCTGCGATTGGCCAAATTCGGTTGGCCCGCGCCTATCAAGAATGCCTCGTACCGCATGGATTGCAAACCGCGCAGATCTTGTTGACATTGGATGATGCCGAAAATCGTGGCCGGTATTTGAACACCCGTGCCACGCTTGGCACCTTGTTGGCGCATGGGGTGATTCCGATCGTCAATGAAAATGACACGATCGCCACCGATGAAATCCGTTATGGCGATAATGATCGTTTGGCCGCAAATGTGGCGGCGATGGCGGGCGCGGATATGTTGATCTTGTTGTCGGATGTTGACGGGTTTTATACCGCCGATCCAAGACAAGACCCAAAGGCGCATCATATCCCCTTGATCCGCGATATTTCGGCCAAGATCGAATCCATGGCCGGGGATGCCGGCACCAGCCTGTCCCGGGGGGGGATGAAAACGAAAATCATGGCGGCACAAATTGCAACGGCGGCGGGCTGTGTTATGGCGATTGCCGCAGGCGCGGTGCATCACCCTTTGCAGGCGATTGAACAGGGTGCGCGGGTTACATGGTTTGCTGCGGTTGATGATCCGCGTCTTGCGCGCAAACGGTGGATCGCGGCGATGAAACCCAAAGGTGCGGTGGTGGTTGATGATGGCGCAGTGGCCGCATTGCAGCGGGGCAAATCGTTGTTGCCGGCGGGGGTCACGCGGGTTTTCGGTGCCTTTGGGCGCGGCGATGCGATTGCATTAGAAGATAAAACCGGCCACCGTCTTGGCCTAGGCCTGTCGCGATATGCGGCGGATGAGGCCGAAAAAATCGCGGGCCATCATTCGGACCGGATCGAAGCTTTGCTTGGTTATCCGGGTCGCACGGCCTTGATTCACCGCGATGATATGGCGCTTTTACGCGATACCCGCAGTCATTTGGAATGAAAGGCCGTGATGATGGCACAAGATTTAGCACAAATTCCCGGCATGAATGCCGATATTGCAAATATGATGGTTGAAATTGGCATCAAGGCCAAGGCGGCGGCGGCGCAATTGGCCTTTGCCTCTGGGGATGCTAAAACATCGGCCCTATTGGCCGCCGCCGATATGATTGAGGTGCGCCGGGCCGATATTATCGCCGCCAATGAAAAAGATATGGCCTTTGGCCGTGAAAAAGGCCTAAGCGCCGCAATGCTGGATCGTTTGATGCTGGATCCTGCACGCGTCCAGGCCATCGCCGATGGGTTGCGCAAAGTGGCGCATCAAGTTGATCCTGTGGGTCAGGTTATCACCAGTTGGCAGATGGAAACCGGCCTTGATATTCAACGCGTGCGTACGCCGCTTGGCGTGGTTGGGGTGATTTACGAAAGCCGCCCCAATGTCACGGCGGATGCGGGGGCGTTATGCCTGAAATCGGGCAATGCGGTGATTTTGCGCGGGGGATCGGAAAGTTTCCATTCCTCGGGTGTTTTGGCGGAATGTTTGGTCGCAGGCCTGCGGTCCGCAAATCTGCCCGAAAATGCAATTCAACGCATTCCAACCCGTGATCGTCTGGCGGTCAAGGCATTGTTGAACATGACAGATTGGGTTGATGTCATCGTGCCGCGCGGCGGCAAGGGCCTTGTTGGATTGGTCCAACAAGAGGCGCGCGTTCCTGTATTTGCCCATCTCGAAGGGATTTGCCACATCTATATTGATGCCGATGCCGACCCTGAAAAGGCGTTGAAAATTGTACTGAATGCCAAAACCCGGCGCACCGGTATTTGCGGGGCGGCGGAATGTGTGCTGATCCATCGTGATATCATAGATACAATCGGCCAAGGCGTTGTGCGCGCATTATTGGATGCAGGCGTCGAAGTGCGCGGTGACGCGACTTTGCAAACCATTCCCGGCGTTGTGCCTGCGGCATCTGATGATTTCGGGCGCGAATTTCTGGATATGATTATTGCGGCCAAAACGGTTGATAATGCCGATGCCGCGATTGCGCATATCCGCCAATATGGATCATCGCACACTGAATCCATCATCACCGAAAATACCGATACGGCCACGCATTTCTTTAATCGGCTGGATAGTGCGATCTTGATGCATAATGCATCAACCCAATTTGCGGATGGGGGGGAATTTGGCATGGGGGCCGAAATTGGCATCGCCACGGGAAAACTGCATGCGCGCGGCCCGGTTGGCGCAGAACAATTGACCTCGTTCAAATATCTTGTGCGCGGCGATGGGGCCATTCGCGCCTAAAGGTGCAGGCATAGGGTGTGGTGGTGCAGATTAGCGTAACTGACATGATGCAGGCGGTGCCCCAACCGATGCTGCATATCGACGCCCATGGCATGATTATATCGGCCAATGGTGCCGCACAAGCCATGTTGGGCGATTGGATCACCTATCGCAGCTATGCGGCGGTGTTGCGCCAGCCAATGATATTGGCCGCCGTGGATCGCGCGCAAAAACACGGGCGCGTTGAAACGGGTGACTTCACCCCAACCGATCAATCCGGGCAAATGCGCTACAGGGTTCATATTTCACCAATTGGCCCAAAGCAGGGCGGGCTTTGCCCTGTTTTGATGCATTTCACCGATATCACCCCTTTGCAAGATGCCCAGGATATTCGGCGTGATTTTGTGGCCAATGTCAGCCATGAATTGAAAACCCCGTTGACGGCGGTTTTAGGGTTTATCGAAACCTTGCGTGGCCCGGCGCGCGATGATGCCGCCGCCCGTGATCAGTTTTTGAACGTCATGCAAGACGAAGCCCACCGGATGAATCGTTTGGTATCTGATCTTTTGTCGCTTAGCCGGGTTGAAATCACCGAACGACAGCGCCCATCAGAACAGGTGGATTTGCATGATGTTGTGTGCGCTGTTGCGGCGTCATTGGGCCCACAAGCCAAAGCGGGCCGAAACAGCATCGAGGTTGCGTATCATCGCGATCACCCGGATCACGATTTTTGCATCGCAGGCGACCGTGACCAACTCATGCAGGTGTTTTTGAACCTGACCGAAAACGCGCTTAAATATGGTGGCCCTGACAAACCGGTCAGGTTGGTTTTGCGCCACGATACCGCCATAGGGCCAATGAAAGGGCCGGTGGTGCGGGTCGATGTTGTGGATCAAGGCGAGGGGATAGATTCCCTTCACCTGCCGCGTTTAACCGAACGATTCTATCGGATTGACACACATAGATCGCGCGAAATGGGCGGAACCGGCCTTGGTTTGGCGATTGTGAAACATATCGTCAATCGCCATCGCGGGCGATTGAATGTTGAATCAAAAATAGGTTTTGGAAGCTGTTTCAGTGTGTTAATACCAAAGACCTAATGTAAATTTCTGTAAATTATTACACCTGCCTGACATGTATATGGGCCAATAGGGCCATGTCATAAAACCGTTACGTAATTGACGCAAAACTATTGCATATGACCGATAGATCGGGGGCAGATGCGTTTGGTGCATCACATGTAATCTATTCAGGAGAAAACCTATGTCTTCCATGAAGCCTACAGTTTCCGCACTGGCCATTGCTGCCGTTTGCGCAACTGGTGCATTCGCCCAAGGCCGCGATACCGTGCAAATTGCCGGGTCTTCTACGGTATTGCCCTATGCAACCATCGTCGCAGAGGCATTCGGTGAAAACACCAATTTCCCGACACCTGTTGTTGAATCCGGCGGTTCATCTACTGGCCTGCGCCGTTTCTGCGAAGGTGTGGGTGAAAATACAACCGATATCGCGAATTCGTCGCGTTCGATCCGTCCCTCTGAAATTGAAACCTGCGCCGCAAATGGCGTGACCGATATTATCGAAGTGCGCTTTGGGTATGACGGCATTGTGTTTGCATCCGATATTGATGGGGCATCTTTTGAATTTACGCCGTCTGATTGGTACATGGCTTTGGCGGCAGAAATTCCAATGGATGGCGAAATGGTTGCCAACCCATATATGATGTGGAACGCGATCAATGACGATCTGCCTGCGCAAACGATTGCGGCCTATATTCCTGGCACACGCCATGGCACACGCGAAGTGTTTGAGGAAAATGTGATCCTTCAGGGATGCGAAGATACGGGCGCAATGGCCGCCATGATGGAAATGGGCATGGATGAAGATGCCGCCGAAGAGGCGTGTCTTGAACTGCGTGCAGATGGCGTTTCTGTGGATATCGACGGCGATTACACTGAAACCTTGGCGCGTATCTCGGCCAACCCCGATGGGATCGGCGTGTTTGGTTTGGCGTTTTATTCAAATAACACAGACCGTTTGCAAGTGGCCACCATGTCTGGTGTGACACCAACTGTTGAAACCATCGCAACGGGTGAATACCCTGTGTCACGTCCTTTGTTCTTTTATATCAAAGCGGCGCATATCGGCGTGATCCCAGGCCTGAAAGAATATGCAGAATTCTTTGTGTCTGATGATATCGCAGGCCCATTTGGCCCATTGGCGGCCTATGGTCTGGTGTCTGACCCACAGCTTGCCGATGTGCAGGCCATGGTCGCAAACGAAGACACAATGCAGTAATTTACTGCGCAATCGCGGCAAAGGGCGCATCCCGTGCCCTTTGCTTTTTCTTTGGGTTTCAACCGCATAACAGGGCTTTTTCATGCCTTCTATTTGGATATTTTTGATTGTTTTTGCCTTGGGCACTGTGGGCTATATCGGTGGCCGGCGCCGTGCCATCGTAAGCGCGGGTGGGAATGCGCGCATCATGCATTCATTGCCTGGGTATTATGGTGTCAATGTGGCCATCTTATCCATTGTGCCCGCGCTTTTGATCATGGCGGTTTGGCTTGTTGTTCAACCGGTTTTTATAGAAACACGCGTTGTTACGATGATCCCTGCCGATGCCGCGCAAAACGATGGCGAACTTAGCCTTGTTATGACGAATGTGCGCAATGTGGCCGCTGGTTTGGATGTGGCCATTGAACAAGGTGCCTTGACCGAAGAACAAGCTCGTCTCATTCGCACAGAATTTACCAATATTCGAGATCGCCTTGGCGATGTTGGCGTCGCATTGGGCAACGATGTTTCTGCTGATGTTTTGGCCGCAGCACAACGGTATCGCAATCTATCAGCCATGGGTAAGATTTGGATGACCATTATTGTGGTCGGCCTATCTGTCATCGGCTTTGGTTACGGATATATGCGAACACACCAAGAATTTCGAGCCCGCAATGCCGTTGAAACCGCGATGTTGGTGATTTTGATGTTGGCCTCAACCATCGCGATCTTAACCACAGTGGGCATTGTTCTGTCCATGCTATGGGATACGGTTCGATTTTTCGGCATGTATCCATGGCAAGATTTCTTTTTCAGCCTTGAATGGCGCCCATCCTTTGAGGGGGGATCGGAACTTGGCCTGATCCCATTGTTGGTGGCGGTTCCAATCGGGTTATTTGCCGCCGTTTACATGGCCGAATATGCCAGCAAACGCGTGCGGTCCCTTGCAAAGCCACTGATTGAGGTTTTGGCCGGCATTCCAACAATTGTGTATGGCCTATTTGCCTTAATAACTGTTGGCCCGCTATTGCGCGATTATCTGGCCGAACCTTTGGGCGTTGGATCATCGTCTTCATCTGTTATGACGGCAGGCATTGTGATGGGCATCATGTTGATCCCGTTCGTGTCATCCTTGTCTGATGACATCATCAACGCCGTACCGCAAAGCCTGCGGGATGGGTCATATGGGTTGGGGGCAACGCAATCGGAAACGGTTAAAAACGTGATCTTGCCCGCCGCATTGCCGGGCATTGTGGGGGCGGTGTTGTTGGCGACATCACGGGCGATTGGCGAAACCATGATCGTGGTTTTAGGCGCCGGGGCAGGGGCCGCACTTAGCCTGAACCCGTTTGAGGCAATGACAACCATCACCGTGAAAATCGTTGGTCAATTGACCGGTGATACCGATTTTTCCAGCCCAGAATCCTTGGTGGCCTTTGCCCTTGGTCTGACCCTGTTTGTTATAACCCTGTGTCTGAATGTCTTTGCACTTTATATCGTGCGCAAATATCAGGAACAATACGACTAATGACCCATATATCCTCACCTGATATGCCTGTAACGGCCCCCAAATCATCCCTGCTAAAAGCAGATAGCAACACCAAACGCCGCAACCGCGCCGAAACCCGGTTTCGCCTCTATGGTATGGTGGCAGTAACCATTGGGATTGTGGCGCTGATTGTGTTATTGGGGTCGATCTTGTCAAATGGGCTAAGTTCATTTCGGCAAACATATGTCACATTCCCCATCACATTGGATGAAAACCGGCTTGATCCAAACGGCACCCGCGCGCGCGAAGATATAGAACGCGTGACAACCTTTGGTTATCTGCCCCTTATGGCGCAGGCCTTTATTGATGCGGTCGATGCAAGCGGGATCGACCATTCCCTTGGCCCACGTGAGATGGCCGATATGTTATCGGATCAAGCACCGGCCAATTTGCGCGATATGGTGTTGGCGAACCCTGATTTAATTGGTCAAACGCTTGATATTACCTTATTGGTCAGCGGGCGGATTGATGGCTATTTCAAAGGTCGCGTGACCCTGCAAAGTGCCGAACGTGACATCAATATCAGCCCCGCGCAACTTATATTGGCCCAAGAATTAGCCGATATTGGCATGGTTGAAACGCGTTTTAACTGGGACTTTATCACACAACCTGATGCATCCGGCCAACGGCCCGAAGCCGCAGGTCTTGGCGTTGCGATTATCGGATCTTTCTACATGATGATCGTGGTTTTATTGCTGGCGCCACCTATTGGCGTTGCGGCCTCTATTTACCTAGAAGAATTCGCGCCCAAAAATCGGTTTACCGATTTGATCGAGGTGAATATTTCAAATCTTGCAGCCGTGCCTTCGATTGTATTTGGTATCTTGGGTTTGGCCGTATTCATCAATTTTATGAATTTCAACCAATCATCACCGTTGGTGGGTGGGCTTGTTTTTACCTTGATGACCTTGCCCACAATCATCATCGCAACCCGTGCCAGTTTGCGCGCTGTTCCGCCTTCTATTCGTCAGGCCGCACTTGGGTTGGGGGCCTCAAAAATGCAATCGGTATTTCACCATGTTTTGCCTTTGGCCGCACCGGGCATTTTGACGGGCACAATTATTGGCCTGGCACAGGCGCTTGGGGAAACTGCGCCTTTGTTGTTGATTGGCATGGTGGCCTTTGTTGCCGAATACCCTGATCTGGTGGCGTCACATTCCAATGCTTTTCCATTGATGGGGGATGCGGCAAGTGCGCTTCCGGTGCAGGTCTATAGTTGGACCCAACGATCCGACCCGGCCTTTGTTGAACGCGCATCAGGGGCGATTATTGTTTTGTTGGTCTTTTTGATCTTTATGAACGCCTTGGCCGTCATATTGCGGCGCCGGTTCGAACGTCGTTGGTAATGCGCAACGCAAGGATAACAGCCATGAATAACATACATGATGTGGAACACAACGTGGATATGCAAGACATCAAAATCAAAGCCAGAAATGTACAAGTATATTATGGCGAAACACATGCGATCAAATCGGTTAATGTGGATATAAAAGACAAAACCGTAACCGCCTTTATCGGCCCATCAGGGTGCGGGAAATCAACTTTTCTGCGATGTTTGAACCGCATGAATGACACGATTGATATTGCACGTGTGGTGGGTGAAATTCGTTTGGATAGCGAAGATATCTATGACCCGGCGGTTGATCCGGTGCAATTGCGCGCCAAGGCGGGAATGGTGTTTCAAAAACCAAA
>CAZPSB010000067.1:6482-10610 GCA_964589025.1 uncultured Jannaschia sp. | reverse complement strand
AAACCCGCCCTATCGCGCAGGCCATGGCGCATTTTGCAATGCCTGATCCAAAGGAATAATTGGTTGACTGTACCAACCCTGCCAGATCACCACGCAAACCCTTTGACCCATGGCCGTATTCTGCGCGTGGCCGTGCCGGTGGTGGTGTCCAATGCCACGATCCCGTAATTGGGTTTGGTCGATACCGGGGTGATTGGCCAATTGGGTAATGCGGCTGCCATTGGCGCGGTGGGGGTGGGCGCGGTGATTTTAACCTCCATCTTTTGGGCCTTTGGGTTTTTGCGCATGGGCACGGTTGGCCTTGTCGCGCAGGCCATAGGCGCCAAAGATCACGCCGAGATTGCCGCCTTTTTGACCCGTGTATTATGCATCGGTTTTGCCGCCGGGTTTGCATTGATTATATTACAAACCCCGATTTTCTGGATTGTAATGTCATTTGTTCCCGCCAGCCCCGAAATTGAGACGCTGGTTTTGGTTTATATCGGCATTCGCATTTTCGCAGCCCCCGCAGCGATTGCGGTTTACGGCATTAGCGGATGGTTGATTGCCCAAGAACGCACCGGCGCGGTTTTGATTTTGCAACTGGTGCAAAACGGAATCAATATCGCGCTATCGGTGATGTTTGTGATGGGGTTTGAATTCGGCATCGCGGGCGTGGCTTGGGCCACATTGATTGCCGAATGGGTGGGGTTATGCCTTGGGCTGTGGTTATGTCGCGCGGCCTTTGGCAACGTGGATTGGCGCAATTGGGGGCGGGTGTTTGACCGCGCAATCCTATGGCGTATGGCGGCGGTGAATACCGATATCTTGATCCGGTCTTTGTTATTGTTGATCGCGTTTGCGTCTTTCATGTTTCTGGGCGCGGGTTTGGGCGATGAAACCGTTGCGGCCAATCAAATTTTGATTCAGTTTTTATACATCACATCCTATGCAATGGATGGGTTTGCCTTTGCCGCCGAAAGCCTTGTGGGCCAATCCATGGGCGCGCGCCACCGCACCCGATTGCGCCGCGCGGCAATTTTGACCAGCCTTTGGGGCTTTGCCACCTGCGTGGTGTTGGCGGGTGTGTTCTGGATGGCCGGGCCGGATATGATCGACATCATGACAACCGCATCCGGCGTGCAAGACACCGCACGGGCCTATCTGCCATGGATGATCATGGCGCCACTGATTGGGGCGGCATCATGGATGTTGGATGGCATTTTCATCGGCGCGACCCGAACGCGCGATATGCGCAATATGATGATCGTTAGCTTTGCGGTTTATGCAATGGCCTGTGTCATCTTGTTGCCTTTATACGACAATCATGGGCTATGGGCGGCATTGTTGATCTTTTTTGCCATGCGCGGGGTCACATTATTCATGCGCTATCCCGCACTTGAACGGGCGTCTGCGCCGGGGTGATCAGGCCCAATCGTGCAGGCCGGTGCCCACGATATCGGCGATATTTGCAACGCCTTCGCGCGCCATTCGATCGTCCAAAGCGGATGCAATGCGCGCAGCCAAGGTGATGCCGTGATAAATCAGCGCCGAATAAATCTGCACGGCACTGGCGCCCGCGCGAATTTTTTCCCATGCCTGTTGTGCCGTGGCCACACCGCCCACCCCAATCAGGGGGATTTGTCCATCGGTCATCTGATAAAGCCGCGCCAGAATGCGTGTGCTTTGGTCAAATAAAGGCGCGCCTGACAGGCCGCCAGCCTGATTTTTATGCGGGCTGTGCAGGCCATCGCGCCGCAAGGTGGTGTTGGTGGCAATAATCGCATCGACATGATGGGCCATTGCGACCTCGGCAATATCGGCCAAGGCGTGATCATCCAGATCCGGGGCAATTTTGAGAAATACCGCAAGGGGTTTGTCCAATTCCTGGCGCGCGCCCATCACCGATTGCAATACGGCTGATAAGGCCTCTTTCCCCTGCAAATGACGCAGCTTTTCGGTATTGGGTGAGGATACATTCACCGTCGCAAAATCCACAAATGGGCCGCATTCAGTTAGCACTTTCGCGAAATCGGCGGCCTTATCGGCACTGTCTTTATTTGCGCCCAAATTCAGGCCCACAGGCACCGCCACATCTGTATGGGCCAAACGTGCGGCAATGGCCTTGGCCCCATCATTATTGAACCCAAAACGGTTGATAATGGCGCGATCTTTGGTCAATCGAAATAGGCGCGGCTTTGGATTGCCGGGTTGCGCGCGCGGCGTGGCCGCGCCCAGTTCAAGAAACCCAAACCCCGCCTTGGCCAAGCCCGTAATGGCGCGGGCGTTTTTATCAAACCCTGCCGCCAGACCCACCGGGTTGGGCAAATCAAGCCCGGCAATATGCGTGCGCAACCGCGCCGAGGTCATACACCCATCCAAAGGCAACAGCCCCGATTGCAGGCTGCGCAACGCAATGTCATGCGCGCGTTCAGGGTCCAACATCCATAACGCGGACAGCCCCAGATTTTCCCACAGCTTAGGCGATTTCATCGGGAAACACATGTGCGCCATCCACCAAAGGCAGATCAACATGCCATAAAATATCGTCCAAACGCAGCCGCCCATATAAATGCGGAAACAACGCCCCCCCGCGCGCAGGTTCCCATTTTAGACCATCGCCTAAATCGTCGCTTTCAAACGCGGCCAAGGTCAAACCCTGAACCCCGGCAAAATATTTTGCCGCGGTTTCGTGCACCTGTTGCGCGGTGGAAAAATGGATATATCCATCCTGCACATCAATCGGCGCGCCGGATGTTTGTTTGTCCGTTTGCAGATCATGCCATTCATTGGCGCGTAAAATTTTGTAAATCTTCATGCGCTTTGCATGGCGGTGCAAACACAAAGCGTCAAGTAAATTACACAAAATTATGGTACAAGTGATGCATTGACGTGATTCTAGCAAAAAGGCACCTGTAATGGCCAAACATTTATTGACCGGGGCGGTATTTGCGGCGGTGGCCGGTATCGCCATGCCGGGGGTGGCGGATACAACGCTGCATATTCTGCATATCAATGATCTGCACAGCCGTATTCAACCCATCAACCGTTTTGATTCCACCTGTGATGCCCAAGATGACGCGGCGGGCGAATGTTTTGGCGGCGTGGCGCGGGTGGCAACGGCAATCAACACTTTGCGCGATGAATTGACCGCAGCAGGGCAATCAGTGATCGTTCTGGATGCGGGGGATCAATTCCAAGGGTCGTTCATGTATACCACCTATCGTGGCGCGGCCGAGGCAGAATTTATGCAAGCCATCGGTTTTGATGCCATGGCTGTGGGCAATCATGAATTTGATGATGGCCCTGCGGCCTTGGCCGAATTTATTGATGCGGTTGATTTTCCTGTTGTGTCTGGCAATCTTGATCTGATGCAATCTGATTTGCTGCGCGATCGTGTGGCCGATCATGTGGTGCTTGAGGTCAATGGCATGCAGGTTGGCATTGTGTCTGCCTTGGCAACCAACACCGCCGAAACATCATCGCCCGGCCCAAATGTGACCTTTCAAGACGAAGTGGCCGCCCTTCAGGCCGATGTGGATGCTTTGACAGAACAAGGCGTTGAAATCATTATTGCATTAACCCATGTCGGCCTGCCGCGGGATATTGAAATCGCGCAAAATGTAACCGGTCTTGATGTGATTGTGGGCGGGCATTCGCACACTTATTTATCGTCATCAGATGATGATGCCCAAGGCCAATATCCAATATGGGTGGCCAATGATGATGCTGTGATGGTGCCTGTCGTGCAGGCCTATGCCTATTCGAAATATCTTGGCCATCTTGTGGTTACATTTGATGATGCCGGTTTTGTCACGGCGGCCAGTGGGGATACGATGGTATTGGATGCCTCGGTTACGCCCGATGCCGATATTGCCGCACGCGTTGCCGAATTGGCCGGGCCGATTGAACAGGCGATGCAGGTTGTTATCGGTCAATCCACCGCCCCGATTGAAGGCGACCGTGCCATATGCCGCGCGATGGAATGTTCCATGGGCAATCTTGTGACAGATGCGATGTTGGATCATGTGGCCGATCAGGGCATTCAGATTGCCATTCAAAATGGCGGTGGGTTGCGGGCCTCGATCGACCAAGGCGATATCACCATGGGTGAGGTCTTCACCGTTTTGCCATTCCAAAACACGCTGG
>CAZPSB010000067.1:1375-6349 GCA_964589025.1 uncultured Jannaschia sp. | reverse complement strand
GGTCGAGGTCGCAACCGATGGCGGTTTTGCCCCGATTGATCCCGTGGCGGTTTATGGGGTTGTGTCCAACAATTTCATGCGCGGTGGCGGCGATGGTTATGCCTTGTTTGAAACCCAAGGTATGAATGCCTATGATTATGGCCCTGGTCTTGAACAAGTTGTGGCAGATTACCTTGCCGCCAATTCGCCCTATACCCCTTATACAGATGGCCGGATTTCGGCGGCTGAATAAGCATGGGCTTTGATTGATCTAAAAACCGGCGTGCAGCGCGCGCCGGTTTTGTCTTGCGCCTTGGCGGGGGGTGCATAAAATCGCCCCATGTGTGGACGAATGACAATGACCGCCCCCCATTCCGATATGGCGCAGATATTTCAGGCCGAACCGGCCAATGATTTGCCCAACCGGCCCGATTACAATATCTGCCCCACGCAATCTGTTGGTGTGGTGACGCCCGGTATAGGCGGGCAGGCACGCCGGTATCGCCCGATGCGGTGGGGGTTTGTGCCAAGTTGGTATAAAACGCCAACCGATGGGCCGCTCTTGATCAATGCGCGGTCTGAAACCATCGCACAAAAGCCCGCCTTTCGGCAGGCCTGCCGGCAAAGGCGGTGCCTGATTGCGGCCAGTGGATTTTATGAATGGACAAAATCAGCCGAAGGCCAACGTTTGCCGTGGTATTTCGCGGCCTGTGACGGGGCGCCTTTGGTATTTGCAGGCATATATCAAGATTGGGGCCAGGATCACGATCACATCACCACCTGTGCGATTGTCACCTGTGCTGCATCCGATTGGATGTCACAAACCCATCACCGCGAACCGGTTGTGTTGGCCCAAGGCGATTGGGCGCGCTGGTTGGGGGAAACCAGCCAAAAGGCCGCGCCCTTGATGCGCGCCGCCCCTGATGGGTTTTATACCCGTTGGCGCGTAGATCCACGGGTCAATTCCAATCGCGCGCAAGGGGCCGATTTGATTGCACCGCTTGCGGCGTAATGCGTTAAATCGGCGCGCAGGCCTGATCTAGCCACGCGCGCACATCACCCGGCACCAAAGGTTTGATTTTGGCCAAAACATCGCCGTGATAGGTATTGATCCAATCGCGTTCAGGCGCGCTTAGCAGGTCAACCATAATCAATCGGCGATCAATCGGCGCATAGGTCAGGGTTTGAAATTCAAACATGTCACGATCATCACCGCCGGGTAAATTTGCGGCTTTTGTCACATAAACAAGGTTTTCGATCCGAATGCCAAAGGCACCCGCGCGGTAATATCCCGGTTCATTCGATACAATCATTCCGGGTTGCAATGGTGTGCCCGATGCCCGGCTAAGACGTTGCGGGCCTTCATGCACGCCCAAATAAACGCCCACGCCATGGCCGGTTCCATGGTCATAATCACGCCCCGCCGCCCAAAGGGGCGCGCGTGCCAATGCATCCAAATGCGCGCCCGCCACACCTTTGGGAAAACGCGCCAGATGAATGGCAATCATGCCTTTCAAAACTTGGGTAAAGGCGGTTTTTTCATCCACGCCCACATCACCCACAGCCAAGGTGCGGGTGATATCGGTTGTGCCGTCTTCATATTGTCCGCCGGAATCGATTAAAAACAATTGGCCGGGCAGAACCGGGGCATTGGTGTTTTCAGTCACACGGTAATGCACAATGGCCCCATTGGGGCCTGCCCCTGCGATGGTGTCAAAACTGATATCTTTCAGATCGCCAGTTTCGCCGCGAAAGGCTTCAAGCCGCTTGGCGCAATCAATTTCGGTCAGCCCGCCTTTGGGGGCGTTGGTATCAAACCAATGTAGAAACTTTGCCACCGCCGCTCCATCACGCAAATGCGCCTGGGTGGTGGCCGCAATTTCAGCGTGATTTTTGCACGCCTTAGGCAATAGGCAAGGGTCAGACCCTGTGCAGATTGCACAATCTGCATGTTCCAACAGGGTTTTTACCGCATAAGGCGCGGTTTGCGGGTCAAGCCGCACCGGGCCGCCATGTAGGTTTTGCAAAGCCGGGCTTAGGTGATTTTCGGGCTGGAGTGACACGCCAACCGGCAGATCAATGCCAATAAATTTGGCGCGATCGGCAAAAATATCAAGCCGGCCATCTTGATGCAAAATCCCCATCATCTGGACAATGGGCATATGCGCCACGTCCGAGCCGCGCAAATTCAATGCCCAACATAGGCTATCGGGTTGCGTGATCACCGCGCAGGCATGACCGGCCCTTTGTAAATCGGCGCCACATTGCGCCAATTTTTCAACCGCGCGGCACCCGGCATAGGCCACAGGCCATTGCACCGCTGCGCCTTGTGGCGGGGCAGGGCGGTTGGGCCAAATCGTATCAATCGGGTTGGATATGGCGCGAATTGTAATGCCGGTTTGCGCCAATTTTTGGGTCAGGGTTTCAATCTCATGCACTGTATGCAACCAAGGGTCAAACCCAATCACGCCGCCCCCCGGCAGGTGATCTTGCAGCCAGTCAGCCAGCCCCGTTTCAGGCCAATCGACGGGTGTAAAGGCGGTTTGATCGCATTGCGCGCGCGCCTGTAGGCGATAGCGTCCATCCACAAACACCCCGGCGATATCGGGCAATATCGCGGCAAACCCCGCCGATCCGGTAAAGCCCGTTAACCAAGCAAGCCGTTCATCGCAATCGGCCACATATTCGCCTTGAAACCGATCAGCGCGGGGCACTAAAAACCCATCAACCTGCTGCACGGCCAAGGCTTTGCGCAAGGCCGCCAAACGCGGCGGGCCATCTTGGGGTTGGGTTTTGGCAATAAAAGATTGAAACATCACAATCCCCCCCGTTTCATCCCCATCACACGCGCCCGCGCCCGTGGGTCTGTATCAAAAAGCGACGCCAATTGTTCGGTCATCACGCCGGCCAATTGGTCGGCATCCGTGATGGTGACCGCGCGATCATAATAGCGCGTGACATCATGGCCAATGCCAATGGCCAACAATTCCACATGGCGCCGTTTTTCGACCATGGCAATGACATTGCGCAGGTGTTTTTCCAGATAATTGGCCGGGTTGACCGATAGGGTGGAATCATCCACCGGCGCGCCATCGGAAATCACCATCAATATTTTGCGGGCCTCGGGGCGGGCGAGCATACGGCGATGGGCCCATTCTAGGGCCTCACCATCAATATTTTCTTTCAAAAGGCCCTCTTTCATCATCAGGCCCAGATTGTCGCGCACGCGCCGCCAAGGCGCATCGGCATTTTTGTAGATAATATGGCGCAGATCATTCAGGCGGCCAGGAACCTGCGCACGCCCTTGGGCCAGCCATGCTTCGCGGGATTTGCCGCCTTTCCACGCGCGGGTGGTAAAGCCCAAAATTTCAACCTTGACCCCGCAGCGTTCCAATGTGCGGGCCAAAACATCGGCACAAATCGCCGCAATCGAAATAGGCCGGCCACGCATGGATCCCGAATTATCCAATAGTAACGTTACAACGGTGTCACGAAATTCAGTGTCATGTTCGATTTTGAAACTAAGCGGGGTTGTGGGGTTGGCCACCACACGGGCCAGACGCCCGGCATCCAAAATGCCTTCTTCGCGGTCAAATTCCCAAGATCGGTTTTGTTGCGCCTGCAACCGGCGTTGCAATTTATTGGCCAAGCGCGACACCGCGCCTTTCAAGGGGTCAAGTTGTTGATCCAGATAGGCGCGCAGGCGTTCTAATTCTTGCGCCTCGGCCAAATCTTCGGCGGCGATTTCTTCGTCATGGGCGGTATCATAGACGGTATAAGTTGGGTCAGCATCGGAATGTTGCAGGGGCGGGGGCGGGTTTACCGGGGCCTCACCATCGGGCAATTCTTGTTCTTCGGCATCCTCGGCTGCGCCGTGATCTTCCATCTCAACCTGCGCTTGTGCGGCGTCTTGTTGGTCGTCTTGGCGGCGGTCTGGGCTGGCCTCGGCATTGGCATCATCGCTGTCATCATCGCCGGTGGGTTCGGGCGTGTCATCGGGGGTGTCTTCGTCGGCGGTATCTTCATCCTGATTGTCATCTTGCAGATCGTCAGGATCATCGCCCAATTGATCCCCATAGCCCAGATCATCAATCATCTGGCGCGCAAATTTGGCAAAGGCGGTTTGATCATTCAAAACATGTTCCAGATGATCCAGCGTGCCACCGGCGCGATCTTCGATAAAGCCGCGCCACAAATCCATCACATTTTGCGCCGCAGGCGGCATCGCGCGGCCCGTGGCCAAATGCCTAAGCAAATACCCCGCCGCCACCGGCAAAGGCGCATCTGCCGGGTTTGTGATTTGCCCATAGCCCTTTTTCTGGGCGTCATGCCCGATTTTGGCGTCGATATTGCCCGCCGTGCCCGGCATATGGCGCGCGCCCATGATTTCGCACCGCGCATGTTCCATTGCCTGCATCAATTCACGCGCCATCGCGCCTTGGGGGGCATAGCGCGCGGCGGTGCCTTGGTCATGAAATCTATGTCGCATCGCCATTGCATCGGCGGTGCCACGCGCCAATAAAACCTCATCTCGTGTCATGCGGCGGCTGATTTGGGGCAAACGCAGGGCATCATTGCTTTGCCCCGGCGGATCAAGTGAATAACTGACGGTCAGATCGGGATCATCGGCCAGAACGCGCGTGGCCTCGGCCAAGGCTTTTTTGAACGGATCAGCCGGGTTTTCGGTGGGTTTTGTTTGGGTCATGCCTGCAATTTGGCCTGCAATGGGGCCGCGCGCAAGGGGCAGGTGTTAATCAAACACATCTGGAAAGCTGATTTTCGCCCGGTCAATGTCAATCCGCAAAAGCGCATCATAATCGGCGGGGTCAAATGGGTCTTGGGCGGGTATGATTTCACGGCCAAACAACCATGACAATCGCCCCGCATCCAGATTGCCCCGTTCAAAGGCTTGATCGCCAAAATGATCATAAAGCGCGGTCAAAAAGCCTTGATCCGCGCGCCTGTCGGCGGGTTTTCGATCGGCGTATCGTTCGC
>CAZPSB010000067.1:427-1297 GCA_964589025.1 uncultured Jannaschia sp. | reverse complement strand
TGCCGGTCAGGCGCGATGGAAAACCGCGATGTTTGATCATGGGTGGCATTCATTTCGTTTGGTGTGTTTTACAGGATAGGAAATGCGTCATCTTCATAGTCTTGTTGGTTGCGTAAGTCCCGCAAGGTTTGAAAATAGCGGTGGGTTTGTCTTTGCTAATGCGCAAGAATTCGCGCCCTTCCCTGACCCTGTGATCCCCAAATGCGATATGTAATGCACGTTTTGCCTTTGCGGCATCGTCGACTTCCCCATCGGCAAAACATTCAAATGGCAAAGGCACACCCGTTTTATCCAGGGCGCACATTCGGTCTTCGATCGTACCAGATCTGCGCCCGATCTTAACAAGACCCCGCATCGCACGATTATTCAAGGCATAGATAATTTCTGACATATATGGCCTATAACGGAATATTACCGTGTTTTTTCCACGGTTTTTGGTGTCGCTTGTTGCGTAGCATCGCGAAAGCCCGGCACACCCGTTGGCGGGTGGAATGCGGTTGGATGACCTCATCCACGAAACCACGTTCGGCGGCGACAAAGGGGTTGGCAAAGCGATCTTCATATTCTTTAGTGCGTGCGGCGATTTTATCGGCGTCGTGCAAATCGGCGCGGTGCAGGATTTCAACTGCGCCCTTGGCCCCCATCACGGCGATTTCGGCGGTGGGCCAGGCCGCCACGCGGTCGGCCCCCATGCTGCGGCCGCACATGGCCAGGTAGGCGCCGCCGTAGGCCTTGCGCACCACCACGGTGACCTTGGGCACGGTGGCCGCGCCGTAGGCGAAGAGCATCTTGGCGCCGTGGCGGATGATGCCGCCGTACTCCTGCTGCACGCCCGGCATGAAGCCGGGCACGTCCACGAAGGTCACCAGC
>CAZPSB010000067.1:0-417 GCA_964589025.1 uncultured Jannaschia sp. | reverse complement strand
AATCTGAACCGCTCCCTCTGCACCCATCACGGCGATTTCGGCGGTGGGCCAGGCGTAATTCACATCGGCCTGCAAATGTTTTGAGGCCATCACAACATAAGCCCCGCCATAGGCTTTGCGTGTGATAAGTGTGACCTTGGGCACGGTGGCCTCACCATAGGCATACATCAATTTGGCCCCGTGTTTGATCACCCCGCCATATTCTTGCGCCACACCCGGCAAAAACCCGGGCACATCAATCAGTGTCAGGATGGGGATTTCAAAACAATCACAAAACCGCACAAAACGTGCGGCTTTGCGGCTGGCGTCAATATCCAAAACCCCGGCCATATTCATCGGCTGATTGGCCACAATACCCACGGTTTGGCCCTCTAGCCGGGCAAAACCGGTAATGATATTGGCCGCAAATTCGGCCTG
>CAZPSB010000066.1:1392-10810 GCA_964589025.1 uncultured Jannaschia sp. | reverse complement strand
GTCGGCTTGGTAGGCCATTACCCCACCAACTACCTAATCCAACGCGGGCTAATCCAAATCCGATAAATCTTTCCCCCAAAGGGCGTATACGGTATTACTCTTCGTTTCCAAAGGCTATTCCGTAGATCTGGGCATATTCCCACGCGTTACTAACCCGTCCGCCGCTCACCCCTAAAGGTGCGCTCGACTTGCATGTGTTAGGCCTGCCGCCAGCGTTCGTTCTGAGCCAGGATCAAACTCTCAAGTTGAAACGCCGTTACCAGCGTATCCTTGACGTTCGAACCTCTGCACATCATCCCAACAGTTCAACGTTGGGATCGTCATCTGTTTGTTGTGCTTCAGTCTCTAAAAGAAACAAAAAGCCGACAAACAGTGAAGCTGACACTCCATCATCGGATCATAAAACCCTAAGAGCGCGATATGCATCAGAACTTCGTCGAAAACAACCAAGTCGCCCGCATATCTCTTCAATCAAACAAAAATGTCAAACAGCAAACAAAAAAATATACCGACAGCACATAATCATAAAGTACCGCCAGAATAATTTTGCAAAGATATATCTAATTCAGAAACAGATTGGCGTAACCTCACTAGACCCTTCAACACCGCAGCGCCTCCGGTAGAACGTTGTCTAAATCCTAAAAAAAATATCCGCAATAGATTTCTTACAAAAATGTAAAAAAAATGAAACATCTGATAAAATCATTATATATCATATGATTAAAAGCGCCTTCTTTTGCGGATGCGCTGTGTGATCTTGGCTTTTGCAAAAGGGCCTATGGGGGTGAGGCGTGGATTTTCTATATATGGTGCTGAATCACCCCAATATAGCAAAGGCGCAAAGCGGATCATGGGGTGATTCTGGGGGTGTGGTCGATTCGACACCCACCACATCATCGGATTTCGCCGGTGGTCGGTGTGCCATTGCGGGTCGGGATGCGCGATGCGGCCCCACGCAAGGCAACCAACCCTGTGATCAGCACCAGGTAGATCAAAGGTTCAATCTGAAACCCACGCGCCAGCCACACGTAATGCACCGCCCCCAATATCGCGGCGGGGTAAACAAGCATATGCAATCTGCGCCACCGCAGCGGGCCAAGTTTGCGTACCGATAGATTGTTGGAACTGATCGCAAGCGGCACCATCAACACAAACCCGGCAAAGCCCACCATGATATAGGGACGTTCGGACAAATCGGCCCAGATCGCATTCAGGGTTTGCACATCTAACACAGCCCACACCAAGATATGGGCAAGAACAAACAAAAAGGTCACAACCCCGATGCTGCGCCGCAAATGCATAAGATTGATGCGCAAAAATCGGCGCAATGGCGTAATGGCAAGGCCAAGAATCACCCATTGCAGGGCGCGTTCGCCATAAAGATGTTCTAAGGTTTCAACCGGGTTCACGCCCAATTGATTGCTGGCTGCCAGATAAAACAGCCACCCAATCCACGCGATACCCAACAGATATACCATCCAAGGCTTTATATACCGCAAGCCGGCATTCACGGTGGATTGGATCATCATATCAGCCGCCCTTATGGGTTAGAAATGAACCGATAGGTCCATGCCTTGGTAAAGATGGGCGACCTCGTCTTCATATCCGTTGAACATTTGGGTATTGACGCGGCGCGCAAACAAGCCACCGCCAATGACACGTTCGGTGGCTTGGCTCCATCTTGGGTGATCTACATTTGGGTTCACATTGGAATAAAACCCATATTCGCGCGCATTGGCCCGGTTCCAACTGGCATGGGGTTCTTGATCGGTCAGGGTGATGCGTATGATGCTTTTGATCGACTTAAACCCATATTTCCACGGCACCACCAACCGAATGGGTGCGCCGTTTTGATTGGGCAAGGCTTCACCATATAGCCCCGTTGCCAAAATGGTCAGCGGGTGCATGGCCTCGTCCAAACGCAATCCTTCGCGGTAAGGCCAATCAAGAACAGGCTGGCGCACACCGGGCATTTCATCGGGGCGCAGCGCCGTTTCAAAGGCCACATAACGCGCGCCATCCTGCACGCCCACACGCGCCAGCAAATCGGCCAGTTCAAACCCGTTCCACGGAATCACCATAGACCAGGCTTCAACACAGCGCAGGCGATAGATGCGTTCTTCAATCGTCATGCCCGCAACCAATTCGGCCAAACCATAGCGGCCAGGATTGTCAACCAATCCATCAATTTCAACCGACCAAGGTTGGGTTGTTAGGCGATGGGCATGGCGGGCGGGGTCTTCTTTGCTGGTGCCGAATTCATAGTAATTGTTGTAATTTGTGATTTCTTCGAAACTATTGGGGGTCAAGCTTTGTGCTTGGGCCTGCCCACCAATCAACCCCGCCCCCATCATCGCGCCTGCGCCTGCCATGATCTGGCGCCGGTTCAGATAGGCGTGTTTTGGCGTGACATCATCCCATGTCAAATTTGATTTATACCGCCCGGCCATACCGCGCCCTCCTGCAAGTTTCATATGTCATCTTATGGTGACGTATAAACAAGCGCCCGCCAAGGCGTGACATCAAACCTCACAGAAGTTTTAACGCCCGTTATAATGCCACGACACTGACCAAAGGCCTGCAAGATCAAAAAGACGGTATAATTCGGTATTCAAGAGTTCTTGGTTGTTTTTGGTGGCCCATCAATACGGCCCTGTTGGATTTGATGACACACATCTTTATCAGATCATTATGATCGGCGATTTTTGGTCATCTTCATACAACACGAAACCGTATTATGGGCCTTGTTTATTAAACAAATGGGCGGCTAATGCACCACCGCATCATCGGGCTTGGGCCGGTTTGAAGCCGCCAGATGATCGCCAATAACCAACCCATCCGCCCCGGTCGTGACTGTCACATTGGCGCCATCCAAGATAGTACCGGCCAAAATCATTTCGGCCAATGGGTCTTGCAAACTGCGCTGAATGGTCCGTTTCAAAGGCCGCGCCCCAAAGACCGGATCATAGCCATCATGGGCCAGCCATGCATAGGCGTTTTCATCCAGATCCAATGTGATATCGCGCCCGGCCAACCGCGCCATCAGGCGACGCAATTGGATGCGCACAATGCCATCCATATCGGCCCGGGTTAGGCGATCAAACACGATCATATCATCCAACCGGTTCAAAAATTCAGGCCGGAAATGGGCGCGCACGGCATCCATCACATCGCCTTTGGCGGTGGCACTATCCGACCCGTCGGGCAGCTGGCTAAGCGCGTGTGACCCAAGATTGGATGTCAAAACAATCAGCGTTTGTTTGAAATCCACCCGGCGGCCTTGGCCATCGGTTAATATCCCATCATCCAAGACCTGCAATAAAACGTTAAACACCTCGGGGTGGGCTTTTTCGACCTCATCAAACAAGATCACCTGATAAGGGCGGCGGCGCACGGCTTCGGTCAAAACGCCACCCTCATCATAACCGACATATCCGGGCGGGGCCCCGATCAGGCGCGCAACAGCGTGTTTTTCCATGAATTCCGACATATCAATGCGCACCATCGCCTGATCATCGTCAAACAGATAATCGGCCAACGCCTTGGTCAATTCTGTCTTGCCCACGCCGGTTGGTCCCAAGAATAGAAATGACCCAAGCGGGCGGTTTTCATCTTGCAACCCCGCCCGCGCGCGCCGTCCAGCGTTCAACCACCGCCGCGATTTGATCAGGGCGCACGGCCTCTTCGACCATGACATCATCATCTTGATCTTCGGCATTTGCCAATTGATGTTGCAATTGCGGGATCACACCATAAGAAAGTTCCCCCGCCTTGGCCAGATCGCCCTGACGTTTGGCCTGGTCCAATTCGGCGCGGGCCTGATCCAGTTTTTCTTTCAAACCGCGGGCCTGATCCAGTTTGTCGCGTTCAGATTGCCATTTCGCCGTCATTTCGCCCGATTGTTGTTGCAAATCGGCCAGATCACGTTCCAGTTTGGCCAGACGATCCTGACTGGCGGCATCATCTTCTTTTTTCAAGGCCTCGGCCTCGATTTTCAATTGCAGAATTTGGCGGTCCAACGCATCTAATTCTTCGGGCTTTGAATCGACTTGCATGCGCAGGCGGCTGGCGGCTTCGTCGACCAGATCAATCGCCTTATCGGGTAAAAACCGATCGGTGATATAGCGATGCGACAACGTGGCCGCCGATACCAGCGCGGCGTCTGAAATTCGCACACCATGGTGGAGTTCGTATTTTTCCTTGATCCCCCGCAGAATGGAAACCGTGTCTTCCACTGTGGGTTCTTCGACCACCAAAGGCTGAAACCGGCGGGCAAGGGCGGCATCTTTTTCCACATATTTGCGATATTCCGCCAAGGTCGTGGCGCCCACGCAATGCAATTCACCCCGCGCAAGCGCCGGTTTGATCAAATTGGCCGCATCCATCGCGCCATCGGTTTTGCCAGCGCCAACCAGCACATGCATTTCGTCAATGAACAAGATAATCTCACCTGCGGCGGCGGTGATTTCGCCCAGAACAGATTTCAACCGTTCTTCAAATTCGCCGCGATATTTCGCGCCTGCAATCAATGCGCCCATATCCAAGGCCATCAGGGTTTTGTTGCGCAAAGATTCAGGCACATCGCCATTGATGATACGCAGGGCCAAACCTTCGGCAATCGCGGTTTTGCCCACGCCGGGTTCACCGATTAAAACCGGGTTGTTTTTGGTACGCCGTGATAAAACCTGCATCGCGCGGCGGATTTCTTCGTCGCGGCCAATGATGGGGTCAATTTTGCCGTCGCGGGCGGCCTGCGTCAAATCGCGGGAATATTTTTTCAACGCCTCATAACTGTCTTCGGCGCCTGCCGAATCTGCCCTGCGGCCCTTGCGCAGATCATTGATCGCAGAATTCAACGCCTGCGCGGTTACCGCGCCGGCCTGCATTGCATCGCGGGCGGGGCTTTTGACAATGGCCAGTGCCGTTAGCAACCGTTCCACCGGTACAAAGGCATCGCCGGCCTTTTGCGCCAGGGTTTCGGCCTCGGCCAAGACTTTTGCGGTTTGATTATCCAGATAAATCTGCGCATTTCCGCCCGATACTTTGGGAATTTTGCCAAGCGCAATGTCAACCGCATCGGCCACGCGATCCGGCGCACCACCTGCGCGCGCAATCAAATTGGCGGCCATGCCCTGATCATCATCTAGCAGGGCCTTTAGAATATGGTCTGGGGTTAATTTCTGGTGATCTTCGCGTTGGGCAATGGATTGCGCAACTTGCAAAACACCGCGTGCGCGATCGGTGAACTTGTCTAAGTTCATGGCTTTATCTCCTGTGTTAAGCGCCCCACCAAATGACCAGCCCGCCTATGCAGCGCCGAATATGTGAAGCCTTATTCAAGATGTGGCAACGCAGATCTGGGCCTTCAAGGTTTGACATGTTAAAAAGCGGTAATTTTGCAAAGCTGATACAATATTTAAGGATCCCACATGCCCGATGATCGCCTAATCCTTGCCCTTGATGTGCCCAATGCCCTTGCCGGGTTGGAATTGGCGCAAACCCTTGGCCCTGCGGTTAATTTCTACAAAATTGGGCTGGGGATGTTGACAACCGGCGGTCTGGCTTTGGCCCATGAATTGAAACAAGATCATGGCAAACGCATTTTTCTGGATATGAAATTGTTTGATATCGGGGCCACGGTTGAATCTGCCGTGCGCGGCCTGGCGCAGTTTGATCTGGATTTTCTAACCGTGCACGGGGATCCGCATGTGGTGCGCGCCGCCAAACAAGGCGCAGCAGGCAGCGCGATGAAAATTCTGGCTGTGACGATTTTAACCTCATTGGATCGTGATGATCTGGATGCATCTTTGATCAAGCCCGGCGATATGGGCGATCTTGTGGCAGAACGGGCCGCAACCGCATTTGAGGCCGGCGCAGATGGTGTCATCGCATCAGCACAAGAGGCCGCCATGATCCGCGCTTTGCCCGAATCAAACGGTCGCCTGATCATCACACCCGGCATTCGCCCCAAAGGCAGCGCCCCCGGTGATCAAAAACGCATCCTAACCCCCAAAGCCGCGTTTGACGCAGGCGCCGATCATATCGTGATAGGCCGCCCCATATGGCAGGCCCATGACCCACGCGCCGCCGCTAAGGCCGTTTTGGATGAAATTACCCCATAACCAAAAGCCCCGCGAATAAACGACGAAATCAAACCGCTAAGGTTTGGCCTGCACCGCCAGATCGCGCGCAATGGCAAAGGCACCTTTGATTTTATCGGCCTCGTTTGCCCAATCGCGGCGTATGATGATTTTATTGTCTTTCACCTTGGCCAATCCGTTTTGATTTTGCATGAATTGCACCAATCCCGCCGGGTTGGGGAACTTATCATTATGGAAATGGATGGTCACACCTTTTGGCCCGGCATCCATTTTGGCGATATGGGCGCGTTTGCACATGGCCTTGATGCGGATGACCAACATCAATGTATTGACCTCCCGCGGGAGTTTGCCAAACCGGTCAATCAATTCGGCGGCAAAGCCTTCCAGATCGACCTTGGTTTCCAACTGGCTTAGCCTGCGATACAGGCCAAGGCGCAGGTCAAGATCAGGCACGTAATCTTCGGGGATCAATACCGGCACGCCCAGATTGATCTGCGGCGACCATTGATCGCCATCACCCGGCAGGCCCTCTGCCGCGCCGGATCGGATTTTGGCAATCGCATCTTCCAGCATGGATTGATACAATTCAAACCCCACTTCGCGCACATGACCGGATTGTTCTTCGCCCACGATATTACCCGCCCCGCGAATATCCAAATCTTGCGATGCAATCGTGAACCCCGCCCCAAGCGTATCAAGCGACCCCAAAACCCGCAGCCGTTTTTGCGCCGCGGGCGTCAGTTTCTGGCGCGGTTTGGTGGTCAGATAGGCATAGGCGCGGGTTTTCGCACGCCCCACCCGACCCCGGATCTGGTATAATTGTGCCAAACCAAACATATCGGCCCGGTGGATAATCATTGTGTTGGCAGTGGGAATATCAATGCCCGATTCCACAATCGTTGTGGCCAATAAAACATCATATTTACCATCATAAAACGCGTTCATCCGGTCATCCAAACTGCCCGCCGCCATCTGCCCATGGGCGATGACAAAGCTGACTTCGGGCACATGGTCACGTAGAAAGGTTTCAATTTCAGGCAAATCTTCGATACGCGGCACCACATAAAACGATTGCCCGCCGCGATAATGTTCGCGCAGCAAGGCTTCGCGCAATGTCACGGCGTCAAATTCGCTGATATAGGTGCGGATGGCCAGACGATCAACCGGCGGTGTCCCGATCAGGGATAAATCGCGCACACCCGACAAAGACATCTGCAAAGTGCGCGGGATCGGCGTGGCCGAAAGCGTTAAAACATGCACATCTGATCGCATATCTTTTAGCCGTTCTTTATGGGTGACGCCAAAGCGTTGTTCTTCATCTACGATCAACAGGCCCAGATTTTTTATCCGCAGGTTTTTGGCCAAAAGCGCATGTGTGCCAATGCAAATATCGACCGATCCATCGGCCAAACCCTTGCGGGTTTGTGCCGCCTGTTTTGCGGGGGTAAAGCGGCTAAGTTGGCGCACGGTGATGGGAAATCCGCGAAACCGATCGGCGAATGTTTTGGCATGTTGGCGCGCCAATAATGTTGTGGGGGCAATCAGTGCCACTTGTAAACCAGCAGCAGCAGCGGCAAAGGCGGCGCGCATCGCGACCTCGGTCTTGCCAAAACCCACATCGCCCACGATCAAACGATCCATCGGGCGGCCTGCGGTCAGATCCTCCAACACATCGGAAATGGCGGTCAGTTGATCATCGGTTTCTTCATAGGGAAAGCGCGCGCAAAACGCCGCCCACATGTCTTCGGGGGCCTCTAACTCCGGGGCTTTGCGCAATTCGCGTTCGGCGGCAATGCGGATCAATTTATCGGCGATCTGGCGAATGCGGTCTTTCAGCCGCGCCTTTTTGGCCTGCCACGCGCCCCCGCCCAATTTATCAAGCAGACCTTCATCATGGCCATAGCGGCTTAGCAATTCGATATTTTCAACCGGCAAAAACAACCGATCCCCACCGGCATATTCAAGCGCCAAACATTCATGCGGCGCGCCCAATGCGGTGACGGTTTCCAACCCCCTATAGCGCCCAATGCCATGGTCAACATGCACCACCAAATCACCCAGCGATAATGATTGGGCCTCGGTCAGGTAATTTTCGGCGCGTTTTGGTTTGCGTTTGGGCCGAATCAGACGATCACCCAACACATCTTGTTCGGAAATCACGGTCAGATCAGGGCCGGTAAAGCCTTCCTCCAAGGGCCAAACGGCCAGTGACACATCGCCGGTTTTGCCCAAATCGCGGCCCGTGTCGATCAGGCGCAGGTGATCTGCGCCCTCATCTACCAAAAGACCCTGCAACCGGTCGCGCGCGCCATCCGACCACGACGCGATGACAACGCGGCTGGTTTTGCGCATTTGGGCAATGTGATCGGCCAGGGCCGTAAACAGATGCAGGTTTTCTTGTTGGCGTTCAGGCGCAAAGGATCGCCCCACGCGCCCGCCCGCATCAATCACACCGGGGCCAGGCGCCTGTGGATTGGGCGAAAACTGCACCACGCGGTGGGGGGCAATGGCCCGATTCCAGGCGGCTTCATCCAGATATAACTGCCCCGGTGGCACAGGTTTATAGGGCGCATCCAGCCGCCCCTTTTGGGTCAGCGCCGTTTTGCGCGTATCGTATTGATCGGCGATGGCATCCCACCGCGCGGCGCGTTGCGGGGTGATTTGGGCATCCAATGTGATGGTCGCATCCGGCAGGTAATCAAACAAGGTTTCCAGATGATCGTGGAAATAGGGCAACCAATGTTCGGCCCCTTGCGGTTTGCGGCCTGCGCTGATGCCTTCATAAATGGGATCATCGGTACCGGCGGCGCCAAATTCAAGACGGTAGTTTTGCCGAAACCGGGTGATCGCGGGCTGATCCAGCAACACCTCGGATGCGGGGGCAAATTCAACGCGGTCCAATTTTTCGGTCGTGCGTTGTGTGATCGCATCAAATCGGCGCGCCCCATCCAAAATATCGCCAAATAAATCAAGGCGCACAGGCATATCCGTGCCCGGCGGCCAGACATCAATAATACCACCGCGAATGGCGTAATCACCCGGTTCAGATACCGTCGGTGTGGGCACAAACCCCATACGCGACAAAAAGGATTTCAACCCATCTTCATCAATGCGCCCCCCAACCTTTGCCGCAAAAGAGGCCTGATGCAAGGTGGTGCGCGGCATCACATATTGCGTGGCCGCATTCAGCGTGGCCAACACCACCACCCGCCCCGACACCCCGCGCGCCAAGGCCGCCAATGTGGCCAAACGCGTGGCGGTGATCTGCGCATTGGGCGACACACGGTCATAGGGCAAACAATCCCATCCGGGAAAAT
>CAZPSB010000066.1:0-1382 GCA_964589025.1 uncultured Jannaschia sp. | reverse complement strand
TTTGCCTGGCGTTGTTACTCTTCGGGCTGCTGTTTATTCGCAAAGATTGGGGGAAGCAACTGATTATGGGAGGAATCGCGCTCCTGCTGTTTTTTTCCAACAGCTACGTTTCCAACTGGCTGATGGATGCCTGGGAACCCGAACCAAAAGCGCTTGACGAGCTGCCGGTTTACGATGTGGGAATTGTGCTGACCGGCGTTACACTTATCGACAAGCTGCCCAAGGACCGGCAGGAGCGCATTCTCCGCGGTAGTAGGCCCACTCATCACATTCGCTCCCATCCGGGAAAATGCAAAACCGGGATGGAAGGGTCAAAGAATGCCAACGCCGCAGCCATGGCCGAAAGGCGTTTGTCATCGCGCACAATATGCAAAACCGGCGCATTTGATTTGTGCAATTCCTTAATGATTAGCGACGCATCAAACCCTTCGGGTGCGCCACCGGCAAGAATATGATTGGGTGCATATGTCATCGCCTGTGAGACCTACCCACAAGGCGCGTGGTGTCAAGATAAGATTACACTGCAGACAAAACCACAAAAACACCCGCCCAAAACGCGGTGGCAAACAAACAAACAAACCGCACCAAACGCAAGTGGCGCTGATACCGGCGCAAATCGTCCAGCGCGGTTTGGAATGTGGTTTTGATCATGTGCTGCGCCACCTGTTTGGCAAGCATATATTTGATCATCAACGGCAATAAAATCAAAAACCCCGCCTGCGCAACACCCACACCATACCCCCAGCCCAGCGTCGCCAGCGCCGATAGGGCAAACATGCCCGATGCGGTTGCGATGATATCTTGCGCGGGAATGGGCTGCGTCATATGCCGGGCTTGGGGGGCAAGCATCATATGCATATCGGCCAATGCAACCCGATCGCCGCTATGCGCGCGGATGATGACATCATCCGGCACACCCAAAGGCCTGTGAGGCAGGCCTCCAACGGCCCAGATCACAATAACCCAATACCATAGGTTTGAAAAAGACTGAAAACCAAAATTGGCCAGAATCAAATCAAGAAAATTCATTTTGTCGCCTTATCGTGATATGTTTCAACCTTGAGTTCACCTGTCGCAGGTGGCACCGATACGCAAATGATTTCATCTTGATGAGGGTTCAAAATGCCGCGTCCTGCCTTTCCTGCCACACGTCTGCGGCGCACCCGCGCCAGCGCACAATTGCGCGCCCTGACCCGCGAATATGAACTATCGGTCCATGATCTGATCTGGCCGATTTTTCTGCGCGATGGCACGGATATGCAAGACCCCGTGCCTTCAATGCCCGGTGTGATGCGTTTATCAATCGACAGGGCGGTGATGGCCGCGCGCCATGCAGAAACATTGGGCATTCCGGCTATTTGCCTATTTCCCTATACCGACCC
>CAZPSB010000065.1:10121-10815 GCA_964589025.1 uncultured Jannaschia sp. | reverse complement strand
TCAAGGTTGGCAGGATGGCCGTTGTGCCCATCTGCGCATGGGCATGGGCCATAGTCTGTAACGTGCATAGCGAAGGGTTATCATTCAACATCACACCCCCGCCGCCATTGACCTGCAAATCCACAAAACCGGGTGCAATCACCCCCCCTGCAAGGGCAATGATGCGTGTGCCGGGATCAAGCGCATCACGCGGTATGATCTGGGTGATTTTTTGGCCTTTGATGACAAGGGCATGATTGCGGTGGCGCGTATTGCCGTCGAAAATATCGGCGCCGATAAAGGCATATTCCGGGGCTATCATGGCGCAGCTTTGACATTTATTTGCGCGGCCAGGGTCAATGCACCATCCAGCGCGCTGGATTGGGGCGGTTGACTGGCCTGCACGATATCAGGGGGGAGAAAGGGCACATAATGGCGCGCGACCCCGCCAATCAGGCAAATGGGTTCAGGTGCGCGCCACCCCACTGCATGTAAGCCCCGCGTGATATAGGCCGCGCCTTGCGCCATCAATTGGGTGGCGGCGGCATCGCCTTGGCTGGCGGCGGTGATCACGCGCGGTGCCAGATCGGCAAAGGATTGGGGCGTGGCGGTTTTGGCAAAGGCCACAATCCCCGCCGCCCCGCCCATATCGGCCAAGATTTGGCGCGTCAGTGCGGTTTGCGGTGCCAGGCCATCAACGCCATGTAAAACGCGG
>CAZPSB010000065.1:0-10111 GCA_964589025.1 uncultured Jannaschia sp. | reverse complement strand
ATGACGGCCAAGATCCGCGCCCGATGCCTCATCGCCCAAAACACGGCCCCAACCGCCAATCAGGCGCAGCGCCCCATCCGTTTTTCGCCCAATAAAAGACCCGGTTCCAAGGCCAATCACCGCCCCGTCATGGCGGCCCAAGGCGCCTTGGATCGCGGGGGGCCTGTCATCTGTGATATGGAGATGTTGAAAGGGCAGGGCCTGTGCCACCTGCGCGGCGTGATCGGATGTTAAAACACCAGCCAAACCAAGATACACTTTGGCACCGTGTAATGCGGTCTGCGCCACGCCTGCCGCCTGCGCCAGCATCCCAAACCCGGTTCGCAGCGTATCAATCGCAGCATCTGGATCGGTGGATATATTGGCCGGACCAAGGCGTATTTCAAACCGCCTATCTTGATGCATAAGCGCAAAGCGGCATGTGCTGCCACCGCCATCAACGCCGATTAAAATGGGGAAAGGGGATGTCATACGGGCCTGCGCAAATCAGTGTAATCCGCATATAACATCAAATGGCAGGCGGTTCTATGACCCATCACTATATATTGGCGCGCCAACTGCGCCGCGTGGCGCATGGTCGCCTCGTCTGTGAATAAACAACAAACAGCATCTGTACAGGGTATTATATGATCCACCCGTATGAAGTGTGATTTGGCGTTTCGATCTTTAAATATCCAATTTATCAAGCCGCTATCCGGTTGTTCGTTCAACAGGGGCGGCCCATACTATGCCCAAGATTGGCATAAGGTCTTGTGTCCGGGTGAATTCACATTTGTATCGCGGAAACTTTTTGAATTTCATTTGTTAACACTTTGTTAATAAATTGGGCGTAGTGGATTTTTCAAATTTGAATTGTATTTCGTCGCGTAATTTATCATCTAATGTCAAAATGGTTTTTGATGGGGTTTTTATATGCGTTTTGTATTTTTAGGCTTGGGTGGTTTGTGTGGTGCATTTTGCGCAAGTCTGTCATTTGCGGACATACCCACTGGCATATCTGCGTTGGAGCGTGGCGATGTTCCTGCTGCGGCATCGGCATTTCAGGCAGGTTTTCAAGAAGGTGATGGGGATGGCGCCTTTTATCTTGGCCGTTTGTTTGAACTTGGCGTTGGGATTGATGCAGATATGGATCGTGCAACGCAACTTTATGCGGCTGCGGCTGCGGCCGGCAGTGCGCTGGCGCAAAACCGTTTGGGTTTGATGTATTTAGAGGGTGAACAAGTCTTACAAGATTATGTGCGCGCTGCAGAATTGATTTGTGCATCAGCCGCATCCGGCGATGCAAATGGACAATTTAACTGTGGTTTGCTTTGGGATGAAGGGCGCGGTGTCGGCCCTGATCGTGCCGAAGCGATTCGGATGTGGGAATTGGCAGCTGCACAAAATCATGTTGCCGCTACAAATTACCTTGCCGAATCTTATGCAACTGGCGCGGGTGTTGAGGCGGATGCCGAACAGGCCTTTGCGCTTTATGAACGCACGGCGATGTTGGGCAACCCGATGGGGCTTTATGCCTTGGCGCAGGCCTATGTTGATGGGGTGGGGGTTTCGCCTGATTTGATCTGGGCGCATGCCTATGCCAATCTGGCTGCTGTGCGTGGCGTTTCTGATGCACGTCTTTTGCGCGAATCAGTTGCTTTGGAATTAAGCTCAGAAGATTTGATCGAGGCGCAGGCCCGCGCCCGAGATTGGCAGCCGGTTGCGCCGGTTGCCGCGGATGAGGCTGAATAGGCTTGGAATAATGTTGAATTGCCTTTCAGTAAAAAATAAAATTCAGCTTTATGTTGGGCCATCGCGTTTGATGGTGTTGGTCGGTGGTGTGGTTTTTGGTGTTTTGTCAAGTTTGACACCTGTTTTGGCCCAAGGTATCCCGCCGCGGTTAGACAGCGCCCAGATTGAAGTTTTTCAAGATTGGCGGGTAAGTTGTGCAAGTGCCGATGCGCAAAGTTGCCGTGTATGGCAACGTGTTCAGGTGCAGTTGCCTGAAATGGATATTGCGCAAGATGTGTTGGCCGTATCATTTGCGCCATCTGACACTGAAACAGGGCTTGCGTTTGTTGTTCAAACGCCGCTTGATGTTTATCTGCCAGGTGATTTTGGTTTGCAAATTGATGGCAACAGGGTACGTTCGGCGCGTTTTCGCAACTGTAATTCTGGTGGGTGTTGGGTCGTTATGCCCATTGATTCAGAATTTTTAGCAGATCTGCGCGGCGGTGTGCAGGCCGCGGCATCGTTGAGTTTGTTCGAAGAAGAGCGCGTTCAAATATCGTTTTCACTACGTGGGGTTACGGCTGGGCTTGGGGCATATGATCAAGCGGTGGCTGAACGTGAATAGGATGGATTGGCATATGTTTTTGGCCCCAATTCTTTTTTTGGCGCGATATTGCATCGGTTTGATGTTCGTTTGCCTTTTTACGCTTGTTCTTTTTTCTAGCTCTGTTGGTGCTCAGAATTGCATTTCTGTTCGCAGTGTATCTTTGTCTGGTGTCAGTTTGTTAAATCAATCTGCGCTTGAGGCAGCTCTTTCGGAACGTTTGGGTTGTATTGGCTTTCAAGATCTAAATGACATGCTTGAATATGTTACGCTTTCTTATGTTGAAGCGGGGTATGTTGCGTCTCGTGCTTATTTGCCGGAACAAGATTTATCTGATGGCAGTCTTTCGATTGCAGTGGTTGAAGGCACGATATCTGATATTTTTGTTTTAGAAAACGGAGTGCGTTCTGAAAGGCGTGCGGCGATGGCATTTCCCGGTTTGACGGGTTCGGCATTGCAGTTGCGTGATATTGAACAGGGATTAGCGCAGATTAATCGTTTATCATCCAGTGATGGGCGCAGCACATTAAACCCTGGTGATGAACCTGGTGAAACGGTTGTCGCGATTGACGTTACCCAAGGCCGGCCTTGGTTTGGCACGGTTAGCGCAAATAATCACGGTTCGGGGTCTGCGGGGGAATATAATTTTGGTGTTACATTTGGTTATGATAATTTGTTTAATATGAATGATCAGTGGACATTTAATGTTCAACGTTCAATGAATTCATCGCCAATTGCATTTACATCAGATACACCTGTTGGCAATTCTTATAGTTTGTCTGGTTCAATTCCTTATGGGTATTGGACTTATGGTGTTTCATTTAGTATTTCAGATTATGTTGCGGATATTCCTGGTATTAATAATCCGATTGAAACATCGGGTGATTCATATAATATCCAATTATCGGCTGATCGTGTTTTGTCTACATCTGAACTTGGCACTTGGGAGGCTGGGTTTCTTTTGGCTGTCAAGGATAATGACAATCAGATATTGGGCTTTACACTTGATACGTCTTCACGACGTCTTGGCACGACTGATTTGTGGCTGGAGCGCACACAATCCTTGTGGGGTGGGCAGGGCAGGGCCCGTTTGACGCAACGTTTTGGCCTTGAGGCTTTTGGTTCGGTTCGAGATGATATTTCTCCGTCTGGTTCGCCTGTTTCTGAATATCATGCGAGCTTGGTTGATATGTCGTGGTCACGGCAATTTAATTGGGGGGATCAGGCTGTTTTATTTGATGTTAAGGCGTCTGGTTTTTACAGTGATGATCATCTTTTTGGTTCAGAACAATTTTCCTTTGGAGGTTTTACTGGCGTGCGCGGCACCCGTGGCGGTGTTGGTTTTGGGGGGCGTGGTGCGCATTTAATCAGCAATTTACGTTTTCCTGATTTGTTTCGCGGTTCGGGTGGTGGTTTTTCTCCGTATTTTGGTTTTGATGCGGGTCATGTTGGGTCTCAGGGTTATTATGGTATTGATGGTTCTGAAATGTTTTCGTTGAGTTCTGGCGCGATTTTTTCCTATGGTGATTTTGAATTTGAAGTTGCCTATAGTCGTGTATTGCGGTCATCTTTGGAATTGGATGTTCCTGATGATGGGATATTTTCGGTTCAGCTTAGATATGTGTTTTAGGTTTTTGCTGTTCTGGCGTGTTTTTATGGGGTGTTAAGATGGGTTTTAATATCAAAATGATTCTGCGCAAATTTTTGTGTGCGACGCAATATTTTGTAGTTTACATTTCGGTTTTGGCTGTGACGCTTCAACCTGTTTTGGCGCAAAGTGTTGTTGTTGCGCCGGGTGGTGGTGCGGTTGTTCACACTGCGCTTAATGGTGTTTCGGTTGTTGATATTGCTGCGCCGAATGCACAAGGTTTGTCGCATAACACCTATTCGCAATTTGATGTTGGTGCTTTGGGTCTTGTTTTGAACAACGAGGCTGGGGCCTTTGCGACGACGCAAATCGGTGGTGTTATTGCGGCCAATGGTCATTTTGCCAATAGCGGTGCGGCGCGTGTTATTTTGAACGAGGTTGTTGGCACGGCGCCCTCGACGCTTGGAGGGATGATTGAGGTTGCGGGTCAATCTGCGGATGTGATTATTGCCAATTCCAATGGCATTACATGTAATGGCTGTGGGTTTATTCGCACGCCTCGTGTTGTTTTGACCACGGGCAGCCCGGAATTTTCAGGTGGATCGTTGACTGGATTTTCGGTTTCTGGCGGGTCTGTTGATTTTGGTGTGAATGGTGCGGATTTAAGCCGTGTTAGCCTTTTTGACATTGTGTCGCGTCAGGTGACATTTGGGGGTCATGTGACGGTTGGCGGGCATGCGCGCGTTGTGGCGGGTGCCAACCGGTTTGATTACACGACTGGTTCTGTTACGTCTTTGCCTGGGTCTCAGGGTTTGGTTTCTGGTCTTGCGATTGACAGTACGGCCTTTGGCGGTCTTCAGGCGGGCCGTATTTCTGTTATGGCGACGGATGTTGGCGTTGGTGTGCGCGCACCTGTGGAAATGGCGGCCAATGCGGGTGAAATGACGATCACTGCGGATGGTCGTTTGGTGATGGGGCGTGCGCAGGCGCAAGGGCCTATCACGGTTCAGACGCAAGATGCGATTGCAATTGAAACCTCTCTATTTTCTGGGGATGCGATTACGTTGCAAGGTGTGTCTGCGGATTTGGCCGATCATGGGATGATCACGGCGCAGGGCGATCTTGATATTGTGACATCTGGGGCTGTGTCTTTGGGGCGTGGCAGTCTTATTGCATCCGGCGCGGATGATGCGGGTGTTTTGACGGGTGCGGGCGATCTGACACTGACGGCTGGTACGGTTTCTGGTGCGGATGCGCAATTGGCATCGTCTGGTGGGATGACGCTTGTTGCGGATACGGTTTCTTTGGATCAGACGACCCCAGGTGATGCGCTGCGTGCGTTTGGGGATGTGGATGTTACGACGCAAAGCCTGTCTTTGCAAAATGGCCGTGTTGAAATTGGTGGCGATCTGCATGTGGGCTCGACTGTGGGGCTTTCTGTTGTGGGTGGTGATTATGCCATTGGTGGTGATTTGTCATTGATTGGCGATGATTTAACCAGCGACGCTGCGTTTGAAATTGGCGGTCGTGCGGATCTGACATCGCGTGTTGGTGATGTGACATTGACCGGTGACATTGAATCTGACGGTTCGCTATTGGTGCGTTCGGCGGGTGATGTGGCCCTTGCGGCGCGCTTGGCCTCTGGTGGGGCGGGGTCGATTGTTGCGGCGGGTGATCTGACTGTTGCGGCCAGTTCCAGCGTTGTCACCAGCGGCGCTTTATATGCCTCGGCTGCCAGCATCACCAATGCCGGTGCGTTTGGATCATCCAATGGGGATGTTGTTTTGCACATCCTTGGCAATATTCACAATACCGGCGTTTTTTATTCTGGGCGCAATATGGCGTTGGCGTTGGATGGTGTTTTGATCAATGACACTGCGGATATCATTGCCGAAGGCAATATCGCGATCCGGGGTTTGACCGGCGCACGTGCGGCCGGTGTTGAAAACCGATCTGCCAATATTGAGGCAATCACCGGCAGCATTTTGATCGCCGCCACCCATGTGACGAATGAACAACCTGTGCCCGCCATCATATCGCAGGTGGTGAATACGACAACCACATCTGGCCCGCCATCGGATTATCCTTCTGTAACGAATTTGCCGCCCCGTACGTTCCGTATTGAACAAACCGTAACGGTCAGCCAGCAGATCGTAGACCCTTTAACAAATGCGCCTGCGCGGATGTTGGCGGGCCAGGATATCGTGATTGATGCCGATACGATTTTGAACGATTACAGCCAAATTTCCGCGGGCGGCGATATTACATTGAATGCCAATTCAATCGTAAATACCGGGCATTCTTTAACCGAAACGACGGTTACAGAAACGGTTATTTATTATAAAGTTGTAAGATGCCGTTACCGTTTTATGGGGGCTTGTCTAGGTCATTATCATCCAACCCGCACCCAAACCCGCATGGTAACCAACACGGTCACGTCTGGTGCGGTATTTGCCACGATTGAGGCTGGTGGCCAGTTGTCGGTTTCCACGCCTGTGACGGGATATGTGTCAAATAATGCCACCAGTGGCGGTGTGGCACAGGTTGGGCTAAGTTCTGGTGGGCGTGCTTTGGCGGCCCCGCCTGTGATCGGGTCTGTAAACCCGAACGCGATTTTAGGTCGCTCTGCGATGTTCACGCCATCGGGCAGTGCCAATTCGCCATTTTTAATCGAAACCCGGCCTGAATTTATTGATGTTGGTCGGTTTTTATCATCGGATTATTTCCTTGATCGCATCGGCGGGGATGATCCCGAAGGTCCGGCGATCAAATTTGGCGATGCCTATGTGGAATCGCGGCTGATTCAGGAACAATATTTTGCGCTCACCGGTCGGCAGGCGGGCAGTGATCCTGATGAATTACGCGCCATGATGGCAGATATGTATGATAATGCGATTGATGCTGCACAAGATCTGGATCTGACATTTGGTGTTGCGCTTAGCCCTGAAAAAGTGGCTGCGTTGACGTCTCCGATTATCTGGATGGAAGAACAGATTATCGACGGGCAGGCCGTTTTGGTGCCTGTTTTGTATCTTGGCGGTGATATGATTGACGATATCAGCCTGGCCGGCGCGCAAATGCTAGGCCAGGATGTTGATATCAGCACCGGTTCTTTAACCAATTCCGGGGCGATTGATGGCGGTTCAACTGTTGTGATCGACGCCACCGATGAAATCGTCAATCATGGTGGCCAAATTGAATCAGACGGCACATTGAATTTGACCTCTGATGGGATCATCCAAAACGTATCTGGGCAGATCCATGGCGTTGATGTGAGATTGCAGGCGCAATCGGTTGAAAATACCACCACAGTCATCCGTGATGATTACAGTGATCTGTCCGGCCCTGATGTGACGGTGTTTGGCCAACTTATTGTAAATGACAATCAAAACTTTGCGGATCGCGTACAAGCCCCTGCCAGCATTACATCCACAGGCAATCTGCAGATCACCGCCCAAGACGATATCACATCAGACGGGGCGCATATTGGTGCGGGGGGTGATGCCATCGTGCAGGCCGGTGGCGACATCAGCTTTGGCACGACAACAGTTGCCACCAGCTTTGAACAAGGCAGCCATGGGGTGCAGGATAATCGCTATAGCACAGATCGCACCGTCAGCACGGTGTCGGCTGGCGGTGATCTTGTTGTTGTGGCCGG
Source organism: uncultured Jannaschia sp. (assembly GCA_964589025.1). Classification (GTDB taxonomy): domain Bacteria; phylum Pseudomonadota; class Alphaproteobacteria; order Rhodobacterales; family Rhodobacteraceae; genus JANSYL01. The sequence continues at coordinate 2,551 of CAZPSB010000065.1, read as the reverse complement.
TGGGGATGGCTATTTCAATGGCACACAAATTGATGCTGAAGGCCGGGCCATAATCGCCGGCCAAAACGTGACCTTTGATGCCGCCCGCAATACCAGCCAAGAACATTGGTCTCATCAACAAAGCGGTTTTTTAAGCAGCGAAAGCACCACCTATGACAGTCGGCAGCTCACCCATCAGGCCGCCAGCATAGATGCCAGTGACATCACGCTTGTGGCCCAAAGCGGGGATCTGACCCTAATGGGCACCGATTTGGTATCCGAAACAAACATCCAATTTATGGCCGCCGGCGATGTTGATTTCCTGACCTATACCGATGTTGATTTTGAACAAACCACCCATTCCAGTTCATCCCTTGGCGGCCTGGTCAACAGCAACCAATCCAGCTCTAGCGAAACGCGTACGGCCCATGCCGTGGATGGATCCGGCGATGATATCAGCATGGCCGCCGGGGGGGATGTCAGCGTTGTTGGGTCGCAATTTGCCGCCAATGGTACGATTTCGGTTGCCGCCGGGGGGAATTTGAACCTGCATGGCGCAGTGTCGTCCACCGATACCCAAAGTCATTTCTCAGATTCCGGCATGGTTTTGGCCACGACTGAAACCACACTTGAATACGAAGAAACCGTTGAATACGCGATGTTTGACGGCAGGATTGACACCAGTGATGTGGAAGGGCGCACCATCGCTGTGGTTTATGTTCCCACCGAGGCCGAACGTGACCAAAACGGCAATCCCATCGCCGTGGGCACCGATCAAAATACCGGTGGGTCTGGCGGCCAAAATAATGGTCAAACCGGCCCTGGTGGCGGCACTGATCCGGATGATGAAGATGGCAATACACCACCCCCCCCACCAGACCCAAACCAGTTTGGCATCATAGATCAAGGCCTTCAAAACTTTGGCTTGAATGGCGATGTCGATGCGCTGTTCCACGCAGTCAGCGGTTCCTCTACCCAAACGGCCCCGCCGCCCGCATTGGATGATCTCGATGCAATGTCCTTGGCCGAATACCAAGCCCATATTGATGAAACCGGCCAGGATATGCCCCTGCCTGAATGGATGCTGTCACTTGATGGTTTGGAAATCGTCGAACAGGAATTGCTGCATCAAGAGTTCCATGATCGCACCCAAAGCCTGTCACCCGCCTTCAAAATGCTGGTCACTATCGCCGTCACCCAAGGCATGGCCGCCACAGGCGGGCTGGCCGGGCTGTTGGGCGCCCAAAGTGGCACCGCCCTGGCCGCCGGCCTCAATTCCTTCGCAACATCCTTCACCGTCAATGGCTTGGATGGCCTCGTATCAGGCGACGCAGATTGGGGCGAAATCTTCGAAAACGCCGCAATCCAAGGCATAACAGCAGGCGTCACCGCAGGGGTTCAAAACGCGCTATTTGGGGGGGTGCCTGTTTTAAACGATGATGGCACGCCGGTTTTGGATGCCAACCAAAACCCCGTGACCACCGATGGTTTGCTAAGCGATTGGGCCGATGGCCTGCCCGATGGCAGCCTGTTTGGCAATGGCAACCTGTCATTGCAGGGGCTTGGCGAACTTGGGGTGAATTCGGTGGTGTCGGCGGGCGTTGATTCGATTGCCTATGGCACAGATTTCGAAGACGGTTTCAAAAACGCCATAACCTCGGGCATCATCAACCTCGCCATGGCCGATGTGCAAAACGTCATTGGGGATGTGTTTGATGACGGCGCCCATGGCGGCGAGGGGTCTATTGGGCATGCGTTGCTGCATGGCTTTACCGGCTGTGCAGCCGCCGAATTGCAGGGCGGCGATTGCGCCGCAGGGGCGGCTTCGGGCATGGGTCAGGCGTTTTTGGCCGGCGCGCTTGAGGATGGACATGGCGGCACGTTGACCCAGCAACAACGCCAGGCGGCGTTGAATGACGCGCAGATGCTTGGCGCGTTCATGGGCTATCTGTTCTCGGGCGGTGATGCGGGCAATGTATCGCTTGGGGGTTCGATTGGGCAATCGGGCATGGCGCATAATTATTTGAGCCATACGCAGCTTGAGGATTTGAACACAGCGCTCGAAAATTGCGAAGCCCAATCCACTGGGTGCTCTGAGGTGGAGCGTCATGCGATAATGGAACTGTACTGGCAGCTTTCGCAGGAGCAGGACCGTCAGCTGGCTAGTTGCATGAGCCAAGCCTGCATTGACTGGCATACAAATCGCGCCGCCAACATGGTAGATGCGGAAAATATCATTGGCGGTTCCAACGCTATCATAATGTATCAGCTTGCGGGAATTGAAAACGATTTTCGCAACGCACAGGCTACGGCATATCAAAACCTTGCTGTCATTGAGGATTACGCCAACTTTGTTGATGTCAGATGTAGCGGCACACATTCCGCCGAATGCATGCAAAGCTATGATGCCGCATCTAACCGGATTGCGCGGCTGGATGCGCTTGGGCAAGACATTACAACGGTTCTTGCATTTGTCACCTCGCTCGGGACGGCGGGGGCTGCTGCGGGGCTAGGGCAATGTGTGCGCTCGGCGCATTGTGCGATGCGCTTGGCGCGGGATATTGCCGATGGC
>CAZPSB010000064.1:0-10980 GCA_964589025.1 uncultured Jannaschia sp. | reverse complement strand
TGGGCCCGCAGCGACTCGAGGCAGCGCCCCAGATCCTCGGGCGTGGTCGACCACCCCATGCTCACCCGGATCGTCCGCGCCGCCACATCATCCGGCACCCGGTTTGAGGCATGATCACACACCACCACCCACCGACCGGCGCGATCAGGGCCTTGGATATGGAACGGATCTTGGGGCATAGGGGGTATCCTTTCGTTCATCTGCGATTTGTTTATGTGGTTTCTGCACCAATCGCCAGATCACATTGCATCGCACAGTTGCCCAAACGCCCGGATTGCGCCATAGACATGGCAAACATATATTTGCGCCAACTGCAGGAAGATTTCATGAAACGTGACCGTAATGTTAAAATCGTAGCCACCCTTGGCCCGGCCTCGGACGGGTATGATATGATCCGCAACTTATTCGAGGCCGGCGCAGATGTGTTTCGGTTGAACATGTCGCACGGCCATCACGATGAAATTCGTGCGCGCCACGCCGCCATTCGCCAAGTCGAAAAAGACCTAAACCGCCCCATCGCCATTCTGGCCGATTTGCAAGGCCCCAAACTGCGCTGTGGTGTTTTTGCCGATGATGCCGGGCATATTTTGGAAACCGGGGCAAAGTTTCGGTTTGATCTGGATTCAACGCCGGGCGATGCCACACGCGTTAATCTGCCACATCGTGAAATTTTCGATGCGCTGGAACCGGGCGCGCGGCTTTTGGTCAATGACGGCAAGGTGCGCTTGCAGGTTGAAACCTGCGGGGCGGATTATGCCGATTGCGTTGTGATTGCGGGCGGGCCTGTATCCAACCGCAAGGGCGTGAATGTGCCCGATGTGATTCTACCCCTTGCCGCGCTAAGTGAAAAAGATCGCAAAGATTTGGAATTTGTCTGCGAATTGGGCGTGGATTGGCTGGCGTTAAGTTTCGTGCAGCGCCCCGAAGATGTGAATGAGGCCCGCGCACTGGCCAAAGGACGCGCCGCGATTCTATCGAAAATCGAAAAACCCGCCGCGGTTGAGGCCTTTGACAGCATTCTAAACGTGTCTGATGGCATCATGGTTGCGCGGGGCGATCTGGGCGTTGAATTGCCCGTGCAGGCCGTGCCACCCATCCAGAAACGATTGGTTCGCAAATGCCGCGAGGCCGCGAAACCTGTGATCGTGGCCACCCAAATGTTAGAATCCATGATCGAAAGCCCCATGCCCACACGGGCCGAGGTATCGGACGTGGCCACCGCCCTTTATGAAGGGGCCGATGCCGTGATGTTAAGTGCCGAATCAGCCGCCGGTGATTACCCGGTTGAGGCCGTCACAACCATGCATAATGTTGCGCTAGAGGTTGAAAATGACGCCAATTACAAAAACATCATGGTCGCCTCACGCAAGGTGGAACGCACCAGCACATCCGACGCGATTGTCGCTGCCGCCCGTGAAATTGCCGAAACCGCCGATATCAAGGCGATTTGTTGTTTCACCCAATCGGGCGGCACGGCATCGCTTGTGGCCCGCGAACGCCCGCTTTTGCCGATTTTGGCATTGACACCATTCATCAATGTGGCCCGCCGGATGTGCCTGACATGGGGGTGCAGCTGTTATGTGACCGATAAGGTCAACCGCTTTAAGGATGCGGTTGTATCGGCGGCGCGCGCCGCACGCGAAGGCGGCCATGCCACCGAAGATGACCAAATTCTTGTCACCGCAGGCGTGCCATTCAACGTTCAGGGCTCTACCAATATCTTGCGGGTCGCACCCTGTGCGGAACGGTTGATTTACGCCACCGACCCAGAATAAAGGCCATGATTGATTTCAATATCCTGATTGTGTGTGCAACATTGTTGGGGGTGGCGTCGCTGTCTTCGATTGTGTCTTCATGGGCCGGGGGTGTGCGCCCCGGCAGGTCCGTGTTGTATTTCATGATCGCAATCGGGATATTCATTTATATCTATATGTCGAAACCCGATGGATTGGCCCCTTTGGACGTGCCCGATGCCTTTATCGAAGTTTTAGCCCTGATTTTGAACTGAACCGCCTTGCCAAACTGCATTGATGCGGGTAATGGCAAGATTTCGTGATGGTGCATCCGGCCAATACGGCATGCCGCGATGCGCCCAAACCGTTACATCACTTTGAACCACGAAGGAGACGGAAATGCCGAAGATGAAGACCAAATCAAGCGCCAAAAAGCGCTTTAAGGTGACCGGCACCGGCAAGGTTGTTGCAGGTCAGGCGGGCAAACGCCACGGGATGATCAAGCGATCAAATAAATTCATCCGAACCGCACGCGGGACGACAACATTGTCAGACCCCGATGCAAAGATCGTAAAATCATACATGCCCTATAACCGGTAAGGAGGACGACATATGTCTCGCACCAAAGGGGGAACCGTCACCCACCGCCGCCACAAAAAAGTATTAGACGCCGCCAAAGGATATTATGGCGCACGCTCGCGCAATTTCCGCACAGCGACACAAGCGGTTGACAAGGCCAATCAATACGCCACCCGCGACCGTAAGGCGCGCAAGCGTCAATTCCGCGCATTGTGGATTCAACGCATCAACGCCGCCGTGCGCGCCCATGATGAAAGCCTGACATATTCACGCTTTATCAACGGGTTGGCCAAGGCCGGCATCGAGGTGGATCGTAAGGTTCTGGCCGATCTGGCCGTGCATGAACCCGATGCATTCGGCGCGATTGTGGATCAGGCGAAAACCGCACTGGCCTAAATCAAGACTGACGTAATTTTGAAACGGCAGGCCCATCAAACGGCCTGCCGTTTTGGTCTGCGGTTTAGCCTGAAAAAACCAATGCAAAACTTTGCCGCAATGCCGCGTCAACATCTTGCATCGTCACGGGCAGGCCCAAATCAACCAGGCTGGTCACGCCATGCCCAGTGATACCGCAAGGCACAATGCCATCAAAATGGGCCAGATCCGGTTCGACATTGATGGAAACCCCGTGAAAGCTGATCCATTTGCGCAGGCGAATGCCGATTGCGGCGATTTTATCTTCGCGCGGGGTACCATCGGGCAAAGGCGGCAATTCGGGGCGATTCACCCAAACCCCAACGCGGCCAGGGCGAATTTCGCCTTTGATGTTGAATGTCGCAAGGGTTTCGATCGCCCAATGTTCCAATTGTTGCACAAAGGCGCGCACATCGCGCCCGCGCTTGTTTAGATCCAACATCACATAAATCACGCGCTGCCCCGGCCCGTGATAAGTATATTGCCCGCCCCGACGGGTTTCAAACACGGGGAATTGATCTGGGTTTTTCAGGTCTTGGCGCCTGGCGGATGTGCCTGCGCTATAAAGGGGGGGGTGTTCCAGCAACCAAATTGCCTCGGATGCGGTGCCTGCAATGATGGCGTTGACGCGCGCCTCCATCCGGGTCAAGGCCATGTCATAAGGCACCAAATCATCCGAGGTGATCCAGTCAACGCTCATGCTAAGCCCGCCTCGGATGCGGTCAACAAACCATGCGCGACAAGGGTTTCGCCCCATCCCTTGGCCGAGGTAAAATGATGCACCCGCCCCCCGCGCGCCGCCGCCACCGCAATATTATCGGCCCGATCATCGGCGAAAATCATTTGATCCGGGCGCAGACCAGTGGCCTGTTCGACCATGTGGTAAATCTGCGGGTCGGGCTTCATCACCTTCATCCGCCCCGATACAAATTCAAGATCAAATTCATTCAAAACATCAAACTGTGTCTGCGCATAGGCGTAACTTTCGACGCCAAAATTCGTGAGCGCATAAACCGGGATGTGTTTGGCCCGCAGCGCACGCAGCAACGCAACCGAATGGTCAATCACGGGGCTGGCCAGTTCAATCCAATTGTCATGCCATTGGCGGATTTCATCACGAAATTCAGGGTGTTGGTCGGCGGTTTCATAGATCACATCCCGAAAGGGTTCGCCCATATCCACGCGATGATTCATAGCGTGCAGATCAACCGCATCAAACAAGGCTCTGCGCCGATCCACCCCAATGGCGCGATCATAATACCGTTCAGGGTTCCATTCGATCAACACATTGCCGATATCAAAGATCACGGCGGAAATGGTCATCATTGCGCCCCGGATAAGGCGCGGGCGTGAAAGGCAATGTGATCGCGGATAAAGCTTGAGACAAAGAAATAGCTATGGTCATATCCCGGTTGCAGGCGCAACACCACCGATTGACGGCGGTCGGCCACCGCCGCAGCAAAAGCCGCAGTGCCAAGATGCGCCCCAAATTGATCATCGGTGCCGGTATCAATCAAAACCGGCCCATCAAAACCGGTATCGCGCATCAAAAGGGTCGCATCATGTGCGGCCCATAGGGTACGATCATCGCCCAAATAAGCAGTGAATTGTTTTTGCCCCCATTCGGTTTGGGTTGGGTTGCAGATCGGCGCGAAGGCCGAAACAGACGCAAACCGCCCCGGCAAGCCCATGGCAAAACCCAACGCCCCATGCCCGCCCATCGAATGGCCGGTGATGGATTGGCGCGCCGCATCTAGGGGGAAATTTTCAAACACCAATTGGGGCAAGTCATGGGCGATATAATCCCACATTTTGAAATGCTTGGCCCATGGATCTTGGGTGGCATTGACATAAAACCCCGCGCCTTGGCCCAGATCATAGGCATCCGCATCGGCCACGCCTTCGCCACGCGGTGAGGTATCGGGAAACACCAAGGCCACGCCTTGTTCGGCGGCCCAAATCTGCGCCCCGGCCTTGACCATCGCATTTTCATGGGTGCAGGTCAGCCCCGATAAATACCACAAAACGGGCACAGGGGCGTGTTGGGCGGCTTGTGGTAGAAACAGGCCAAAAGTCATATCACATTGGGTGGCGTCGGATTTATGCGTATAAACCCCTTGGACACCCCCAAAGCACCGGTTTTCTGATATGGTTTGCATGGCTTTATCCCCTTTTTGCCGCGCATTTGCGCCGCCTAAAACCCAGTTGTTTTTTCATAATGCCTTGATCGCCCGCCAAAAGCGGCCCTGATCCGCCCCACCAACCAACCGGTTTTGCGCGCAAGGTGCAACAGGCTGCGCCCGCCGGTCAGGGGCACCAAAACCCCAAGAATTGCAATCTCAAGCAATTTCAAAGGCATAAAAACAAGCAAAAGCAGCCGCGCAAATGGTTTCTTTTTAATTTTTTGCGCAAATGATGTCATGGAAAATCCGCAGGCACGGTCAAATTGATAGGCAAATGACAGTCGGTCTTTTGGAATAATTTCATACACATAGGCATCTTTGACCCATCCGACAACATGCCCGGCGGATTTGACATCAGCGGCAAATTTTGTGTCTTCACCGCCGCTGAACCGAGTGGCCGTGTCAAACCAAATGCCATCATCACGAAACAGCCCGGTTTCGGCCACCCAGTTATTTGTGGCAATTGTCATGCGCGGGATTGAATTCAAACTGGCCCGCCGATTGGCCTTGTCCATGACATGATCATAACGTGCGACAAGCGCGCGATACATTAGCCCCCTGAACAAGCCCAAGCCTGCAACCGGGGGCGCGGCCTTAACCGGGCCGCCCAATAATACGGCGCGGCTGGCACGGTAACCCGCGATCAATTTCACAAGCCAATCTTGTGCCACATATTCATCATCATCGACAAACACCAACAGATCATATCCACCCTCAACCGCGATTTTTGCGGCTCGGTTGCGCGCAAAGGGAATGCCTTGTTGGGGTTCCAGCACATAATCAATCGCCACCCCATTTGGAAAAGGGATATGGGCGTGCACGGTATCGGCGGCATTGGGGTGATCGTCATTTTCAACAATCAAACACCGAATTTCGGCCTTGTCAGGGCAATCCATCTGCCCCCAGGATTTCAACAACCCGGCCAACATATGAGGCCGCCTGCGGGTTAAGGCAGCGACCATGATTTTCAAAACACCGTCGCGATTGACCTGTGGCACGGGGCGGGCTCCGTTCATTATATCATATGATCCCGGTTTAGCCGTCTTTGCCTTTCAGGGAAAGACACGAAACATGCCCTTTTCGGCCCGATTGCATCATGTGGCGCGCCCCGCACCGCCTAACGCAATCGGAAATTCGCCGAATCGCCCGTTCCGCGATCCGATGTAAACCGCATCACATCGCCATCATTATCCACATCAACACGTTGGCAATTGTTCAAATCAAGCGGTTCTTCATTGTAATATAAATCACGGCAGAAATACCCGCCCGCCCATTGCCAATCGCCTGTGACCGTGCCGCCAAATGCGCCCCCGGAAATCTGCCCATTGGACGATACCGTCAACCGAATGCCGACCCGGCGCAATTCGCGCCCATCAAGCAAATTCATGAAATCCGCGCGGGTTTGAACCTGCGCGAATTGATCGGCCTGAACCCCAGAGGCCGCACATATCGCCACCAAACCTGCAATTGCAAAATATTTCATGTTTCACCATCCTGATCTTGGTTTTCACAAGACATACGTCCCAAACAGGCAATTGGATCATATCCAAAACGCCAATCCATCATCTGCACCTAGGGCACATGACAAGGCCAGGGGTTTTGTATACAGGTCATATCAACACGATTATGGGGGTAGGATCATGCAATTTATCACATATCTTGGCGGCATCGCCATTGTGACATTATCGGCCTGTTTGACGCAGGGCACAGGCCCTGCATTGGCGCCTGAACCACCCGCGACACCCCCCCAAACCACCCCATGCGGCGCGGGTGATTTGCAAACCCTGATTGGACAAGACAGATCGGTTTTGGCCACAATGCGATTTGCCCCGCCGGTGCGCATTTTAGGGCCAGATGATATTGCCACAATGGATTATCTGCCAAACCGGTTGAATATCCGCTATGACGCGCAGGGGGTGATCCAATCGATTACATGCGGATAATCCCCGCGCGCGCCCCGCGCGCACAACGCCCCTTGCGCTTGGCACGAAACCTGACTATAGATGCATCTAATAGCGGCGCGTTGGGGTTTTTCAACGTTCCACCGGGAATTTCAAACGGGCCGCGCGCCCGTTTTTTTATTGTGTGACTATGTCCGATCTGATTGCAAAAACATCCATGGACCGCCGTATCGCGGATATCATCAAACCCGTAATCGAAGATATGGGGTTTGATCTGGTGCGCCTGCGCGTGCAAAGCGGCGAAACCAAAACGCTTCAAATCATGGCCGAACGCCCCGATGGCGGGATCGAGGTCGAAGATTGCGCGCAAATTTCATCCCATATTGGCGCGATCTTAGATGTCGAAGACCCGCTGCAAGATGCCTACACGCTTGAGGTATCCAGCCCCGGCATTGACCGCCCCCTGACACGGTTGAAAGATTTTGAAACCTTCGAAGGCTATGACGCCAAGGTTGAAACCACCGAAATGATTGATGGCCGCCGCAGGTTTCGCGGCATTTTAGCCGGAATTGAAGGCGATGAAATTTTATTGAATATGGATCAGGGCACCATTGGATTGCAATTTGATTGGCTGTCAGAGGCCAAGCTGATTCTTACCGATGATCTGATCAAAGACATGCTGCGCACGCGCAAGGCGTCTGGCCGGCTGAATGACACCATCGACGAAACCCGATTCGATGACATCGAAACAGATACCCAACCCGAGGCAGAGGATTAAACAATGGCCATCACATCAGCCAACCAGCTTGAGCTTTTGCAAACCGCCGAGGCCGTGGCCCGCGAAAAAATGATTGATCCAGGCCTTGTGATTGAGGCCATGGAAGACAGCCTGGCCCGCGCGGCCAAATCACGCTATGGGGCGGATCTGGATATTCGTGTGTCGATTGATCGCAAAACCGGGCGCGCCACCTTTACACGCGTGCGCACCGTGGTTGAAGATGACATGTTGGAAAACGACAAGGCCGAATTTACCGTTGAACAGGCCAAACAATATATGGAAAATCCCGAAATTGGCCAGGTTTTGGTGGATGAAATCCCACCTGTTGAATTGGGCCGAATCGCGGCGCAATCGGCCAAACAGGTGATTTTGCAAAAAGTCCGCGAAGCCGAACGTGAACGCCAATACGAAGAATTCAAAGATCGCGAAGGCACCATCATCAACGGCGTTGTAAAACGCGAAGAATATGGCAATGTCATCGTTGATATTGGCCGCGGTGAGGCCCAATTGCGCCGCAATGAAAAAATTGGCCGCGAAGCCTATCGCAATGGCGACCGTATCCGCGCCTATATCAAAGAGGTGCGCCGCGAACAGCGCGGCCATCAGGTTCTTCTTAGCCGAACAGCGCCGGAATTCATGGCCGAATTGTTCAAGATGGAAGTCCCTGAAATCTACGAAGGCATTATCGAGATTAAATCCGTGGCCCGCGATCCCGGCAGCCGCGCAAAAATTGCGGTGATTTCGCATGATAATTCGATTGATCCGGTTGGGGCCTGTGTTGGGATGCGCGGCAGCCGCGTTCAGGCCGTGGTCAATGAATTGCAGGGCGAAAAAATCGACATCATTCCTTGGAACGAAGACGCACCGACCTTTTTGGTCAATGCCTTACAACCTGCCGAAGTGTCCAAGGTTGTTCTGGATGAAGAGGCCGAAAGGATTGAGGTCGTCGTGCCCGACGAACAGCTATCTTTGGCGATTGGCAGGCGCGGGCAGAATGTGCGCTTGGCCTCGCAATTGACGCGCCTTGATATTGATATCCTATCCGAGGAAGAAGAATCAAAACGCCGTCAGGCCGAATTCGAACACCGCACGCGCCTGTTTATGGACAGCCTTGATTTGGATGAATTTTTTGCCCAGCTTTTGGTTGCCGAAGGCTTTGTGTCTTTGGAAGAAGTCGCCTATGTTGAAGCAGATGAGCTTTTGGCGATTGATGGCGTTGACGAAGACACCGCCACCGAACTTCAGACCCGCGCAGCAGAATATTTGCAGGAACAAAACCGCAAAGCCGAGGCCCATGCCAAAGATTTGGGCGTATCCGATGATCTGATGAAATTTGACGGGCTTAGCCCACAAATGTTGGTGGCCTTGGCCAAGGATGGGATCAAAACGGTTGATGATTTCGCAACCTGCGCCGATTGGGAATTGGCCGGCGGTTGGACCACGGTTGAAGGCAAGCGCGTCAAAGATGATGGCCTGTTGGAACCCTTTGATGTCAGTTTGGAAGACGCGCAAAATATGATTATGACCGCGCGCCTGAAACTGGGTTGGGTCACCATCGAAGAACTTGAGGCCCAAGCCGCCGCCGAACGTCAAGGCGATGATCACACCGCAGATACAGATTCGGCAAAATCCGAAACTGTTTGACGATATGTAACCAGGGAAAGGGCAGATATGGGGCGCGCAGGGGTTAAAACCACCCGTGACACAGGGCCAGATCGGCGGTGCATCGCAACAGGCGTGGTGCAACCGAAAACCGGGCTTGTGCGCTTTGTGATTGGCCCAGATCATGTTCTGATCCCTGATTTGCTTGAAAAATTACCAGGGCGGGGTATTTGGGTCAGCCCCGACCGGGATGCAATGGCCAAGGCTATCAAACAAAATCTATTCGCCAGATCGGCGAAAACACCGCTTACCATCCCTGATGGATTGATTGACCAAATCGAAACCGGCCTGGCCCATCGTCTGACGCATCTGATATCGCTTAGCCGAAAATCAGGGCAGGCGGTGGCAGGCTTTGAAAAAGTCAAAGATTGGTTGGCCACGCAGAAAATTGGCGCATTGCTTCAGGCAAGTGATGGGTCGGTGCGCGGCAAGGCCAAACTCTGGACACCCCAAGGCGCCCGATATTTCAGCGTATTAACCGCGCAAGAATTAGGTTTGGCTTTTGGGCGTGAAACTGTGATACATTGCGCGCTGGCGGCTGGTGGTTTGTCTTCCCGGGTTGTGGAAGTGGCCGAAAAGGTGCAAAAGCTGCGCAGAACAAACGGCGATATACCCGCCGGGAAAGACGAACGGAACGCATGAGCGATCAAGACGGCAAAAAAACTTTGGGATTGTCGGGTGCTGCCCGCAGCGGTCGCGTGAATCAAAGCTTTTCACGTGGACGTACAAAAAGTGTGGTTGTAGAAACCAAACGCAGAAAAATATCGGCCCCGAAACCGGGCGCAAAATCAGCCGCCGCCCAGGCCGCCGAAGGGGGCAAGCGCGAAAATAATGTGCCCGATTCCGAATTGGAACGCCGCCTAAAGGCCTTGCAGGCCGCCAAAGCGCGTGAGGCCGAAGACGCTGAACGCCGCAAAGCCGAAGAAAAAGCCCGCGAAGAAGAACGCAATCGCCGTCGTGCCGAACAAGAGGCGCGCGAACGCGAAGAACGTGAACGCGAAGCCGCCCTTCGACAAAAAGAAGAAGACGAAGCCAAACGCAAAGCCGAAGAAACCGCCAAACGCGCGGCGGTCCAAGAAAAACCCGCGCAAATCGCTGACAAAGATGCGGCACCGGCAGGTGCCGGGCGCACATTTACCAAACCGGCGAAGGCCGGCGGTCAGGCAAATTGACGGTGAACCAGGCGTTATCGGGTGGGGGCGAAGGCGGGCGCCAACGATCCCTTGCGGCGATGAAACGCAAACAGGAACGCGCCCGGCAAAAGGCTATGGGCGGCAGCCAAGACCGCGAAAAAATCGTGCGTGATGTGCAACTGCCCGAAACGATTGTGGTGTCAGAATTGGCCGGGCGTATGGCCGAACGCGTGGCCGATGTTGTCAAATCACTGATGCAAAATGGCATGATGGTCACGCAAAACCAATCGATTGACGCCGATACCGCCGAATTGATTATCGAAGAATTCGGTCACCGCGTGCAACGCGTATCGGATGCCGATGTCGAAGATGTGATTGATACCGTCGAAGATGCCGCCGAAGATCTGCAATCACGCCCGCCGGTCATCACGATCATGGGCCATGTCGATCACGGCAAAACATCCCTGTTGGATCGCATTCGCCAGGCCAATGTCGTATCGGGTGAGGCCGGTGGCATCACCCAGCATATCGGGGCCTATCAGGTGACAACTGAAAGCGGCGCGGTGCTTAGCTTTCTTGATACGCCGGGCCACGCGG
>CAZPSB010000063.1:10126-11097 GCA_964589025.1 uncultured Jannaschia sp. | reverse complement strand
TAGCCGTCGGGCTGCGGCGGAAGTAGACCACGTTCTTCGTGTGGTGCCAGAGGGCGAAGGCGCCGTTGTGGGCGGTGTAGAACGCGTCTTGCGCGATGAATATGTGCCCATGCTAAAGGCCATCAAAGATTGCCCTTTTCCGGTTGTGGCCGCGGTCAATGGGCCGGCTATGGGGGCAGGGGCGCATTTGGCCTTGGCCTGTGATGTGGTCATCGCCACACAATCCGCGTTTTTCGCGGAATCATCGGTGCGGGTTGGGTTGATGCCAGATATGGGCGCGACCCATATCTTGCCACGTCAGATCGGCATGGCGCGCGCCATGGGTATGGCGTTATTCGGTGAAAAAATTTCCGCAGATCAAGCACAAGAATGGGGGTTGATTTGGCAATCCGTGCCTGATGCTGATTTTCACGACACATGGGTTGCGCGGGTGATATATCTGGCCAATGGGCCAACGCAGGCCTTTAAAAAGATCAAAGCGGCATTTCAAAAAGGTTCGGCAAACACATTTGACGAACAATTGATGGTGGAAGGTGCGTTTCAGGGTGGTTTAGGCCACACGCGGGATTTCCGCGAAGGCCTGTTGGCCGTTCTCAAACAACGCGATCCAGATTTCGAAGGCCGATGATACCATCATCTGTTTTGTAAGCATCTGTTTTGCAGAATGAAAATGAACATCCCCAAAAATAAAACAGGCGATTTATACCGCCTGTTTTATTTTATGGTGACAAAAAGGGACTGGCCCCGTTGAGACCGGCCCCGTTCGGCCCAATTCAAAACGTGGGCTTAGCCTTTTCTTGCATCGCCGGCTGCGCGTTGTTGGTGCGCAGATGGGGCTGGCGCCGCAGCCCGATGCGGCACTGCTGTCCGCCACGGAAGCGTGCCCGGCCATTCTGATCGTCGACGAATGCCGCAGAACAGGCAGCCAGTCCGAAGGCCTGATGACGCTCTTTACCGAAGCGGGTCGCCGA
>CAZPSB010000063.1:0-10116 GCA_964589025.1 uncultured Jannaschia sp. | reverse complement strand
CGGTTGTGGTGCGGGTGCGGCCTGTGTTGGGCGTGGGGCAGCCTGTGCCGTGCGTGGTGCGGCATTGCCCATACCAAGTGGGTCTTCCTGACGTTCGACCGACCCTTCAAAATGGGCACCTGATTCAATGGCAATTGTTTTGTGAATAATATCGCCTTCAACGCGGGCTGTTGATGTTAGCCTGACTTTCAGACCACGAATTTTACCCGTCACACGGCCTGTGACGACCACATCATCGGCCACCACTTCGCCTTCGATCTTGGCACTTTCGCCAACTGTCAAAAGATGGGCGCGAATATCACCTTGGATGTTGCCTTCGACCTGAACATCACCGCTGGTGCGCAAATTGCCGATGATGGTCAAATCAGAGCTAAGCAATGATGGCGCGGGTTTTGGTTTTGCAGAACCGGACAATGGTTGAGATGTATTATCGCTCATGCCTACTCTTTCTGGTTGAGGGTGGGATGCGGCGGCATCTGTTTCAGACCGCGCATTTGTTTCGTTGATTTTTGACTTAGAAAACATTTCTACCTGCCCTTATAAATGTCATTGGGTCCACGGGATCGCCATGCAAGCGCACCTCGTAATGTAAATGCGGACCCGTTGAACGCCCTGTTGATCCAAGATCACCAATCCATTGCCCACGCGTCACACGTTGCCCGGTATTCACACGAATTGAACTAAGATGGGCATAACGTGTTGTATAGCCGTGACTGTGTTGTATTTCCACCATTAACCCATATCCGCCGCGCCGCCCGGCAAATATCACCGTGCCGGATCCACCGGCCACAATATCGGTGCCGCGTGCGCCTGCGAAATCGGTGCCCGCATGTAACCGGCGCCCCCCATTTATGGGATCGCGGCGATAGCCAAAGCCGGATGTGTGGCGATAATTTCCTGATACGGGAATGGAAAAGGGTAAACTTTCCGCTGCGATCCGACGCAAATTCATTTCATCAAGGGCGGTTATGACCTCATTGGCACGATAGACCATCGGGTCTGGGTCATCACCGGATGTGGAGACCGAAACCGGAAATAGCGGCCCGCCCTGACCGCTATAGGTGGATCTGACCGATTGTATCAGGTTATCCATCGACAAACCGGCAGATCGGAACATGTCATCCAAAGGTTCCATTGACATGGCCACGGCATCTTCGATTTGGGAAAATACGCGTTCTTGGCGTTCTTGCAACAACTGCGATTCGAATGTCAAAAGATCAATGCGATCTGTGGCCTCGGCCACCAAGACGGCCCCATCATCGCGTTCTTCTGTTGTGTCTTGCAGGCCTTGCGCCAAAACCGTTAGCGTGCGCAACAAATCGCGTTCTCGCGTGGCGGATGTTTCAATATCTTGGTTTGGGTTAAGTTCAAACGTAAGATCGGCGACTTCGGTTCTGGCGGCGTCACGTTCTTGGATTGTGGTGCGCAATGTGGCCTGGATCACATCAACGGCGGTTTCAAGTTCACGATTGCGTTGTTCGGCCTCAAACAGGCGGACCTGCATATCGGCCACTTGTTCCATTGCCATTGAAAACCGATCTTGCGCCTGTTCGGCGGTAGTGCGATGGGCATCGCGTTCGGCAGATAAAGTATTCAGCCGGTCAAAAAACGCGTTTTGTTCATAGGCGGCGCGCGTGCGGGAATTATCGGCGCTAATGGTATGAATGACAAAATATGCCGTTGAAAAAAACGACCAAGACACAAATCCCGCCAGAACGAACAAAAAGAAAGCTTTGGTTAGGGGTTTCAGTCGTACGAAATGGGTGCCGCGTTCAGATTTAAGGAAAAGCCGTTGTTCGGGCAACCACGGTTCTAGCATTGCATTCAAGCCAGATGAAATTGATAGCATAACGTCAACTACTTTTTACCTGATACCAATATGCGATTGGATATACATGTGTGTTGGGGTGCACATACACCATAATAAATCAGGGCGCCATGAAAAAATAGCCATGGCAAAACCCCGCAGGTGCATCATTGCGCAAGGGGCCAGTAAAAATCGGGGGGCAATCCGGCCTCGGCGCGTTTTTCCTGGTTGAAGGGCGGTTTCAATGCGCCGTGGAAATACCGTTTGACCAATGCATGAAAGGCCTGTTTTGGATCTTGGTCGTGGCGGCCACATAAAAAATGAAACCATTTTGACCCATAGGCCACGTGGTGGACTTCTTCTGCGTAGATCAGTTCAAGCGCGGATACCGCCTTTTGGGCGGGGGCATCGTCTTTGAGCTTACGAAACAGATCAATCATGCCGGGGGTCACATCAAGGCCGCGGGCCTCAAGAACCATGGGCACAACCGCAAGACGCCCCATCAGATCATCCTTGGTGTCTTGTGCTGCGCGCCACATTCCGGCATGGGCGGGCAGATCGCCGTAAAAACTGCCCATGGTTTCAAGACAATCCGCCATCAGATTGAAATGATTTGATTCCTCATCGGCGGCCTGAACCCAGTCATCATAAAACCCAAGTGGCATTTTGATATGACAAAACCGCGCGATAATATCCCAATGCAAATCAACGGCGTTTAATTCGATATGCGCAACCGCATGTAAAATGGCCTTGCGCCCTTGGGCGGTGCCGGGTCTGCGCCGGGGCACATCGCGCGGGTCCAACAAAGCGGGCACACCCGGGCGGGCAGGGGCAAGCGGCGGCACCGCCTGCCCGATTGCAATGGTATCACCCGCCGCGCGCGCGTCTTTCCACATTTGCGCATAGCCGCGCGACAGGGCCGTTTTTGCGCGCGCATCGGGGGTTTGCAAAACCCTAATGGCCATATCTGCAAGGCTTAGATTTTGCGTATCCATGCGCGCGCGCCATATGGGTTCAGAGTGATTTGACGACATCTAAAACGGCCTCGGCATGGCCGGGCACTTTGACCTTACGCCAGATTTGGGCGATTTTTCCATCTGTATCAATCACAAATGTGGCCCGTTCAATGCCCATATATGTTTTGCCATACATATTTTTTTCGACCCAAACGCCATATTGTTCACAGATATTGGTGGTTTCATCCGATACCAGTGTCACGTTCAAATCATGTTTGGCGATGAATTTATCGTGTTTGGCAACGCTATCTTTGGATACGCCTATAATCACGGCGCCGGCGGCGTCAAATTCGGCGGCCATTTGGGTAAAGGCGATGGCCTCTTTGGTGCAGCCGGGGGTGTCATCTTTGGGGTAAAAATACAAAATCACAATCTTTGGTTTTAACGCCGAAAGTGTGATATCGCCTTGGCCATTACGGGGCAGGGTGAAATCAGGGGCAATTTGTCCGTTTTCAAGCATATCAATTGTCTTTCTTTTGTGCTGCGCGCAGGCTCAGCATGTTCTATAATCAACCAAGTTAGGGCGCGATATCCAAATATAAAGGTAAGGTTTTCAGGTCATCTTGATGGGGCACCCCGAATCGTCACATGAATCACCACCCAATGGATTGCGCCAAAAACGGCGCCATCCCTTGCGTTGGGTTTTGCTTGGCCTGCTAAGTTCATTCGGGTCGATCCTGACGCTTGTCTTGATTGTTGCGATCAGTTTCTTTGTTCGATTATCGGCCGGTCCCTTGACCTTGCCACCTATCGTGACCACCCAGATTGAAACGATTTTGGATACCATCATCACCACCCACGAGCTGCGCATTGGCACTGTGTCCTTGTGGGCGCAAGATGGCAATCTTGCGGTGGGGTTGCGTAATATTGTGTTGTTGAATGAATTTGATATTCCACGCGCTTCATTACCCGATATCCGCATTCGTTTGGGTGCCGCTGGTTTGGCGCGGGGGCAAATCAATGTTGCCAATATTGAACTTGTCGGGGCCACGCTGAACCTGACGCGCGATACAAATGGCAGTATTGATTTGAATTTTAGCCAACAACCACTTGAAAAGGGCACGCCCATATCGCGCGCCTTGGCGCAAATTGATACGTTTTTCGCTACAACCGAATTTGCGCAGATGGATCGTGTGTTTGGGCGCAATCTAACAATTTCCATCAACGATCAGGCCACAGGCCGGTTGTTGCGTTTGGTGGATGGGCGAATGCGATTTGACCAACAAAACGGTGATTTGACCCTATTGGTGTCGGGCGGGCTGGCCGGGGTGCGTGATGCACCATTCAACATCAGCTTTACCCGGCTACGGGCAGATGGGCGTGTGACATCTTCGGTCAGTTTTGAAAATCTGGATGCGATCGACCTGGCCACCGCTGCCCCGGCATTCGGGTGGTTGGGGGTTTTGAATGCCCCGATTTCGGGGCAGATATTGGCCGATCTGGATAATACCGGCCAAGTGACCGATTTATCCGCCCGCCTTGATATTGCGCCGGGCCGTATCACATTGGCCGATAATATGGGCAATTATCCTTTTGATCACATTTTGGCCTTGGTCAATTATGACGCTGCCCAACAAAGATTGCAGTTTTCCAATCTAGAAATTGAATCCAGCCAACTTGCCCTGAATGCCCAAGGCTATGCCGATTTCAACAGGGCCGAACAACAATTTGTCGGGCAATTTGTGTTTTCTGATATTGCCGCCAACCCCACGGGGGTTTTTGCAGCACCTATCGGGTTTGACACAGCCTATCTGGGCATGCGGTTGAATTTGGCGCAAGGCCCATCGGTTGAAATTGGCGAACTGACCCTACAAAATGAGGGTTTGGATATTACCTTATCGGGGGAAATCGGGCAGGGTGCAGGGGGCATTCTGGCCGGGTTTGATGCCCGCATCGACCACATTACCGCAGATCAGGTAATGCGCCTTTGGCCGTTGGATGCCATTGCCCAAACGCGCGATTGGATTAGCCGTAATTTGTTGGATGTCACAGCACGCGATGTGAATTTCGCGATCCGCATTCCCGAACAAGGCCGGCCCGATTACGCCTTGCAGTTTGATTTTGATGATCTGCAGGTGCAGGCCGTACGCGATATGCCCCCCATCACGGATGCGGTCGGGTATGTGTCTTTGAATGGGCCGCATTTGGTTGTGCGGTTGGATCACGGGGTGATTTCGCCATCGCCGGATCAACAGGTTGATCTGCATAGATCCACCATGGTTATCGAAGATACCAACATGCGCGGGCCGGATGCCCGTTTTGATCTGAATATCGAAGGCCCTTTGACGGATATATTAACCGTATTGGATCAATCGCCTATTGGTCTATTTGATCAAAGCCCTATGAATATTGAACAAATTGGCACGGGCCGGGTTGTGGCCTCGGCTGGATTGGAATTGCCGTTTCGTCAACAGGTGGATTTGGTCGATATTGATTTTGATATCCGCGCAAGCCTGCGCGATTTTCGCGCCGATCGTCTGGTTTCGGGGCGTCTTTTGACGGCGGATGAAATGGATGTGCATGTCACGGGGGATGGGATTGTCATTCAAGGCCGGGCCATGTTTGATGGCGTGCCCCTGAATGTCAGCTGGCAGCGCGCCCTTGGCCCGGATGTGCCGCCCGGGTCACGCGTTGCCGCCCGCGCCATGATTGGCCCCGATCAACTTGGCCAGCTTGGCATAAACCTGCCGCCGGGCATGGCCAGCGGGCAGGCCATGGCCGATATCACGCTTGATCTAATGCCGGATCAACCGGCGCGCCTGCAATTGCAATCTAACCTAGAGGGGCTTGGCCTATCTATTCCCGCTCTGTCATGGCGATTGCCACAATCCACAAGTGGGGATTTGTCAATGGATATGACATTAGGCCCAAGGCCCGATATCAGGTCACTGCGTCTTGAAGGCGCAGGGTTGGCGTTGGATGGGCAGGTTTCTTTTACCCCATCGGGCACCCTAGATCGGCTAACCGCCAATCGGTTGCAAATCGGGCGGTGGTTGGATGCATCGGCCAGCTTGACATCACAAGGGCCGGGGCGCGCGCCCGTTATAGCCATAACGGGGGGGGAATTTGATATTCGCTATTTACCCCAAGGCTTTGGGCAATCGGGCGGCGCGGGGCGTACCCCGCCCATCACGATCGCACTGGATCGTTTGCGCGTGACGCAAGGCATCGCCTTTACCAATTTGAACGGAACATTGCGCCCGTCTGGTGGTCTTTCGGGTGAATTTACCGCGCGTGTCAATGGCGGCACCCATGTGCAGGCGCAGATCCAAACCACCAGCATGGGCCCCACGGTTCGGTTAACATCAAATGATGGCGGCGGGGTTTTAAGATCGGCGGGGATTTTGCAAACCCTCTATGGGGGGGATTTAGAGATGACGTTAAATTCCGCAGGCATCGACCGCACCTTTGAT
Source organism: uncultured Jannaschia sp. (assembly GCA_964589025.1). Lineage (GTDB taxonomy): Bacteria > Pseudomonadota > Alphaproteobacteria > Rhodobacterales > Rhodobacteraceae > JANSYL01. Next base: position 3,880 of record CAZPSB010000063.1, on the reverse strand, counting down.
GCGCGCGCCGTGATCCAAAACCCACGTCTGCGCGATGCGCCTGCGGCGGCGGAAATCTTGAATGCGATTTCGGTGGTTGGATTATTGGAACAATTAGATGGCGATGGCATCAATCTGGGCCAGGTCGAGGCCCTGATGCGCATTGGCCCGCGCCGTCTTGTTTTATTGCGCGGCAGCGCGATTGGCCCCTCGATCGGTGTATCGCTTGATGGGACATATGAATTTGAAACACAAAACTTGGATATGCAGGGCGTGGTGTCACCTATCTATTTTGTGAACGGCTTGTTTGGTACGCTGACCGCATTACGCAACGAAGGGCTGATTGGCATGGTGTTCAATCTATCTGGTCCGGCGCAGGATATGAATATATCCCTGAACCCCTTATCCATGTTAACCCCCGGCATTTTGCGCGAAATTTTTCGCCAAAGCCGACCAGATTTATCCGAGGCCCAATGAAATTAGCAGATTTTGATTTCCCCTTTAACGAAGATCGCATCGCCTTGCGCCCTGCCAATCCGCGCAGTTCGGCAAAATTATTGGTGGCCACACAAGACCAGATCGCCGATCAGGTGGTGCATGATCTGCCCGATATCCTGCGCCCGGGGGATCGGTTGGTTTTGAATGATACCAAGGTCATTCCCGCGCGTCTGCGTGGCACGCGCCACCGCATTGCCGATAATCAGCACGTTTCAGCAAGGGTTGAAATCACGTTGTTGGAACCGCAGGCCGATGGGGGCTGGCGCGTCTTGGCGCGGCCTTTGCGGAAATTGCGACACGGGGATAGGGTTGAATTTTCGGCTGATCTTAGCGCAGAAATTCACCTTAAAAGTGATGAATTGTCATTACATTTCAACCTTTCAGGCGATGATTTTGATGCGGCCCTTAATGCGGCGGGCGCCATGCCCTTGCCGCCTTATATCGAAGGCAAACGCCCCGCTGATGACCGCGACATCACCGATTATCAAACGATTTGGGCGCGCAATTCCGGCGCGGTTGCAGCCCCAACCGCCAGTCTGCATTTTGACCAAGACCTGTTTCAAAACCTTCAAACCCGTGGCGTTGACATCAGTTTTGTGACCCTTCACGTTGGGGCGGGCACATTTCTTCCTGTCAAAGTGGATGACGTGACAACCCACAAAATGCATGCCGAATGGGGCGCGGTTTCACCCAAAGCGGCGGCTGAAATCACAGCCACCAAACAGGCAGGCGGGCGGGTTATTCCCGTGGGCACCACTGCGTTGCGTTTGATTGAAACGGCGGCCACAGGCAAAGGCGAAATCGCCGCCTTTGAGGGCGATACCGATATTTTCATCTATCCCGGGTTTGATTTTATGATCACCGATGCGTTGATGACAAATTTCCATTTGCCCAAATCCACCCTGATGATGTTGGTCGCAGCCTTGATGGGGCAAGATCGCATTATGCAGATTTACGCCCATGCGATTGCAGAAAATTACCGTTTTTTCTCTTATGGGGATGCGTCTTTACTTATCCCGTCGCATATATGACACAACCACATGGCCGAATCGACAGGCCGGTAACATGTATAGAAAGAACCCCCGACTATGATTAGTGTTTTGCGCGCGTCCTGGGCTTTGTTTATGGGGCTGTTTCTTTTGCAAATCGGTAATGGTTTGCAAGGGTCATTGATGGGGGTGCGGGGCGATATCGAAGGGTTTTCAACCTTCGAATTGTCATTAATCGGTGCAGCATATTTCCTTGGTTTTTTGGGGGGGTCCACACTTGCGCCTAAATTCATTGCAAAAGTGGGGCATGTGCGGGTGTTTGCCGCGCTTGGTTCATTGGTATCGGCGGCCTTAATTTCATACCCGATTGTCAGCGACCCTTGGGTTTGGTCTTTGTTGCGCGTGATTGTCGGGTTTAGCTTTTCGGGCATCTATGTCACCGCCGAAAGCTGGTTGAATAATTCATCCAGCAATGAAACCCGTGGGCAGGCCTTATCAATCTATATGTTGGTGCAGATGATGGGCTTTGTCGGGGCGCAGGGGATTTTGTCATCAGGCGATCCGGCGGGGTGGACATTATTTGTGTTTGCCTCAATTCTTGTATCGCTTAGCTTTGCGCCGGTTTTGTTGAACGCACAGCCCGCACCATCGTTTGAAACCACACGCCCCATGACATTGCGTGAAATTTACAACGCCTCACCTTTGGGTGTGGTGGGGATGATATTTGTTGGTGGTGTATTTGCCGGGCAATTTGCCATGGCGCCGGTTTACGCAACCGAATTGAATTTATCACTGGTCGAATTGTCGGGGTTTGTATCGGCCTTCTTTATAGGGGCAATGGTGTTTCAATACCCAATCGGGTGGTTGTCAGATCGGTTGGACCGACGCATTTTGATCATCGGCACATCGGGGGCGGGATGTGCAGTTGCGGTTTTCGGGGTCTTTGCCGCGCAAAGTTATGCTGTTTTGATCGCGGTTGCGGTATTGTCGGGCGGATTGGCGCAACCGCTTTATGCGTTGTTGATTGCCTATACCAATGATTATCTTGAATATGAGGATATGGCCGCCGCATCGGGGCGATTGGTGTTTTTGAACGGCCTTGGTGCGATTGCAGGCCCGCCTTTGATGGGTCTTTTGATGTCCCAAATTGGCCCATCCGGGTTTTGGTTGTTTCTTGCCGGGGTTTTGGCGGCGATCACGGGCTATGGATTGTGGCGGATAACGCAGCGTGCCTCGGCTTATGCTGAGGAAGACAATTATGAGGCCGTGTCCTATGCCCCAATTTTGCCCGGTGCCACAACAGTTGTTGCAATTGAAACCGCACAAGAGTTGTATGTAGAGGCCGCCGAAGAAATTGATGAACAAAATGATGCACAAACATAAAACCCTTGGAATGCATGATGACAAAGCCCGCAACCACACAACAAGATGCAATCACACCGCAAGATGTATTGGAATTTTGGCGCGGGGCCGGGCCAGATAAATGGTATGTTCAAGACCCAGAATTTGACCAAGAAATTGCTGTAAAATTTGGTGATTTTTGGTGCTTTGTTGCACAGGGCCGCCCGCCCGAATGGTGCACCAACCCCGAATCCGCATTGGCCATGATTATTCTGACCGATCAATTTCCCCGCAACATGTTTCGGGATGATCCGCGCGCCTTTGCAACCGATGATATTGCCAAAAAAACGGCCTGTTATGCGATTGATCGCAAATGGGATATGAAAATTGATGAACCCGAACGGCAATTTTTCTATATGCCATTTATGCATTCCGAACATTTATGTGACCAAGATCACAGTGTGCGCTTGTTTGCCGAACGTATGCAGGGGGGCAATAATCTTCTTCATGCGCGGGCACATCGCGATATTATTCGAAAATTCAACCGTTTTCCGTATCGCAACCCTGCATTGGGGCGTGAAACAACGCAAGGCGAACAGGATTTCTTGGATGGCGGCGGGTATTCCGAAACGCTTAAGTTATTGGAAAGAAACGTGTAATAATGCAAGGCGGGGCAGGGGGCAGATACCTGCGCAACAAAACCGTCCCACTGTCATCACGCACCCTTTGCAGCGCGCGCCAGATCGTTTAACGTTAAATCAAATGAATATCGCCTTAGGAGGGTTCGGACGTGTCATCACATTCTTTCGACGTGGTTGTAATCGGGGCAGGCCCCGGCGGGTATGTGGCCGCCATTCGTGCCAGTCAGCTTGGCCTGAAAACGGCTATTGTTGAACGTGAACATATGGGGGGCATTTGCCTGAATTGGGGATGTATTCCCACCAAGGCAATGTTGCGATCATCCGAGGTGTTTCACCTTATGCATCGCGCCCAGGAATTCGGCCTAAAGGCCACCGGTGTTGATTATGATCTGGATGCGGTTGTCAAACGATCCCGTGGCGTGGCCAAACAAT
>CAZPSB010000062.1:498-11099 GCA_964589025.1 uncultured Jannaschia sp. | reverse complement strand
TGGCCAAAGGCGATCGTGTGGTGTTGTACATGCCCATGATCCCCGAAGCCGCCTATGCTATGTTGGCCTGTGCGCGCATTGGCGCGATTCATTCTGTTGTCTTTGCCGGGTTTTCCCCCGATGCATTGGCCGCGCGGATCAATGGATGCGCGGCCAAATTGGTCATCACCGCCGATGGCGCACCGCGCGGCGGGCGTGTGAGCGACCTAAAAGACAATGTCGACAAAGCCTTGGCCGAAAATACGATTGGTACGAAATGCCTGATGGTGAACCGCACCGGCGCGCCGGTTGATTGGCAAGATGGGCGTGACATACATTATGATGATATCGCCACACGCGTCAGCGCCGATTGCCCGCCCGAAGAAATGGCCGCCGAAGACCCGCTATTTATTCTTTATACATCCGGGTCAACCGGGCAACCCAAAGGCGTTGTGCATACGACGGGGGGGTATCTTGTTTATGCATCCATGACGCATCAATACACATTTGATTATCACGATGGTGATGTGTTTTGGTGCACGGCTGATATCGGTTGGGTCACGGGGCATAGTTATATCATTTACGGCCCATTGGCCAATGGGGCCACAACCTTGATGTTTGAGGGCGTTCCAACCTACCCCGATGCCGGGCGGTTTTGGGCCGTGTGTGAAAAACACAAGGTCAATCAATTTTATACCGCGCCCACGGCCATTCGGGCCTTAATGGGTAAAGGCCCTGAATTTGTTGAAAAATACGATTTATCCAGTTTGAAAATCCTGGGATCTGTGGGTGAACCCATCAACCCCGAGGCGTGGAATTGGTATAACACCCATGTGGGCAAAGGCCGTTGCCCCATCGTGGATACATGGTGGCAAACCGAAACCGGCGGCCATATGATGACGCCGCTGCCCGGCGCGCATGATCTAAAACCAGGGGCGGCGCAAAAACCGTTCTTTGGTGTCAAACCCTTGGTGCTTGACCCACAATCGGGCGCAGTGATTGAAGGAAATGATATCGAAGGCGTTTTAGTCATCGCCGATAGTTGGCCCGGCCAAATGCGCACGGTTTGGGGCGATCATGATCGGTTTGTGCAAACTTACTTTAGCGATTACAAAGGTTATTACTTTTCCGGTGACGGATGCCGCCGCGATGCCCAAGGCGATTATTGGATCACGGGCCGGGTGGATGATGTGATCAACGTATCAGGCCACCGCATGGGCACCGCCGAGATCGAAAGCGCCCTTGTTGCCCATAAAACCGTAAGCGAGGCCGCGGTTGTCGGCTATCCTCACCCGATCAAAGGGCAAGGCATTTATTGCTACGTCACCTTAATGAATGGCCAAACCCCATCGGATGAATTGAAAAAAACGCTATCCGATTGGGTGCGCGCCGAAATTGGGCCAATTGCCAAACCCGATATTATTCAATGGGCACCGGGCCTGCCCAAAACAAGATCAGGCAAAATCATGCGCCGTATTTTGCGTAAAATTGCCGAAAATGATTTTGGATCACTGGGCGATACATCGACCTTGGCAGACCCATCTGTTGTGGATGATCTGATCGCCAATCGCGAACAGATCTGACAACCGGGCTTGGGAATGTGCCCCGCATAAGGCAGGCCGGGGCATATATATAAAGACCCGACAAAACTTGTGAGACGTTCATTTACGCCCTATTTTGGTATCGCGATTTGGGCCGAAGCTATATCTGAATTCTATACCATTTGGGGGGTATCTAAGGGCATCGCCTATAGGATTCCGGCGGTCTTTATTTTGCTGCAACTGACCGCGACCCGGTTTTGGGTCTTGGCCTTAGGCAAGCACGCACATTGGCACATTGATCACCGCCTTTGACCGACATAAAAGATTGATTGAACATTTGAATTAGACCCCATGCGCCATGACCGAAAAAACCGACAATACGCCCAAAATCGTGCAAGACGATCTTGATCTGACACCCGCCTGGATGGAAGATTACCCCTATGACAGAAAGATATCGCGCCGCAGCTATGAATCGCAAAAGGCGAAATTGCAGGCCGAATTGTTAAAGCTGCAAAATTGGGCCACGCATACGGGGCAAAAATTTGTGTTGCTGTTCGAAGGCCGCGATGCGGCGGGCAAAGGTGGCACCATCAAACGGTTTACCGAACATTTGAATCCGCGCATGGCGCATGTTGTGGCCTTGGATAAACCCACAGATATTGAAAAAGGCCAATGGTATTATCAACGCTATATCCGGCATTTGCCCACGCGGGGGGAAATCGTTTTCTTTGACCGATCATGGTATAATCGCGCAGGTGTGGAACATGTGATGGGGTTTTGCACTGCGGGGGAATATCTGGAATTCATGCGCCAGACGCCCGAATTTGAACGCATGTTGGTACGATCGGGGATCCGGCTTTATAAATACTGGTTTTCGGTCACACAGGGCGAACAAATCGCGCGTTTTGAAAACCGCGCCGCCGACCCGTTGAAACAGTGGAAACTTTCCCCAATTGACAAGGCCTCGGCCTTGAAATGGGATGCCTATACCAAGGCCAAACAGGCCATGTTTTTCTATACCGACACCCCTGATGCGCCTTGGACGGTGATCAAGTCAAACGACAAAAAACGCGCGCGCCTGGCATGTTTGCGGCATTTTCTGGCATCGGTTGATTATACGGGCAAAGATGCAAGGCGTGTGGGCCGGCCTGACCCTTTGCTTGTGTCTGGGGTCAATCACGACGGCACAAATCAACAGGCAAAGGCGATGGACCCACGCGGTTAAATCAAACCGCGCCTGATCAAATTGACCCCCGCCAAGATCAAAATCAACAAAGTGGCCTTGCGAAACAATTTGGCATCCAATTTATCACTGATCAAAAAACCCATCCGCATGCCGATATAGGTCGGGATCAACAACATCACGGAAAAGGGGGCCGTGACAAGGTTCAACACGCCTGAATTCAAATGCCCTGCAAGCAGGCTGATGGAACCCAAACCATAAATCACACCCTGCACCAAAATCTGTTTGGCTTTTGGTGTATCCAATGCGATCAGATACATCACCGTGGGCACCCCCCAAGTGCCGGTCAGACCACCCAAAACACCAGCCACAAGGGCAACCGCCCAATCCATCACCCCATTGCGCCCTTGGGCCAGCCGAAACTGCACCCCCATTAATTGAATCAGCGACAACACCACAACCGGCACCCCTAAAATCAGGTAAAATGCCCGAATTGGAATGACGGTTAAAAATTGCGCAACGATCACAATCATGACGCAAACAATCGCGATATAGCGCCAAAATTCCGCCACTGCTTGTTTGATTTCATCCCATGAAAACCGCGCCACTTGCAGGATATTGGCCATCACAACCGGTATCATCATGCCCGCCACAGAAAGGGTGGGATCCAGAAATAATGACAGGCCCGCAATCATCAAAAGAGGCATGGCAAACCCCACCGCGCCTTTGACAAACCCCGCGACCAAGGTCACCGCAATCGCCGCGCCAAACGCCCAAAGCGGCATAAGATCAAGCGTGTTTTGAAACATGATAATCCCCTTTGTGACACCGCATAAAGGGCACAACCGGGCAGGTCCAGCGCAAAGAAAAAAGATATCAGATCCGCATCTGTCATCCAACCGCCACGCTGTGATTGAATACGGGGCTTTTTATAAATATTTGATCTTGATGTCTGGGCAATCTGGTAGGATATGTTCCGCGATAAACACAATATATTGAGGCATCGCATGACTAAAGTCGTGGTCCTGACAGGCATTACAGGTTTTATCGCAAAACATATTGCCCTAGAATTGCTTGAGGTCGGATACGAAGTCAGGGGCACATTGCGATCCATATCCCGCGCGCTTGAGGTCCAAAGCACATTACATAAACACCTTAGCGATCCTTCCGCGCTGGACCGTTTGAATTTTGTTGAACTTGATCTGAATTCCGAAAAAGGATGGGCCGATGCCATGCAGGGCGCCGATGTCTTGATCCACACGGCAAGCCCCTTTCCCATGACCCAACCCCGCAATGTGAATGATATCATAAACCCTGCCGTAGACGGCACGTTGCGCGCCCTGCGTGCGGCCCATTCACAGGGGGTGGACCGGGTTGTTCTGACATCTTCCATGGCCGCGATCATACATAATGATGACGCCACCAAACGCCCGCTGACCGAAACGGATTGGTCCGATCCCAAACATCGCACCATGACCCCTTATGCCTTGTCCAAGGTTTTAGCCGAAAAGGCAGCGTGGGATTTTGTGCAAATCCATTCTGGTCTAGGTTTGGTTGCCATAAATCCTGGCCTGGTTTTGGGCACACCTTTGGATGATAAATACGGCACATCACTTGGGGTGATTGAACGCATCTTCAACGGCAAAGATTTTATGATGCCGGATATCACCTTTCCCCTTGTGCATGTCAAAGATGTGGCGCGCCTGCATGTTCAGGCGGTGGAAAGTGATGATATGCTTGGCAAACGCCATATCGCGGCGCAGGGCACGCGATCAATGCTGGATATGTCGCATATTTTGGCGGCGGCTTATCCTGATCGCAATATCCCCATCAAACGCGCGCCAAAGATGTTATTGTTTCTGTTGGCGATTTTTGATCGGTCTTTGCGCGCTATTCTGTCGCAATTGCGGGTGCGGTATCAAATTGACAATACCGCCACACGCAACCGCACTGGCATTGCATTTATCCCATGTGATGACGCCTTGTTGGAAACCGCACGGTTTCTTGCGGCCAAACAGGCCGCGCGCAAATAGCCTATGCCAGACGTGCCTGCCGTGCCAGACGTGCGATGTATCGTGCACGCGCGGCAGGCAAAGGGGTATCGCCCAAAGATGGCGCCAAATACGCCCCCAGAAAATGCCCCGTGACGCGCAGGGCCTGCGTGATATATTCTGCATTATAAGGCGCGCCTTGCAATGCCGGCGATAGGGGCAATAACCGATCGCGCCATTTGCCTGCCGCGCTGCGCGCAACGGCCCGCCCCGTACGCGGGGATATATAAGCCAAATCATCACCTGCCCCGGTCACAGCGCAGCTGTTCAAGTCAAGCCCAAAACCGGTGTGATCCAACACCGCCAATTCCCATAACACATATGACCGCGCCCAATCGGGCGCATCCAGATGATCCAACAAGGCGCAACTATGCGCATATAGCGCCGGGTAAGCCTGCCGTTCGGGCAAAGCAAAGGATAAAATCGCACAAACCGATGACAACCCCGCCAACGCAAGGGGATTATCCAAAATCGGCGCCGCACGTGATTTCAGCAAATCAACGCTGAACCGGCCCATGTGATGATCCAACCGTGCGCGCCATGTGACATCGAATTGTGACCCGGTTTGCAACAAAGGGGCAATTTTGCGCGACGCGCCGCCCCCGGGCAAAACGCCCATATGGCGGCCATGATCTGCGGTAAACACATCAAGGATCGCGGCATGTTCGCCATGCCGCCTTGTGCCTAACAAAATTGCATCTGCGCGCCATTCCATATCCTAGATATCACCAATGCCCATAGCTTTGTCGAGAGCTTGGCCATGGCGGCAACACTAATAGTGGCGGCGTATAAAGGCGCATATCACCCCAGCCCCGGTTCATCCAATAAATGCCGCCCGGCGCGATCTTCGACCTCGATCACCCAAAGATCGGGGTCAAAAACGCGCTGTTTGGCAATGGATGCATCCACCGATATTTGATCGCCTTGGGCCAGGATCATCCAAACCTCATGCCCGGCCTCTAGGTCAAAGCGGCGCTGATACAATGTGGCCTGCCCGTCTAATGTATTGGATTTCACCAAAATCGCGCCCGCCGTCAAATAGCCCTTTTGCACGACAAAACCCGGAATATCGGCCAATCTAAGGCGCGCCAGATAGGCCTGCACCCAGAATTCTGCGCTTAGACGTATCACCGCGCATCATGCCCCATCTTTGAAATCAAGGCCCATTTCCTGATAACGTTCCGATTCTTCCAACCAATTCGGGCGCACCTTAACCTGTAAAAACAAATGCACATTGCGATCAAGAAACGCGCCGATTTCTTCGCGGGCGGCTTTGGAAATGGCCTTAATCGTTTCGCCACCCTTGCCCAATAAAATCCCCTTATGGCCATCGCGGGCGACATAGATGACCTGATCAATGCGCGTGCTGCCATCTTTGCGATCGGCCCAGTTTTCCGTTTCAACCGTCAATTGATAGGGCAATTCCTGATGCAGGCGCAGGGTTAATTTTTCGCGCGTGATTTCGGATGCGATCATGCGCATCGGCATATCGGCAATTTGATCTTCGGGGTATAACCACGGCCCTTGGGGCAAATGCGCGGCCAACCATTGCCGCAAATCCGCCACGCCATAGCCCTTTTCGGCAGAAATCATAAAGGTTTCTTCAAACCCATAGGCGGCATTCATTTTGGCCGATAATTCCAACAAAACAGGGGCGGATACACGATCAATTTTGTTAATCGCCAAAATCACGCGGCATTGGCCAGCGATATCTTTTAAGTTTTCCAAAATCGCGGCCACACCTTGGGTCAGGCCGCGATGGGCCTCAACCAGCAAAACAACCAAATCGGCATCCGCGGCCCCGGCCCAAGCCGCGGCCACCATGGCGCGATCTAACCGGCGGCGGGGGCGAAACACGCCCGGGGTATCGACAAAAACCAACTGGCTATCGCCCTCAATCGCGACACCGCGAATACGCGCGCGGGTGGTTTGCACCTTATGGGTCACGATGGAAATCTTGGCCGCAACCATATGGTTTAACAGGGTTGATTTGCCTGCATTGGGTTCCCCGATCAGGGCGATGAAACCGGCACGTGTTGACATATGTAAAACAGCTTTCGCAAATATGGCCCGAAACGCGGGCATTTCGGATGGTCATATGCGGATTGGCAACATTTTCCAAGCCATGATTGGTGCATAATCTTGCGCCTGTGGCCGTCTTATGTGCAAACCCGGCCTGCGAAAGGATATGCCACATGAAACACCCCGCCCCCGCTATCGCCCCGACCTTGACGCAAAGCACAAGCGAACGCGCCAAATCGCGTGATATAAACAGTTTGCGCGCCTTGGCGCGGTTTATTGCGCCTTATCGCGGTATGGCCTTGGCGGCGATTTTGGCCTTGGTGGTCACGGCGGGCGTATCTTTGACCCTGCCCTTGGCGCTGCGGCGCGTGGTGGATGGGTTTGACACCGGCAATCTGGCATTATTGAATCAGTATTTTATGGCATCGCTTGGGATTGCGGTGGTTTTGGCCTTGGGCACAGGGGCGCGATATTACCTGGTCACACGTTTGGGCGAACGCGTGATTGCCGATATTCGCAAGGCCGTGTTTGACCATATGTTACGCATGAGCCCCGCCTTTTACGAACGCATCATGACAGGTGAGGTCCTAAGCCGCATCACAACCGACACTACCTTATTGCTTAGCGTGATTTCATCCTCCATTTCCGTGGCCATGCGCAATGCGTTGATTTTGGTTGGCGGGCTGGTTTTGATGCTGATTTCATCGGCGAAATTCACCGGGCTTGTGTTGCTGATCGTACCGGCGGTGGTCATTCCGATTGTCATTTTGGGGCGGCGGTTGCGCGTCTTGGCCAAAGATAACCAAGACTGGATCGCCCAAAGTTCGGCCCGCGCATCCGAGGCATTGTTATCTATCCAAACGATTCAGGCCTTTACGCATGAACCCCAATCGGCCCGCGAATTTGATGCCACCACCGAACAAAGCTTTGACAGCGCCTGCGCGCGCATTGCCACGCGGGCGGTTTTGACGGTGATCGTGATATCACTGGTGTTTTCGGGGGTTGTGTGCATCTTATGGATCGGCGCGCGCGATGTGCAGGCGGGCAATATGTCGGTTGGAGAATTGATCCAATTCTTGATCTACGCCATCATGGTGGCGGGGGCCACAGGCGCGTTAAGCGAAATTTTCGGCGAATTGCAACGTGCCGCAGGCGCGACCGAACGCTTGGTTGAATTGCTAAGCGCCCAAGACAGCATCCAAGATGCACCCCAAACCGCCCCCCTACCCCAAGATGGCAAGGGTGAAATCATCTTTCATGATGTTGCATTTTCTTACCCAAGCCGGCCTGACATGCCGGCGCTTAACCATATCAATCTGCGCATCGCACCGGGGGAAACCGTAGCCTTGGTTGGCCCATCCGGCGCAGGAAAAACCACGATTTTTCAACTGTTGCTGCGGTTTTACGATCCCGCAGCGGGCAAAATTACACTAGATGGCCAAAACCTGCGCGATATTGGCCGCGAGACCTTGCGCGGGGCGATGGCCTTGGTGCCCCAAGACCCGGTGATTTTCGGCGCCTCGGCGCGCGAAAATATCCGCTTTGGGTGCCCGGGCGCCAGTGATGCACAGGTCGAACACGCCGCCAAAGCCGCCGATGCGCATGATTTTCTGATGGCCCTGCCCGATGGGTATGACACCTATGTTGGCGAACGCGGGCTGATGTTATCGGGCGGGCAAAAACAACGCATCGCCATTGCACGCGCCATTTTGCGCAACACCCCGATTTTGTTGCTGGATGAAGCCACCAGCGCCCTTGACGCTGCATCAGAACGCGCCGTGCAACGCGCCGTTGATGCCCTTAGCCAAGATCGCACAACATTGATTATCGCGCATCGTTTGGCCACTGTAAAACGTGCCGATCGCATTGTGGTATTTGATGATGGCCGCATCATCGGCCAAGGCCCCCATGATGCATTGGTCGCCCAAGGCGGGCTATATGCGCAACTGGCGCAATTGCAATTTACCGAAAACCCCTGAATATATATTTTTAGCTATATATATTGGTTTTAGAACAAAAACCCTTATCTAATACTGCATCATGCGGGCCGGCCCCGCCAATCATAAAGGGGGGCATATGGTGGATTTTGCAAGTGTTGCCGATGTCAGGAAAATCGAAACCGATCTGCCTTGGCCAGACAGCCAACCGGGCGTCACGATCTATGATCTGCTTGGGGCGCGTAAAACCCAACATGGGCATCTGAATGCGATTAGTTTTCAAATGTTTTCCGGCCCAAAGGATGCGGCAGAAACGCTAACATGGAATGACCTGCACGCGCGGGTGACGCAGGCCGCCAATTTGTTTCGATCCTTGGGCATTGGCCCCCAAGACACGGTGGCCTTTGTTTTGCCCAATTGCAATGAAACGGTGGTCACGCTATTGGGCGGGGCGGTGGCGGGCATTGTGGCGCCCATCAACCCTTTGTTGGAACCCACACAAATTGCCGCGATTTTGCGTGAAACCAAGGCTCGGATTGTGGTGACGTTGCGCGCCTTTCCCAAAACGGATCTGGCACAAAAAGTCGCCGCCGCCTTGGCCGAAACCCCGGATGTGCACACCGTGTTAGAGGTTGACCTGCTGCGATATCTGACCGGGGCCAAGCGTTTGATTGTACCAATGATCCGGCCTAAAAACCGGGTAACGCACAAGGCGCGTGTTTTGAATTTCAACGCAGAACTGGCACGACACGCCAAAACGCTAACATTCGAAGACATCAAAACCGACCGCGTCGCCGCCTATTTCCACACTGGCGGCACCACCGGCATGCCCAAGGTCGCGCAACACCGATATTCTGGCATGATTTACAATGGCTGGATCGGCACAACCTTGCTGTTTACCGAAAAAGACACGGTGATTTGCCCGCTGCCGCTGTTTCATGTCTTTGCCAGCCATGTGATCTTGATGTCGATGTTGGTATCGGGCGGTCATGTGGTATTTCCCACGCCACAGGGCTATCGCGGGGATGGGGTGTTTGATCATTTCTGGAAACTGATCGAACGCTGGCAAGTGACCTTTATCATCACAGTGCCCACCGCCATTGCCGCCATGATGCAGCGCCCGGTCAATGCCGATATATCATCGGTGAAAACCGCCTTTTCGGGATCATCGCCTTTGCCGGTTGAATTGTTCCACCGGTTTGAAAAAGCCACGGGCATTACATTGGTCGAAGGATATGGCTTGACCGAGGCCACCTGCCTTGTCGCCTGTAACCCGGTTCATGGCGACAAGAAAATCGGATCGGTCGGCGTGGCCTTTCCGCATACCAATTTGCGTATTTTGAAAACCATTGGTGGGCAAGTGACCGAATGTGCCACCGATGAGGTCGGCGAAATTTGTATCCATAGCCCCGGCGTGTTTGACCCCGAAACCTATACAGATCAAGACAAAAATCGCACATTGTATCATGATGGGGTGTTTTTGCGCACCGGCGATCTGGGCCGGGTGGATCACGATGGTTATATCTGGATCACCGGGCGTGCCAAAGATTTGATCGTGCGCGGCGGCCATAATATTGACCCCGCCATGATCGAAGAATGCCTGGCCACCCACCCCGATATCGCCATGGCCGGTGCCATCGGCCAACCCGATGCCTTTGCCGGCGAATTGCCCTGCGCCTATGTGGAACTGACCCAAGGTGCCACCACCACGGCCAAGGATCTGCGCGAATGGTGCAAAACCCGCATTCCCGAACGCGCCGCCATCCCGAAATATATTGAGATATTGGACGAATTGCCCAAAACCGCCGTGGGTAAAATATTCAAACCCGATCTGCGCAAACGCGCCATCACCCGCATTTATAACGCGGCCCTTGCCAAGGCTGGCATT
>CAZPSB010000062.1:0-488 GCA_964589025.1 uncultured Jannaschia sp. | reverse complement strand
TGTGCATGACGTCTACGAAGACCCCAAACGCGGCCTTGTGGCGCGTATTGCAGGCGATCACGCCGCAGCGGGTGACATTGGCCGTGTATTGGGGGAATTCACCATTGCATGGGCCATGAAATAGGTTTGGCCTTTTGATCCATTGCGCGCCATAGTCTAAGCTATGGCCCATATCACCTTAGACAATCAAACCGCCCGGCGGCTATTTTTGGATCGTCACGACCTGTTGGCCCCACCGGGCGGGGCCGGCCATAGGGCGGGGCTGTTGCAGGTGATCGAACGCCTTGGCTTTGTACAATTGGACAGTGTGAACACCCTGGCGCGGGCCCATGATTTGATCTTGTGGTCGCGCAGGCCAACATATCGCCCGGCCGATCTGCGGTGGTTAAATGACCAAATGCGCGGCACATTCGAACATTGGACCCATGACGCCGCCAAAATTCCCATGGTATTTTACCCCTATTGGCGCAGGCGGTTTGGCCATGATG
>CAZPSB010000061.1:8277-11379 GCA_964589025.1 uncultured Jannaschia sp. | reverse complement strand
TTGAAATTGTCATTTCCAATGTCACATCATGGATCGGTGCATGTGCGCCATCTGTCCAATGCAAATCGACCCAACGCTGTGGTTCGTCATCATAGCGTTCCAAAACATGGCAATCAATCGCATGGATCACAGGGCCGGTGCCGCGCCCGGTAATGCCGACAATGCGTTCCCCCGGGACAGGTTGACAACACCGCGCACGCGCGACCTGTTCACCCGGCGGCAAACCGATAACCGCACGGCGGGGTTGGGCGTGATTTCGGGGGGAATTATGGGCAATATCGGGGTACAGTTTGGCCACCACATCCCGCGCGGATAATTCGGCGCTGCCGATGCGGGCCAAAACCTCGGCCCCGGTGCCAAGCGCCAAAACCCCCGCCGCCGTTTCAAGCGCCTTATCGGTGATTTTCTTATCAACCTGGTCAAAGGCCACACGGGCCAATTCCCATCCCAGTTTGATATAGCGTTCGCGGTCTTCCTGCCGCAAAGACCGGCGAATGGCCGATTTGGCCCGCCCCGTGACGGCCATGTCAATCCAGGTGGCTTGGGGGCGTTGACCTTGGGCGGTGATGATTTCAACCGATTGGCCATTTCTGATTCTGCTCCACAGGGGGACGCGAAGGCCATCAATTTTTGCGCCCACACAGGAATGGCCAATGCGGGTGTGGATCGAATAGGCAAAATCAATGGGTGATGCACCTTTGGGCAATTTGATCACATCGCCTTTGGGGGTGAAACAAAATACCTGATCTGAATACATTTCAAGTTTGACATGTTCCAGAAATTCATCGCTGTCATCGGCACCTTCAAACCGGGCGTTTAATTCTGACAACCATTTGGATGGATCCACCGCAAACGGGTTATTGGCCCGCACCCCATCGCGATACGACCAATGCGCCGCCACACCCGATTCGGCCACATCATGCATTTGGCGGGTTCTGATTTGCACCTCAACCCGTTTGCCATCGCGCCCGGATACCGTTGTGTGCAAAGACCGATACCCGTTTGATTTTGGTTGGCTGATATAATCTTTGAACCGCCCCGGCACGGCCCGCCACCGTTGATGGATCGCCCCCAAGGTGCGATAGGCCTGTTCTTCGGTATCGACAATCACGCGAAACCCGTAAATATCGGATAAACGCGAAAAGGCCAGTTGTTTTTCCTTCATCTTGCGCCAGATCGAAAACGGTTTTTTGGCGCGCCCCATGACCTGGGCGGTGATGTCGTGTTTATGCAGCACAAGTTTGATATCGCTGGTGATTTGCGGCACGGCATCGCCGGTTTCTTTTTGCAAAGTTACAAAGCGGCGAATGATCGAAGACCTTTCATCCGGGCTTAGGACGCGAAAGGCCAGATCCTCTAATTCTTCGCGCATCCATTGCATACCCATCCGCCCGGCCAAAGGGGCATAGATATCCATCGTTTCTTGGGCTTTTTTCTTTTGCTTTTCAGGTGGCATGAATTTGATGGTGCGCATATTGTGCAACCGATCCGCCAGTTTCACAAGGATTACGCGCAAATCCTTGGACATGGCCATCAATAATTTGCGAAAATTTTCGGCCTGTTTGGCTTCGTGATTGGCAAGCTGCAATTTGGTTAGCTTGGTGACACCATCCACAAGTTCGGCCACATCCGCACCAAAGCGTTCGGCAATATCGGCGAATGTGCCTTCGATTGTGTCATGCAAAAGGGCGGTGGCAATGGTTGCATCATCAAGATGTTGTTCCGCCAAAATTTCCGCAACCGCAACCGGATGCATAAAATACGATTCACCCGAATGCCGCCTTTGGCCTTGATGCATCAAGGCCGCATAATCATAGGCAGATGTGATCAGTTCGGCATTCGTGTTGGGGTTGTATTGACGAATGATATCAACAAGATCACTGGCCGCGATGATATCCACCGGCACCGTGTCATGCGCAAAGGACCCCACCGATTTACTGCTGTGATTGCGCCTCCATCAAGGCGCGCAGCATTTGTTCTTCGTTCATGTCATCATCGGCGGGGCGGTCTGTTTCAACATCTTGCAACAGGCCCATGGCATCATCTTCGGGTTCGTCCACTTCGATCTGAGTTTGGTTTGACCCAATCAGACGTTCGCGCAGATCGTTTGAACCCTGTGTTTCTTCGGCAATTTCACGCAAGGCAACAACCGGGTTTTTATCATTGTCACGATCCAGCGTCAAAGGGGACCCGGTTGAAATTTCACGCGCGCGATGCGCGGCCAACATCACCAATTCAAACCGGTTCGGGACCTTATCAACACAATCTTCTACGGTCACGCGTGCCATATGGTTCAACCCCTTTAGACGACATAATTCAGATCAAACCCTATAATCGGCTTTGCCCCCATTGACAAGGCCATACAACATGCACACCCCGCCGCAAACATCGCAAAATGGTTCACAGCGCACATATTTCTAAAAGATTATACTTGTGATTTGTGTTCTTTGACATAATTCTAAACAATGGTCTTGGGCTGTTTTGATGATGCCCGACCAGATTATAAAATCATAAACTTAGGTGTCTTGATGTTTTATCGCGACGAAAAACTTGCACTTTTTATTGATGGATCAAACCTTTATGCAGCGGCCAAGGCATTGGCGTTTGAAATTGATTACAAACTTTTGCGCCAAGAATTCATGCAGAGGGGCAAATTGTTGCGGGCGTTTTACTATACCGCCCTTTTGGAAAACGAAGATTATTCGCCCGTGCGCCCTTTGGTCGATTGGTTGAATTATAACGGTTTCACCATGATAACCAAACCCGCCAAAGAATTCACCGATAGCCAAGGCCGCCGCAAGGTCAAAGGCAATATGGATATTGAATTGGCCGTGGATGCCATGGAAGTCGCCGAACATGTGGATCATATCGTTCTGTTTTCCGGCGATGGGGATTTCACACGTTTGGTTGAGGCCGTTCAACGCAAAGGCGTTCGGGTGTCTGTTGTATCCACCATCCGCAGCCAAACCCCGATGATTGCCGATGATTTGCGCCGCCAGGCCGATAATTTCATTGAACTTGATGAATTGAAAGATGTCGTCGGGCGCCCATCCAACACGGCGATGCATGAATAATATAATCCGATGCCAATGGCCCTGATTA
>CAZPSB010000061.1:3797-8267 GCA_964589025.1 uncultured Jannaschia sp. | reverse complement strand
CTATGTGATTCAGGCCGCCATCCTTGCCAAAATGGGCGTATCGCGCGGGTAAATACATGATAGACCGATATAAAAATACGCGGCGCCATGCCAAACCATCGGCAGCCCCGCCGCCCATATCGCGCCCCCAAAGCCGCCTTGCGCCCGGGGCCAATTGTTATGTGATCGGTGATATTCATGGGCGCGTTGATCTGCTGCATACGGCCCTTGATCTTATCGAATATCATGCCGCCGGCACGCAAGCCACAGATGCAAAAGTCATTTTTCTAGGCAATTACATTGATCACGGCCCCGATAGTGTGGCCGCCTTGAAACATATATCGCGGCTTAATCTTTCCATGCCCCAAAGCGTGACCTGCCTGATGGGGTCGCATGAACGCATGTTGCTTGATTTTCTAGCCCAACCGGCGGCGCGCAGCGCGCGCTGGCTGCGCAATGGCGGGGTTGCGATGCTGGATAATTTCGATCTTGATCTGGAACCCGCGCAATTGGGCAAAACCCCATATTTGCCGGATCTGGAACATGCCGCACGGGTTGTCACCGATACTTTGGGGTCTGAAATGTTGGATTGGGTATCCAATTTACCTTTGACATGGTCATCGGGAAATCTATGGGCCGTACATGCGGGGGCCGATCCTGCGCGCGCCATGGATCAACAATCAAATCGTGTTTTGTTATGGGGGCATCCTGAATTCAACACCAGCCCGCGCGGCGATGGCGCATGGATCATACATGGCCATCAAGAAACCCCCCACCCCAAGGCCAAAGATCAAATCATCAGCATTGATACAGGCGCCTGGCACAGTGGAAAATTGACCATATGCGCCATCGAACCCGATGGGCGGTTTGATTTTCTGCAAACCTGATCGGCTATCCGGTTATCGTTTCAGATCTTTTTCTGCGGCTTTAGAAATTTTGGTATTCCAAAGCGGCACCCCAACCCGAAAGGCGGCCCGCCCAATCATATGGGCGGCAACCGGCGCGGTGACCAGCAGGAAAATAACCGCAATAATGGCGCGGGTTATGGTTGGCGTATCGGCAAAATAAACCGCAACAGCGGCTAAAATCAGGCCCGCCCCCAATGTGCCCGCCTTGGTCGAGGCATGCATTCGGATCAACACACCCGGCAGGCGCAACACACTAAGCCCCGCCACAAAGCAGAAAAAACCGCCCAATAAAACCAATATGGAAAGTATGATATCAGTCATCCGTGGCCCTCGTATTTGCGTTGCCTTGATGGGGATCAGGCCGTGATCGGGTTTTGCGCCGTTCTACGAACCGCGCCAAGGCCACCGTGGCCAAAAACCCAATCAAGGCCAAAACAATCGCCACATCCACAAAGGCGGTATCATCTGATAAAATTGCATAAAGCCCACAAAATGAGACAATCAAAACCGTCATCATATCCAATGCGACAATTCGGTCAGGCAGGCTTGGCCCGATGATCAAACGAATAAAGGCAAAGGCCACCCCCAACATCGCCATTATGAATGCGGCATTCAGGGACCATTCTAAAACTGTCATCTGATTACTCCATCGCCTCGATTGCCAAACGTTCCATACCCGATTTGATCTGCGCGCAAACCGCATCGGGATCATCCCCGAACATCGCATGAATATAAAGCGTTTTGCCATCATCCGTGACATCAAGACTAAGCGTGCCAGGCGTCAGCGATATCATATTGGTCACCAGTAAAATGCCCATTTCGCCTTTCACATCCAATGGCATGGCAATCACACTGGGTTTTGCTGTTTGGCCCGGTGTCATGACATCCCACACCACCTGAAGCGAACTAACGATCAGTTCAAACAAAAACCGTATAATTAATTTGAACCACCGCCATAGCCTGCGAAAATATGGGGTCGATCCGGGAAATAAGGACCGGGTGAAATAAAGGGCGGCACTGCCAAGAACAAAGCCCACAACCAACCCGCCAAGCGTGATATCACCGGTCAAGGCAGCCCATGCAAAGGCCAGCGCGAAATTCAATGTTGCGATATGGATCATAACGCGCCCCCCCCCAATACAGCAGTGACATAGGCGGTTGGGTCAAGCAATTGATCCCCCGCACGCGTGGCAAATTGCACAAAGGGTTCGGGAAACAACCCGATAATACAGGTCAGCGTGGCCAAAACCGCAATGGGCAACAACAAAGGCACCCGTACCGATAGCGGCAAATTGGACAGGCGTGGTTCAACCTGTTCGGGATGGGGTTTCCAAAACGCATAGCCCCAGATTTTGGTCATGGAATAGATGGTCAACAACCCAACAAACAAGGCAATGCCAGCGATGACATAGCCTTGGATATCAAGTGCTGCTTTGATCAAGATGAATTTGGCCCAAAACCCGCTAAGCGGTGGGAAACCCGCCAATGAAAAGGCCGGGATCAAGAATAACAGCCCAAGAAACGGGGCGTATTTATAAAGCCCGCCAATTTTATCCAGATCGGTCGATCCCGCGATACGCTTGGCCACACCGGCCACCAAAAACAAATTTGCCTTCACGATAATGTGGTGCACCAGATAAAACACCGCCCCCACAATCGCCAAAGGCGTATATAACGCAAGGCCAAGGATCATATACCCAATCTGGCTTACGATATGAAATGACAAGATGCGCCGCATATCATTCATGGCCGCCGCCCCCAAAACGCCGGTGATCATGGTAAAGCCCGCAACCCACATCAAAATCGTATGTGTGAAATCAATATCGGTAGTGAAAATCAACGTGAAAACCCGCATCAATGAATACACACCAACCTTTGTCAACAGGCCTGCAAATATCGCCGATACCGCCACCGAAGGCGCGTGATAAGATGCCGGCAACCAGAAAAACAACGGAAACACCGCCGCCTTTACCCCGAATGCGATCATGAACATGATGGCGATGGTAACCAAAAGGCCTTGGTTTTCCACTTGTTGCACCGCGATATGTAGATCCGCCATATTCAACGTGCCCGTCATGCCATAAAGCAGGCCAACACCTGACAAAAACAAGATCGTCGAAATCAGGTTTAGCGTCACATATTTGATGCCGGCGTCCAGTTGCACCCGGTTTCCGCCCATGACAAGCAAACCAAAGGACGCGATCAACATCACCTCAAACCAGACATATAGATTGAACAAATCCCCCGTCAGGAATGCGCCCGTCACCCCGGCCAAAAGAACCTGAAACAAGGCGTGATAGCCCAATTGTTCTTTGCGCGGCTCAATATCGGCCAAGGCATAAACCGCCACCGCCAAACCGGTAATTGCGGTGATCACAACCATGACGCCAGACAATAGATCGGCCACAAAGGTAATGCCAAAAGGTGCGGGCCAATTGCCCATTTGCGCGGCAACCACACCTTGGGCCAGAACATGCGACATCAAACTGATGCTGGCGATCAATTGGCCACATGACCCGATGATTGAAATCCAACGCCCTTCGGGGCCTTTGCGGAACAAAAACGCCAATACCGCGGTGGCAAAGGGGATGATGATTGGTAAGGCCAGAACCCAGCTCATTCTTGTGGCTCTCCTGCGTTGGAAGGTGGTTCGGCAAGGCGAATTTCACTTGAATCCAGCGTGCCTAGGTTTTGATAGGCCCGATAGACAAGCGTCAGCGCAAAGGCAAACAGGCCAAAGCCAATCACAATCGCCGTCAAAACCAGTGCCTGCGGCAAGGCATTGGCCACCAGATCAGGCGGCGCATCATAACCTTGGGGGATCAAAGGCGGCGCGCCGGGTGTCAGGCGCCCCGATACAAAAATAATCAAATTGGCCGCGTTTGAAATCAGGATCAATCCAAATAAAAACCGCATCACATGGCGCGACAACATCAAATAGACCGCCGCCGCAACCAACACCCCCACCATAAGCGCGATTAAAAGTTCCATTACACTTCTTCCTCTAACGCCAAAACAAGGGCCAGGATTGACCCGAACACAACCAGATACACGCCGATATCAAAGACCAAAACCGAACTGATCGGCAGGCCTTTGTCATCTTGGGTTGCGCCGATAAACATCCACTGACCGGTGAAAAATGCATCGCCAAAAACCGATGCCATCACCCCGGCACATAATGCAATGCCAAGACCCACCATCGCGATATTCTGCGGATCGGCCTGTAACGCCTTGCGCGCCGCTTTTGGGCCATTTGCGATTGCGTATAACACAAAACCCGTGGCCCCGATTAAACCGCCGATAAACCCACCCCCCGGCAAGTTATGCCCGCGCAGCAACATATAGACCGAAAACACCAACAATAACGCAACCAATAACCGGGTGGCCGCGTTTAGAATGACAGAATTCATCATGTGTGATGTTCCTCCTGCTGCTGCTGTTGGGGGTCGGACGGGTTTTTGTAATGCGTGCCGCGCAACAATGCATAGGCCGACAGCGCCGCAATCACGACCACGGCGATTTCGCCAAAGGTATCTATTGCGCGGAAATCGACCAAAATAACATTGACGATATTTGCGCCATA
>CAZPSB010000061.1:0-3714 GCA_964589025.1 uncultured Jannaschia sp. | reverse complement strand
GCGTGATCGCCACATCAGGGGCCGAAAACATGATAAAGATCAACGCAACCCCAATGCCCACCACACCCAGCGCGGCAATGGCCGTCATGCGGCTGGTGGCAAAGGCCGTCACGATGGCCCCGGCGACAATCAAGATCAACACCGCCCAATGGGTGAATAAAAGGCCTTCTGTTTCATGCGCCCAGTCAATCTGGAAATTCAACGCGTCTTTCGCAATCAAGGTTCCGCCAATGCCAAAGGCCATAACGGTGAATGTTATCAAGATATAGCGCTGCAACACACCCGATTGCAAAAGGCGCGTTTGCCATGCGGCCACGGATTTCAGGCCATCCAAGACATGATCCCAACCGGGGTCGAATTTGATAGGGTTGGCCGCAAAAATCCGCGCCAAAAGATTACGAAACGGCTGATGCAGCATATACAAAACCGCACCCGCGCCAAAGGTTACAAGCGATAGGATAAAGGCGGTGTTGACCTCTCGAAACAGGTAGAGATCAACATAAACAGACGCATCGCCGTAAACGGCCCATGTGCCCGGCGCAATCAACCAGGCCTCGATCGTGTCGGGAAACAGGCCAAAACCAAGCCCAAGAAAAACGGGCCAAGCCACATTTGCCAAGGGGCTTCTTGGGCGGGTTTGGGCGTATCGGCCAATGGCCCGGTAAAGGGGCGCAAAACCGCGATACCTGCGGCGGCAAACATCATCACCGATGCCGCAAAAATTGTGCCGGTAATCCAAAAAGATGCCGTATCGGCATGCAGCCCGGCCTTATATAGAAATTCCTTGCCGATAAAGCCGAAAAACGGGGGAATACCCGCCATCGAAATGGCCGCCAGCGCAGCGGCAAAAAAGGTAATGGGCATTTTGCGGGCCAAACCGCGTAGAATAGGGGCTTCACGCGTGCCGGTGGCATGATCAACATTACCAATCATCAAGAACAAGGCGGCCTTGTATAATGAATGCACGACCAAAAACACCATCATGGCCTTGATCGCATCCGATGTGCCGACCCCAATAAATAGCGTCAGCGCCCCCAACGCCATCAAAGTGGTATAGGCCAGCACCTGTTTGATATCGGTTTGGCGCAGCGCCAAAAGCGATGCAAATACCGTGGTAAACCCGCCTGCAATGATCAAGACCCAAAACCAAAGGTCGGTTCCCCCGAGTGCTGGGTTCAAGCGCGCCATCAAATAGATGCCGGCCTTGACCATTGTGGCCGAATGCAAATAGGCCGATACCGGTGTGGGGGCGGCCATTGCGTTGGGCAACCAGAAATGAAAAGGAAATTGTGCCGATTTGGTGAATGTACCCGCTAAGATCAAGATCAAGATCGCCTCGTATAACGGATCGGCGCGGATGATATCACCGCGCGTGACGATCTGCGATAATTCATAGCTGCCCGCGACCTGCCCCAACAAGATCAGACCCGCCAACAACGCCAATCCCCCCGTGCCGGTGACCAACAGCGCCTGCAATGCACAACGGCGTGAATTGGCCTTATCTGCGCTAAAGCCAATCAAGAGATATGAGGCGATTGTCGTGACCTCCCAAAAGACGAAAAGGCCGATGATATTATCGGCCAAAACAACGCCCAGCATCCCCACCATGAACATCAGCAAAAACAAAACAAACCGATTATAATCGACATGCCCGCCCAAGTATTTGGTGGAATATAAAGTCACCAATGCGCCAATTCCGGTGATCAATAACGCAAAGCTCAATGATAACCCATCGACCCAAAACGAAAGCTGCACCGATAAAGATTCGGCCCAATCCAGTGCAACCCGCACCCCATCGCCCGCGCCCACAGGTGCGACAAAGCCCAGAAAATACACAAACAGCCCAAAGGGAAGACCAACCGATACAAGGCCCGGAAAACCACCGGGGATGCGACCGAATGAAAGGGGCTTAGACATATGTGACAAACCTTATGCGTTTCAAATACGATTTCCGATTGCCTGACAAAACCAATCAACTTTTGCGACATAGGATTTAATCTGAATTTTACCAGATCACATATCCTAAAAACCACATATCATCACGCTTTGTGTTTATTTTGCGGCTTGATGATTGATCGCACAGGTGCAATTTCTTAATGAGTCCCAAGCCTGTTATCACCCCCATATACCAGAATAAAGGCCCTGCGTGATGAATGACCCCCTTTTGAAAGGCCTGACATTGCGCGGGCTTGCGGTATTTGAAACCATCGCGCGCACCGGATCTGTGGCCGATACCGCCAAATCCCTGAACATGAGCGCCCCGGCCGTATCACAGCAGTTGAAAAACCTATCTGCCGTTTTAGGGGTAGATGTGATTGACCATTCGCGCCGCCCCATGGCCTTGACCCCGGCGGGGCGGTTGTTTTTAGGGCAGGCGCAAATCGCGCTAAAGGCCTTGCGCCAAGGCCAACGTGGATTGAACACATTGGATCTAAGCGGGCTATCGGCGCTGTCGCTTGGGGTGATCGAGGATTTCGAAACCGGCGTGACACCTCTTTTGGCCACGCAATTGGCACAAACCATGTCGCATTGCAGCTTACGCATGATCACAGGCGCCAGCCACATATTACATACCAAAATCATGCGGCGTGAATTGGATATTGCCATTTGCGCCACCAACACCACCGAAACCGCCAACACCAAAACCCTGCCCCTGTTAGAAGATCCCTATATTTTGGCCGTGCCCAAAGGCACGGATATATCCGGCGGGTTTGGCATGTTGCAAAACATGGTGTTTCTGCGCCGCGATATCGAACAAATCATGGGACAACAGATTGAAACCTATCTGGGGCAAATGGGGGTCAACCCACCTGCGCGGTTTGAAATGGATTCCAACCAATCCATCAGCGCCCTTGTGGCCGATGGGTTGGGATGGACCATCACAACCGCCCTAAGCCATCTGCGCGCAGGCCGGTTTGCCGATTCAATTGATGTGCACCCCCTGCCCCACCCCCCAAGCCCGCGCAAAATTGTGTTATATGCCAGCGATGACTGGACATTGGACATTCCAGAACAAGTGGCCGAATTGGCCCGCACGCTGATTGCCGAACATTTTATCGCCCCGGCACAAGACGACATGCCTTGGTTGAACGGGGCCTTGCATATAGCCCCGTAATCACAAGATGATAAATAGATGCGCATGCATCTGCCCTTCAAAATTCACGGATATTTACAAAAATTATTTCTATCGGTAAACAAATTTACAAAAGTGATGCCGGATGGCACATGCCCGGTATCTTTTTGTCACAAACCTGTCACATATTTGTAATGTGCCGTATTATTAAGCACGCGACTGATGCTCTGTGCGAATTTTAGGCCCTTTATGGCCAGCGCTGCGGATCAGGCACCCAAGCGGGGAGGAGGCTTGGATGTGCCAAAGATACACGCCGGAAATTCGCACAGAGACATCATTTCGCACGCATATGCGCATCACCGTGCCAGATGGCGGCCAAAATATTGTTGATCCATTTGGAGGGGGAAACAAATGTCAACACAAATATCCAACATGCCCAGCCTGTTACCCGGTGCCCATATCAATGCCGAAACCTATGATCAGATGTATACCGCATCTATCGCCGATCCGGTTGCATTCTGGGGCGATCATGGCAAACGGATTGATTGGATCAAACCCTATACCAAGGTCAAAGACACCTCATACGCCCATGATGATGTGCATATTCGCTGGTATCAAGATGGCACCTTGAATGTTGCGGC
>CAZPSB010000060.1:0-11402 GCA_964589025.1 uncultured Jannaschia sp. | reverse complement strand
ATAAGGTTGAACGCAAACTGACCGATGACAAGGGCGGCACGATGCGCCTAGGCGCCTATGCCGCGCAATTGGCCAAAGGGTCAAAAACCGCCGAAATTTACGGCACCACCCACATCGAAGAACGCCATCGCCATCGCTATGAGGTTGATATTCAGTATAAAGACGCCCTTGAAAAAGCAGGTCTTTGTTTTTCTGGCCTATCGCCCGATGGCCGACTGCCCGAAATTGTGGAATTGAAAGACCACCCTTGGTTTATCGGCGTGCAATTTCACCCCGAACTGAAATCAAAACCCTTTGACCCGCATCCCCTGTTTCGGGATTTCGTGCGCGCGGCAAAGGAAAATTCGCGGTTGGTGTGATAATCATCTAAACATCTAAGGATATCTTGCGTCGTTAAGCATCCAATAGGCTTGTGTTCGATATAAAGGTGAATCTTCGCCTATCATATCAAACGGCGTAAGGTCGCTTTCGCTTCGCAAAGTGCCAATTGTACGGATCGCACCATTGGCACCCGCACGTAAAAGCGAAACTATAATATCTGGATTATCGCTCCATTCAGCGGCTGCATGAAGCGGCGTGTAGGCTTGTTGCGCTTGTGCATTAATATCAGCTCCTTCAGATATAAGAACGAGTAATACCTCTAGATTATCGTTAAAAGCAGCAGCGGCATGTAATGGTGTAAAACCCTCTAAATCTCTCGCGTTCACCAATGCACCCAAATCAATCAAAATTAATACAATTTCAGAATTCTCATTATAAGCTGATGCATAATGTAACGGTGTAATGCCTTCACCATCACGTGCATTTACATCCATTCCACTTTCTATACAGCTATAGATTTGTTCTGGGGTTGCGACATCAAAAAACTCAATCGTATTCCAATCTTGACATGCAACGGCTGCAATCGGGGAAAACACACCAAAACCAATCAATAGCGCGCGTAAGATATTTTTGTTATTAATCATTTGTTTTCCTATTGTTCATCTGGGCGCACATACACCAAAACGAATGAATATCAGCCCATCACCTCATCGCGAATAATGTCGGCGATCAATGTGCAATCCGCAGGTGTAAAGGTAAGCGGCAGGCGCATATCCATCAGGCCCGCCAATATCGCATCGGTTTTGGGCAGGCTTTGTTGGGGCGCGTATCGCCAACTGTCATAGCGCGATGTAAAGGCTACCGGTTCATCGGCGCCAAACCATTTTAATTCTACCCCCCGCGCGGCACAGCGCGCCATGAGGGCGCATATATCATCTGCGGTGAATTCAGGCAGTAAAAATTGAATGGATGACCCCACGATGCTTTCTTTGGCGTGGCGGTCAATCACCTGCAAACCGGGCGTGTTGCGCAGGCCATTTTCAACCGCCAGATACAGCGCATTCCACCGCGCCACCTGTCGGGGCAAATCGGCCAATTGCGGGCGCAAAATCGCGGCGCGCAGATGATCCATTCGGCCCGATACATTGGGCGTCAGGTATTTTAGATCGTCAAAGGCCGCAACGGGCGGGCGGGCAAGATGGCGTTCAAACAACATATAGCTGCCATGATTGTGTCATCATCACTAATCAAAAAGCCACCTTCGCCAGAATTCATATGTTTATAGGTTTGGGTGGAATAACACCCGACCACACCGTGCCGGCCTGATGGCGTGCCATCCCAATGCGCCCCCATAGTATGGGCGCAATCTTCGATCACGCTCACGCCGGTGGCGGCGCATATCTGCATCAGACGATCCATATCGCAAATATGCCCACGCATATGGCTAAGCAGTAGGGTTTTCGCCCCGCTGGTGTTGGCCTTGGCGGCCAGATCATTCAGGTCAATCGTCAGATCGGGTTGGGTTTCCACAAAAACTGGCACCGCACCCACACTGGCAATCGCACCGGGCACGGGCGCCAGTGTAAACCCGTTTGACAACACTTTGTCACCCGGTCCCACGCCAACCGCGCGCAACGCAGCCCCCATCGCATACCCGCCCGAGGCCACCGCCAACGCATATTTCGCCCCCGTAAAGGCGGCAAATTCCTGTTCCAGCAGGGCCGTTTCGCCCTGTTCGCCTTGGGCCAAATTATAGCGATGCAACCGCCCGGTTTGCAAAACCGCCAGCGCCGCATCAATGCCCGCCTGGGGGATGGGGTCTTGTTGGGTGAAATTGCCTGTGAATACGGGTTTTTGCATCATGCCGCCCTAGTGCCAAATCAATCTTTGGGGTAATGTCCACCACCTTTGGCAGGCTGGCAAGGCGAAATCGTATTTAGACACAGGCCACCCGCCCTAGGCCAAGATCTGATCCACCACATCATCCAGATCATCATAATGGTGCAAAACCGCGTCGGGTTGCAATTGCGTGACCCCCTGCCCCAATGGGCCAAAGCTAACCAATACCGACCCAACCCCTGCCGCGCGGGATGTATCACGGTCGGTCACGGTATCGCCGATCAAAACGCTGCGGGCGCGATCCCCCCCGGCTTTGTCAATTGCGGCCAGTAACGGGGCCGGGTCGGGTTTGCGGGTGGGCAAACTATCGGCCCCGATCAATGATGCAAACATATCGCGCACCCCAAGATTGGTGAGCAAGATTTGCGCCAAAGCGTGGGGTTTATTGGTGCAAACCCCCACTGCGATACCGCGCGCGCGCAGGCGTTCAACCGCCTGAACCGCACCGGGGTAAAGGCGGGTATGCACATCAATCGCCCGGCCATAGGCCTGCAATAAAATGGGGTAACCCCGTTCGATTATGGCACCCGACATAGCGCCATCCACCCCTGCCCGCGCACAGCCCAAGGTCAACATTGCGCGCCCACCGCGCAAGGCAGTGGCATCATCGGGCCCATAGGTCAGACAGGCATCAACGCCCAATTCGGCCAATGTGTGATTGGCCGCGGCAATCAAATCACCGCTTGTATCGGCCAAAGTGCCGTCTAAATCAAAAATCACACAGCGCATCAACCGCCCCTTTCCATACTAAAACCTGCTGGCATCTGTAACAAGACGTAAACCAATGTGACCAGTGCAGATATTGCGCTGCGACGTTGGGGCCGGTATGTATCGCCCAAATAATGGATCACGAGCATATTAATGGAACATACCCCACCCCACCGCCCTGTTGCCTTGGTTGTTTTGGCCGCAGGCGCCGGCACAAGGATGAATTCGGACCTGCCCAAACCCTTGCACCCATTGGGTGGCGCGCCCTTGGTGGCGCATGGTTTGGCCGCCGGAATGGCATTGGACCCCGCCAAAATCATCGTGATCACCGGGCATGGGGCCGATCAGGTTGAAACAACCATCGCCAATCTGATGCCCGAGGCCACCTGCATCCGCCAACACGAACAATTGGGCACCGGCCACGCGGTTTTGCAGGCCGCCGATGCATTGGCCGGTTTTGATGGCGATATCATCGTTTTATATGCCGATACGCCCTTTGTCACCGAAACCACCCTGCGCGCCATGCAAACCGCCCGTCAAACCCATGATATTGTGGTTTTGGGGTTTCAGGCCAGCAATCCGGGCCGCTATGGCCGTTTGGTGATGGATGGCGACGCGCTGATCAAAATCGTCGAGGCCAAAGACGCAACTGATGCCGAATTGGCGCTGACCACCTGCAATTCCGGCCTGTTGGCCGCCGATGCCAAGGTGATGATGCGCCTTTTGCAACAGATCACACCGGCCAATGCCGCCAGTGAATATTACCTGACCGATATACCGGCCCTAGGCGTGGCACAGGGCCTAAGCGCCACGGCAATCTTGTGTGACGAATCTGAAACGCTTGGCATCAATTCGCGGGCCGAACTGGCCCAAGCCGAAACCGCGTTTCAACGCAAAATGCGCAATCGGTTTCTGGCCGATGGCGTGACATTTCACGCCGCCGATACGGTCTATTTCTGTTATGATACCGAAATCGGGCGCGATGCGGTGATTGAACCCTATGTTGTGTTCGGCCCTAATGTCAGCGTGGAAAACGGCGCACAGATCCGCGCCTTTTCGCATCTGGAAGACACCCATATCGGCCAAGGCGCAATCATCGGCCCCTATGCCCGCCTGCGCCCCGGAACCGAAATTGGTAATGAGGCCCGCATTGGAAATTTCGTGGAAATCAAGGCCGCCACCATTGGCGAAGGTGCCAAGGTCAATCACCTAAGCTATGTTGGTGATGCCCGTGTTGGCGCACGGGCCAATCTGGGTGCGGGCACGGTAACGTGTAATTATGATGGCGTATCCAAACACCAAACCACAATTGGGGCGGATGCGTTTATCGGGTCTGATACGATGCTGGTTGCCCCTGTTGATATCGGCGCGCGGGCGATGACGGGATCGGGGTCGGTGATAACCGAAAACGTGCCCGATGGGGCCTTGGCATTGGCGCGCCCAAAACAAGAAAACAAACCCGGTCTTGCCGATCGTTTGATGAAACGCCTGCGCGCGCTCAAGGCCGCGCGCGCCACAAAGAAAGGATAAACCATGTGTGGGATCGTCGGAGTTTTGGGCCAACATGAGGCCGCCCCCATTTTGGTTGAGGCCCTCAAACGTCTTGAATATCGCGGATATGACAGCGCAGGCATTGCAACGCTGCAACAAGGTGCGCTTGATCGACGCCGGTCAGTCGGGAAACTGGTAAACCTATCGGATCTGTTGGTCCATCATCCCCTGCGCGGCAAAGCCGGGATTGGCCACACAAGATGGGCCACACATGGCGCGCCGAATGAACAAAACGCCCATCCGCATCGTGCGGGCAAGGTGGCGGTTGTGCATAATGGCATTATCGAAAACTTTCGTGAATTGCGTGAAACCCTATCGGATCGCCCTTTCGAAAGCGAAACCGACACCGAAACCGTGGCGCAATTATGCCAATACCATCTGGAAAACGGCCTGTCCCCGCGTGATGCGGCGGTCAAAACGCTTGGGGTGTTGCAAGGGGCCTTTGCCTTGGCTTTTTTGTTTGAAGGCGAAGATGATCTGATCATCGCCGCAAGGCGCGGATCACCTTTGGCGATTGGGTATGGTGATGGGGAAATGTTTGTCGGGTCAGACGCCATCGCCCTTGGCCCTTTGACCAATCGTATCGCTTATCTGAACGAAGGCGATTATGCATTCATCACCCGTGATGGCGCCGAAATCCATGACGAAACCGGCGCTTTGGCCCATCGTGATATTCGCACCATTGCCGCCAACACCACCACAATCGACAAAGCCGGCCATAAACATTTCATGGCCAAAGAAATTTTTGAACAGCCCATTGTTCTGGCCGATTGTCTGGCGCATTACACCCAAAATAGCCACATCACCCTGCCCCATGGGCAGATTGATTTTTCGCAAACCGACCGGGTCACATTGGTGGCCTGTGGATCGGGGTTTTATGCCTGTCAGGTGGCGAAATATTGGTTCGAACAATTGGCGGGCATGCCGTGTGATATTGATATTGCATCGGAATTTCGATACCGTGAACCGCCGATTTCGGATAAATCCACCGCCATTTTCGTAAGCCAATCGGGCGAAACCGCCGATACATTGGCAGCATTGCGTTATGCATGTGGCAAGGCGGGGCAGATTGTTTCAATCGTCAATGTAGACGAAAGTTCGATCGCGCGCGAATCTGATTTGGCGCTGCCTATTTTCGCGGGGGTTGAGGTCGGCGTGGCCTCGACCAAGGCGTTTTTGAACCAATTGGTGGTTTTGGTTCATTTGGCCTTGTTGGCCGCGCGGCAAAAGGGCCGCATCCCCCCCACGCGTGAGGCGGAATTGATCGCATCGCTTGGCACATTACCGGGTTTGATCAATCAGGTTTTGGCGCTAGACCCCAAAATCGCCGCCACCACCAAACGCCTGACCGAAGCCAAATCTGCCATTTTTCTGGGGCGCGGCGCGATGTTTCCCATCGCGATGGAGGCCGCGCTTAAACTAAAAGAAATCAGCTATATCCACGCCGAAGGCTTCGCCAGTGGTGAATTGAAACATGGCCCGATTGCCTTGATCGACAAATCGGTGCCTGTCATCGTCATGGCCCCCCGCGATGGGTTGTTTGATAAAACCATTTCCAACATGCAAGAGGTCATGGCACGCGAAGGCCCCGTTTGGTTGATCACCGATGCCACAGGCGCGCATGAGGCAGGCCAAGGCGTGTGGAACACCCTGATTATGCCCCAAATTGACCCGATTTTTGCGCCTTTATTATACACCATCCCCGCGCAATTGATCGCCTATCACACCGCGCTGCACAAAGGCACCGATGTGGATCAACCCCGAAATTTGGCCAAATCGGTCACGGTGGAATAACCCGCCGGTCATACACCCCCCTATACATATGTATAGGCGGGTATGCCAATGGCGCGCCCATGCGCCAGCCCCTTTATGCGATACGTGTTTTATACACCAAAAAAGGGGCATGCGGCATGTTTCGGCATCTGACAACATTTAACGCCACCGCCAAACCGGTTATCATCAATCATGCATTTGGGCGGGGTGACCAAACGGCCCCATATCTTGGCCAGATCATCGCGCGGGCAAACCCTATTGATCACCCCAGGCTTCATCAATCAAAGATCGCAGGCCGGTCATATAATCAGGATAGATCAGGCGAATGCCCAATTCGGCCTTGATTTTTGCATTATCGACTTTTTTCGATTCGCCATAAAAACTGCGGGCCATAGGTGTCATTTCGGCCTGATCGAATGGAATTGCGGGCGGGATGGGCAGGCCCAAAAGATGGGCCGCATATTCGATCACATCTTGTGGCGGGGCGGGCACATCATCGGCAATGTTATAAATTGACCCCGGGTTGGGCGCGCGCATTGAGGCCACCAAAACCTGTGCGATATCATCCACATGGGCGCGGCTGAAAAATTGATTATCTTTGATAATACGCCGCGCCGTGCCCGCGCGCAATTTGGCCAAAGGCCCCCGCCCCGGCCCGTAAATCCCCGGCAGGCGAAAAAGATGCAGCGGCAAAGCATAATCTGCATGCAGGCTTTGCCAATCGCGTTCGGCCATCACACGCGCATGGCCCCGGTCGCTTTGTGGATTGGGGGGGGTGGTTTCATCCACCCATCCGCCCTGATGATCGCCATAAACGCCTGTGGTACTTAGATAGCCAACCCAAACCAACCGCCCGGCATTTTGCGCGAATGCGTCGCACAGATGGGCCAAAACGGGGTCTTGCCCATTCTGTGGGCCGGCGGTGATCAACACATGGCTTGCCCATGCCAAATCTTTGGCCAGATCATCACCGGGAAACAGGCGCGGATCAAAGCCCGCCTGATGCAGGGTTTCCGCATTCTTGGCCTTGCGCGTGGTGCCGCGCATATTGGCCTGGCCTTGCAGGGCCGATGCCACGGCCTTGGCGGTATAACCTGCCCCGAATATCAATAGGTTCATTCCAAACGCTCCGCCGCCCAACGGGCCGCATCTGCGACGGTTGGGTCTTGATCCTGTGTCAGGCCCTGCGCCACCGGTTTCAACGATGGCAGGCCGGAATTTCCAATTGCATATAACACATTGCGCACGAACCGCCCCCGCCCGATGCGTTTGATCGGCGATCCCGAAAACAACGCCCGAAATCCCGCATCATCAAGGCGCGCCAAGGCCGCCAAATCGGGGCTTTGTAGATCAGGGCGCGGATGATAGCGCATTTCAGATGCATCTTGGGCGAATTTATTCCACGGGCAAATGGCCAAACAATCATCGCACCCATAAATGCGATTGCCCAACATAGGCCGCAGATCAGGGTCAACCGGGCCTTTATGTTCAATCGTCAGATATGAAATACACCGCCGCGCATCCAATTGATAAGGCGCGGGAAAGGCCTTGGTCGGGCAAATATCAAGACAGGCGGTGCAACTGCCGCAATGGGGGTGATGGGGGGGGTCAGGCGGCAAATCCAGCGTGGTAAAAATCGCGCCCAGAAAAAACCAATTGCCCAATTCGCGCGATAATATATTGGTATGTTTGCCCTGCCATCCCAAACCCGCCGCCGCCGCCAATGGTTTTTCCATCACTGGCGCAGTATCGACAAACACCTTGATCGCATGATCCGGCCCGGCCTGTTCCAATAGCCATCGACCCAAACGTTTCAGACGTTTCTTGACCACATCGTGATAATCTTTGTTTTGCGCATAAACACTGATGGTGGCGCAATCGTGTTTTTGCAAGGCCGCCAAAGGGTTGGATTGCGGCGTATAGGGATCGGCCAACATGATGATGGATTTCGCCTGATCCCACAATGCGGCGGGGTTTGCGCGCCAGGCCATGCGATCTGCCATCCAGGCCATTTGCCCGTGATATCCCTTGGCCACAAATTCGGCCAATTGCGCAGGCGCATCAGGAATGGCATCGGGGCGGCATACGCCCATTTGCGCAAAACCGATGGCCTTGGCCTCGGCCTGAAGTGCAGCTTTGATATTGTTCAAAAGTCAAGATTCGCATAATGGGGCGGCGGTGGAAACCCCGGTATCTGATCGGCCAGAATAGACCGAAAGGCCGGCCTTGATTTGATTTTGGCATACCAATCTTTCACCAGATGTGACCGATCCCAATCGACATCTGATATGTAATCAAGGCAGCTAAGATGGGCGGCGGCGGTAAAATCGGCCAATGTCATCTTTTCACCGGCCAACCAACGGCGCCGTTCCAAAAGCCACGCCATATAATCAAGATGAAATTTGATCCGTGATGCGCCCGTTTTAATTGCCTTACCATCGGGATAGCCCGCGCGCATCACTTTTTTATGCAACCGTTCATAGACAAGGTTCAATGTGACCTCGGAATTGAATTTATCATCAAACCAACCGACAAGACGCCGGGCTTCGGCGCGCGATCGCGGCACAGAGGGCATCAATGACGGTTGCGCCACCATGTCTTCCAGATAATCACAGATGGCGTTGGAATCTGACAGATACATCCCATCTATTTTCAAAACAGGCACCTGACCGGCGGGATTACGGCGCAAAAATTCCGCAGACGGTTCCCAATACCGTTCTTCGACCAGTTCGACCTCGATCTTTTTTTCGGCCAAAACCAGCCTGACCTTGCGACAAAAGGGCGATAGTGCAAAATGATACAGACGATTCATAACCAAAAAACCTTTGATTTTCCTTTGTACCATATGGGCAAGATTGGTCTGAAAATCAATCGGCAAAACAGGCCGCACGCCCATCATTCAAAATGGTTTGCGCCCCATCGGCAATGCGCGCGGCGCGCGTGCGTTGACGGGGGGAAAGATCAACCGGTGATCTGACCTGTGGCGCAGGCAATACAGATGCCAATGCCGCGGCCTGTTGCAGGGTTAAATCTGCGGCGGGGCGGTTGAAATAATGTTGGGCGGCGGCTTCGGCACCGAAAAGGCCGGGGCCAAATTCGGCAATATTCAGATAGACCTCAAGAATGCGGGATTTGGACCATAGGAAATCAACGCCAATGGCCAAAACGGCCTCAATCCCTTTGCGCAGCCAACTGCGCCCATGCCATAAATAGGCGTTTTTGACGGTTTGCTGTGTCAAGCTTGACCCGCCCCGTCTGGCCCCATCGGCAAAAGCCGCCCGGATTGCATTCACATCAAGCCCCCAGTGACGGCAGAAATGCGCATCTTCGGCGGCCACAACGGCGCGGCGCAAATGCGGCGATATGTCTTGCAACCCCACCCATTGCCGTTCAACCCCGCCCAGACGTCTGGATTCGGACATCATGTAAAATGTGGTTGGCACAGGCACAAATGCATAGGCGGCCAGCCAAATCATCATGACGGCCCCTGCCCCGCATATCACGCGCGGCACCCAATGGCGCAGGCCCGCCCAAACCTGCCATATGATGGCGCGGCATGAACCACGGCGCAGTTTGGCGTGGCGCGATTTTGATCGGCGGTGTTTTGGCCTGGCTTTGGGTTTGCGCGTCATCGCCACATCTTAGGTGCCGCGATCCAATTCAAACGCATCATGCAGGGCCTGCACGGCCAATTCCATATATTTGCGGTCGATCAGGACGCTGACCTTGATTTCGGATGTGGTGATCACCTTGATGTTGATACCTTCATCGCGCAATGTCTTGAACATTTTTGCCGCTACCCCCGCATGAGACCGCATACCAATGCCCACGATAGACACTTTGCACACATCGGTATCGGCCAATAGCGTTTCAAAGGTGATGTCATTGGCATCTTGGGCGGCGTTCAAGGCGGCCTCGGCGCGTTTGACCTCGTTCACGGGGCATGAAAAGGTCATATCCGTCACACCCTCATCGGAAATGTTTTGGACGATCATATCAACATTAACGCCCGCATCGGCCAATGGCCCGAAAATCGCGGCGGCAATTCCGGGGCGGTCTTCGACATTGGTCAGGGTCATTTTGGCCTCTTCTTTCGAATAGGCCACACCGGCAACGGCATTTTGTTCCATAATCTCATCCTCCGGGCAGACAATGGTGCCGGCCTTATCTGACATTTCTTCGAAACTGGATAGAACGCGCAGGCGCACATTGTAACGCATGGCCAATTCCACCGAACGGGTTTGCAATACTTTCGCCCCAAGCGAGGCCAGTTCAAGCATTTCTTCAAACGCGATTTTATCAAGTTTGCGCGCCTTAGACGCGATGCGCGGATCGGTGGTGTAAACGCCATCCACATCGGTATAAATATCACACCGCACCGCATCAAAGGCGGCGGCAAAGGCCACGGCGGTGGTGTCTGACCCGCCCCGGCCCAATGTGGTGATGCGGCCCTCGGGGCTGATGCCTTGGAAACCGGCCACAACGGCCACGCGCATGCCTTCGTCAAATTTGGCGGTGATATTATCCGGCGAAATATCATCAATCCGGGCGCTGGCATGGGCCGATGTGGTTTTGACCGGCACTTGCCATCCTTGCCAACTGCGCGCGGGAATATCCATTTCTTGCAAGCTTAAGGCCATCAAACCGGCGGTCACATTTTCGCCCGATGATACAACCGCATCATATTCACGCGCATCAAATAGCGGCGATGTGTTTTCGACCCATCCCACCAATTCATTGGTTTTGCCCGACATGGCCGACACAATGACAATCACATCATAGCCATTCGCAACCTCGCGCCCCACACGTTTTGCCGCGCGGCGGATACGATCAAGCGTCGCCACCGAGGTTCCACCGAATTTCATGACCAAAACAGGCATACGCGTTCCTTTCTGATATCGCAGGCGGCTTTATGCCGGTTCAGGTCGCAGGGCAAGGGTTTATGATAGATTTCGCACGCCATAGCCCGGAATTGGCCTTGAAACGGCGCGCGGGGCGTTTTAGGTATAGGATGTTGTCTTTGGCAACTATGGGCATAAACGCGCTCGGAATAAGCGGATCGGACCCGGGGGCGGTACCCGGCGGCTCCACCAACATCCTTCATTTGGGGATCATGGGGCCGAAACAGGATCGACGAACGTCTAAAGGGG
>CAZPSB010000059.1:4837-11579 GCA_964589025.1 uncultured Jannaschia sp. | reverse complement strand
GTCACCCATACCCGCAATGGCCCCGCGCCTAGGCTGGCTGCGGCTTGTTCCAGTTTGGGGTCGACATGATCCAGCGATAATTTGATTGCCCGCACGATCAATGGAAAGGCCATGACACCTGCGGCCAAGGCGGCGCCTGTCCAGCGAAAGGCGAATTGCAGGCCGAACAGGGCCTCGATGATCCGGGCCACGGGTTGGTTGGGGCCAAAGATAAACAATAACAGATATCCCGTCACCACAGGCGGCAAAACCAAGGGCAAATGCACAATCCCATTTAGCAGGTTTTTGCCAATGAAATCATAGCGCGACAGGATAAAGGCCACCCCAATTGCCGGGGGCAGGCTGCAAAATGTGGCGATGGTGCCAATATGTAGCGATAAGATCACCACCTGCCATTCTTCGGGGCCAAGCATTGTTACGGGGCCTCTGATGCGGCCAGACC
Organism: uncultured Jannaschia sp.; assembly: GCA_964589025.1. GTDB lineage: Bacteria > Pseudomonadota > Alphaproteobacteria > Rhodobacterales > Rhodobacteraceae > JANSYL01. The sequence continues at coordinate 11,137 of CAZPSB010000059.1, read as the reverse complement.
AAACAGGCCAAAGCCATGGGCGGTGAAAATATCAGATGCGGCGGGGCTTTGTAAAAAGGTGATAAAGCGCGTGGCATCCGGCCCGGTGCCTGCGATGGCCGCCGCAGGATATATGATCGGCGCGTGGGTATGGGGCGGAATATCGGCGATGATTTGCACGCGCGGGTCAACCTGCGCATCGGTGGCATATACGATGCCACGATCCACCGCGCCCGCCGCCACAAGGGCCAAGGCCGCCCGGACATGATCAAGTTCAACCACACGCGGCGATAGTTCATCCCACAGGCCAAGCGTTTCAAGCGCAGATCGCGCATAAATCCCTGCCGGTATGGCATCAACCAAGGCCAATGCGATCCGCCCCGTCCCGTCAAAAGAGACCTGCAAAGGCGCGGGGTCTGCATCGCGCCCGATCACCACCAAACGATTGGTCAAAAGATCCACCCGTGTGGCGGGGTCAATCGTGGCGGTGTCATCCAATGCATCCATCCAGTCACGATTGGCCAATATGATGATATCGGCATGTGCGCCTGCCTGCACTTGGCGGGCCAAGATGGCGCTGCCGGCAAAAGAAAACCGGATATCGCCCCCGGTTTCATTGGCCCATAGCGGCGCAATATCGTGCAAAACAGATTGCAAACTGGCCGCCGCAAACACAGTGATATCCTGCGCATGGGCGGCGTGCAGGCCAAAATATAGGCTGCATAATATAAAAAACAGGCGGCGCATGGATCACCGGGATCTTTCAAGAAAGATGACTTAGTTTTTGTTGCAATTCAGATAGTTGCCGTTTGATATCAGATAAATCATCGGGGGCGGTTTTTTCGGCCTGTCCCGGTTCGGGCGCAGGCGGGGATGTGGCGGTGGGTGTGCGCCAAGTGTCACCCAAACCTGCGGTCATGGCGGTGATAAAGGCCTCTTGTTGGGCGCGCATGGCCTCAAACCCCGGCATTTGCGATAGCGGGTTTATGGCGGTGATGTTTTCCACCATGCTGGATTGGCCTTGTTTTAACATTTCAAAACTCATGGCCAGAAAATCGGGCACCACACTATGGGCCTGGCTGGCATAGCTGCGCACAAGGTCGGTCAATACTGCGATGGGCAATACATTTTCGCCCCGGCTTTCGTGTTCGGCAATGATTTGCAAAAGATATTGCCGCGTCAAATCATCGCCTGATTTTAGGTCAACAATCTGCACATCGCGGCCTGCGCGAATAAAGCCTGCAATATCATCCAGCGTCACATAATCGGATGTTTCGGTATTATATAACCGCCGTGACGCATAGCGTTTGATCAAGAGAGGCGCGTTTTTATCGGCCATCGCCTGTCCTTTCCTATAGGGTATGTTTAATCTAAAGGCCCTTTGACAAAATGTAAAACCATTGATGGATACAAATTTAGATGTGGGTTCGTTCTTTTCTTTGGGGGCGTGGGCGGATACATCACGCGGTATGACAGATATACTTCATATTATTGGCGGCGGCATGGCCGGGTCCGAGGCCGCATGGCAGGCCGCCGAACACGGTGTGCAGGTCGTGTTGCATGAAATGCGCCCGCAGGTTGAAACATTCGCCCATCAAACCAGCAAATTGGCGGAAATGGTGTGTTCCAATTCCTTTCGGTCTGATGATGACGAACAAAATGCCGTTGGCCTTTTGCATTGGGAAATGCGCGCCGCCGGCAGTGTGTTGATGGCGGCGGCCGATCAATGCCGCCTGCCCGCCGGGGGGGCCTTGGCCGTGGATCGTGATGCCTTTGCCGATCATGTGACTGCAACATTGGCCGCGCATCCCCGCATTTCGGTGGAATATGGGGAAATCACCGCATTGCCCGCCGATGGCCATTGGATCATTGCCACCGGCCCGTTGACATCGGGCAAATTGGCCGATGCGATTGCGGTGCAAACCGGGCAGGATAGCCTGGCGTTTTTCGATGCAATTGCCCCGATTGTTTATGCCGATACGATTGATATGACCACCGCCTGGCGGCAGTCGCGCTATGACAAGGGCGAAACGGCAGAAGAACGCACCGCCTATATCAATTGCCCCCTAACCAAGGATCAGTATGAAGGTTTTATTGATGCCTTGATGGCGGCAGATAAGACCGCGTTCAAACCCGGCGAGACCGCCGGATATTTCGATGGGTGCCTGCCGATTGAGGTCATGGCCGAACGGGGCCGCGAAACCCTGCGCTATGGGCCGATGAAACCTGTGGGCCTAACCAACCCGCATAAACCCGATGAAAAACCCTATGCGGTGGTGCAGTTGCGCCGCGATAATGCATTGGGAACATTGTATAATATCGTGGGTTTTCAGACCAAGATGACCTATGGTGCGCAAATTGCGGTGTTCAAACAAATCCCCGGCCTGCAAGGGGCGTCTTTCGCGCGGCTGGGGGGGATTCACCGCAATACATTTTTGAATTCACCCATATTGCTTGATGGGCAAATGCGGTTAAAATCGCGGCCTCATATCCGGTTTGCGGGGCAAATCACCGGGGTTGAGGGCTATGTCGAAAGCGGGGCGATGGGATTATTGGCCGGGCGTATGGCCGCGGCAGATATCTTGGGCACGGGGCCAATGCCCGATCCGCCCATGACCACGGCGATGGGGGCCTTGATCTATCATATCACCGGCGGGGCGGATGCCAAAACATTCCAGCCCATGAATGTCAATTTCGGCCTGTTTCCCCCGGTTGAGGGGCTGAAATCAGGCCGCCGGGGCCGCAAGGACCGCTACAAAGCCTATACCGATCGTGCCAAATCCGATTGGCAGGCCTGGCTGGATGGTTAGGGGCGGGCCTTATGCGCACGCGCTTTGCCCCTTCGCCAAGCGGGCCTTTGCATCTGGGCCATGCCTTATCGGCGATCACCGCCGCGCATTTGGCCCATCATGCCGGTGGGCAATTTTTGCTGCGTATCGAAGATATTGACAGCACGCGCTGCCGCCCCGAATGGGAAAACATGATTTACCAAGATCTTGCATGGTTGGGCCTTGATTGGCCGCGCCCGGTTTGGCGGCAATCGGACCATTTAGATGATTATGATACAGCCCTTGCGCATTTTGATGATCTTGGCCTGATTTACCCCTGTTCATGCAGTCGCGCCGATATCAAATCGGCCCTTGGCACGCAGGCGCCGGTTTATGGCCCGGATGGTATTGTATATCCCGGCACCTGCCGCCGCCGCCCGATGAAAGACCGCCAACCGGGCGATGCGCTGCGCCTGAATATGCGCGCGGCCTTGGCGCATCTTGGCCAAACCCGGTTTGTCTGGCGTGAAACCGGGTTTATGCCGGGCGGGCAGGCCAAAGATTGCACGGCGGGTCATCTGTTGCATCAGGTGGGTGATATTGTGTTAATCCGCCGTCTGACGGGGGATCCGGCCTATCATTTGGCGGTGATTGTGGATGACGCGGCGCAAGGCATCACGCATGTGTGCCGGGGCCGTGATTTGTTGCAGGCCACGCCCCTGCATGTGATGATGCAAACCTTGCTGGGCCTGCCCGTGCCAGATTATCATCATCACCGATTGATCACGGATGAGACCGGCAAACGATTGTCAAAAACCGATAAGGCGCGCGCCTTGCACAAATACCGAGATGCCGGGCTGCGCCCATATGATGTGTTTGATATGATTGAGGTTAATCCACCATCGGGGCCATCAATTCAACCTCGTCCCCTATCCTGACCGAGGTATAAAAACACGACCGCCGGTTGGTGTGGCAGGCCGGGCCGGTCTGGTTGACCAATACCAAAATGCAATCGCGGTCACAATCAATGCGCATATCGACCAAGTCTTGCACATGGCCCGATGTTTCGCCCTTGATCCAAAATGATTGCCGCGATCGCGACCAATAGGTCACGCGTTTGGTTGCAAGCGTTTTCGCCACCGCCTCGGCATTCATCCAGGCCATCATCAAGATATCATGGGTTGTGGCGTCTTGCGCAATAACGGGGATCAGGCCTTGGTCATTATAGGTCAATGTGGCGGGGTCAAAGCGTTCGGATGTCATGGCATATGCTTTCATCATTGCAAATTTGGTTTCGGGTGTTACCTAAAACAGGTGCAACAAAAAGACAAAGCCATGAGCGCAGAAACCGATTTGATCAAACTGTATTCCAAACGGATTTTGGCCTTGGCCGCCGATATTCCACATCAGGGCCGGTTAGATACCCCCCAAGCCAGCGTGAAAAAACGCGCGCCTTTATGCGGGTCAACCGTGACGGTGGATTTGGATGTCAAAGAGGGGCAGATCACGCGCTTTGCCCAAGATGTAAAGGCCTGTGCCTTGGGTCAGGCCGCCGCCGCCTTGATGGGGCAGGCGATTTTGGGGCGCAGTCAGGCCGAAATCGCACAAGCCCGGCAACAAGTGCATGATATGTTGAAATCGGGCGGTCCCATTCCCACCCCCCCCTTTACAGGATATGAGGTGTTGGAACCCGCCCGCGATTATAAAAACCGCCATGCATCCATTATGTTGTCACTGGATGCCACGCTAGAGGCCATGGCACAAACCCGCATGTGAAATTATATTTCAATACCTAATTCGGCATGATAATTTTTCAGGGTTGAGAACCGATATGATCTCTAACGCGCGCCAATCCTGTTTGTGGGCGAGTTGTATATATTTCCCGACATATTTGCCAAATTTTTTCGTGATAACGTGTTGGTTGCCTTGAATTTTTAAAAAATCTTCGCGCTGGATTGTAAAAGAAGGGCCGATATATGTATCGCTGATTATCAAAACGGCTTTTGAATAATCTAAACCTTTGGGGGCTGATATTTTATAATGTCCTTCAGAGGGCCCACTTAATTTTGAACGAAGGGGTATACCAAATTGTAACCCGTCCCTTACATCAACTATAGCAATTCCATAGCCGCGCGTTTTATTTGTGTCCCAAGATCCATTACGTCTATCTAGAATTTCACAAAGATGTGTATTCTGTTGAAAGAATGTGTCTGTTAACTTAACAATCCTCATTTCTTAGGCCTTAAAAAATAAAAGGCCCGAAGGCCTTTTATTCATTGAGTATTTTAGTTTTTAACGTGGGGCTGATCTCTACCGCCACTAACGAATATATTTATGCACTCGTGTTAGCTTAGGTCAAGTATAAACCCACGCCAAGACATCTTTGGTACAATAAATTATAGATTTAGCCATAAAAAAACCGCCGCACATCCAAACAGGATGGCGGCGGCAAGTGGCGTATCCATTGGCAAGGGGTGAATAAGATATTCACCTAGGGCTATGTGATGCATCAACCAGGGCGGCGGTTATGCATCTGTCCTTGCCGGATCGCAGGCAGAAACCAATTAAAACGCGGCGGGAAAATGCAAGATCATCGTTGTCACGGCCAATAGTCCTGCAAAACCAATTATGTCTTGCACAAGTGTTTTGCGGCCATGGGCCAGTGTTTCGATTATCTGGGTCATTTGTTTCCCTTTCGTCAACTTAGTTAACGTTTTGTTCTTATTTGCACCCAAAGTCAAGAACAAAATTAGAACAAAAGAGAACAAATTAAGATTTAGCCTGATTTTATCAGTTTGAGGGATTTTTCTTGTTCCAATAACCACAATAAGGCGCGGGCCGATTGGCCTTGTGGGCCGGTTAGGCCGGGGTCTTGCGCCAATAGGGTATGGGCGGCGCGGCGGGCCAATTCCATCAATCCGGTTTGGCGTTCCAGATCGGCGATGCGAAACCGGGGCAGGCCCGATTGCGCGGTGCCGATCATATCGCCTGCGCCGCGAATGGCCAGGTCTTCTTCGGCGATGCGAAACCCGTCTTCGGTTTCGCGCAAAATGCCCAAACGCCGCCGCGCGGTGTCGCCCAAAGGCGCGCGATACATCAACAAACAGGTTGATGCCGCATCACCGCGCCCCACGCGCCCGCGCAATTGGTGCAGTTGCGCCAAGCCAAAGCGTTCGGCCTCTTCAATCACAATGATGGTGGCGTTTGGCACATCCACACCGACCTCGATCACGGTGGTGGCCACCAAAACCCGAATATCGCCTTCCTGAAACCCGGCCATCACATTGGCTTTGTCGGTGGGGGGCATTTGGCCATGCACCAACCCCACCACCCCATCGCCCAAGGCCGCCCGCAGGGATTTGAACCGTTCTTCGGCGGCGATGGCGTCAAAGGTTTCGGATTCTTCAACCAGCGGGCAAACCCAATAGGCCTGTTTGCCTTGCGCGATGGCCTGCCGCAGATGGGTGATGACCTCATCCAGCCGGTCTGTGGCAACAAGCGCGGTTTTGATCGGTTTGCGCCCGGCGGGTTTTTCATCCAGAATGGATTGATC
>CAZPSB010000059.1:0-4827 GCA_964589025.1 uncultured Jannaschia sp. | reverse complement strand
TATTGCGCCAGGCTAAGTGTGCGCGGGATCGGCGTGGCCGTCATCACCAACATATCTGCCGCCGCGCCCTTTGCCCCCAGTTGAATACGTTGCCTTACGCCAAAACGGTGTTGTTCATCCACCACTGCCAGCCGCAGATCATTAAAATGCACATCATCTTGGAACACTGCATGGGTGCCCACAAGGATATCAATATCGCCCTTGGCCAGCGCATCGCGTTTTGCGGCCCGTTCGGCGCCGCGATCTTGCCCTGTTAGCAGGGCAATCACCACCCCCGCCGCATCGGCCAAAGGTTTGATCGAGGCATAATGTTGCGCGGCTAAAATGGATGTGGGCGCCATCATCACGCCTTGGCCGCCGGCCTCAACCGCGATCAATAATGCCAATAACGCAACCAATGTTTTGCCTGCCCCCACATCGCCTTGTACCAGGCGGTGCATCCGGTAAGGGGCGGCCATATCGGTTGCGATTTCATCCAAGGCGCGCAGTTGCGCATTTGTCGGGCGAAAAGGCAAAGCGGCCAAAACGCGGGCGCGCAAGTGCCCGTCGCCTTGGCTAACGCGGCCCTTTTGGCGCCGGGCCGTGGCGCGCGCCAAGGCAAGCGTCAATTGATGGGCGAATAATTCGTCAAAGGCCAAACGTTCACGCGCCTTGGCGCCGGGTTGCAGATCGGCCATGTTTTGCGGGGCATGGGCGGTCAATAATGCCTGATGCCAAGCCGGCCATCCCTTTTGTTTGCATAATTCCAGATCAATCCATTCGCCCATATGCGGGGCCAAGGCCAGCGCGGCCTGTGCGGCCTTTGACATCACCTTTTGCGTCACGCCTTGGGTCAAGGGGTAGACCGGTTCGAAATCAGGGATTTGGCCGCCTTCATCGGGGGCCAGCACATGATCGGGATGGGCGATTTGGGCTATGGTATCGAATAATTCAACCCGGCCCGAAATCAGGCGTTTCGACCCAACTGGCAAAATCTTGGTTAAATAATCGCCGCGTGCGTGGAAAAACACCAGTTGAAACTGGGTTTGGGTGTCTTCGACCTCAATCCGATAAGGGCCACGGCCTGTGGGTTTGCGATGGCCGATCACGGTGATTTCAACCGTGACGGTGGCCGGGGCCACCACATCGCGGATGGACCCCACCCGGTGGCGCACCACCCCCCCCGCCGGTAATGTCAAGGCCAGATCCTTGGGCGTTTCCACCCCCATCTGTGCTAATGATTTGGCCGTTTTCGGCCCAATGCCATCCAATGTGGTCAGATCAGAAAACAAAGGCCAAAGATAATCAGGACGCCCGGATTGTGCCATATATCATGCCCCTTCGATCAGGGTAAGCCAGGCGTCTTCGTCGATCACCTCAACCCCCAAATCGGCTGCTTTTTGGGCCTTTGATCCGGCCCCCGGCCCGGCGACCAACAAATCGGTTTTTGCCGATACGCTGCTTGATACTTTGCCCCCAAGCGTTTCGGCGCGGGCCTTGGCTTCGGCGCGGGTCATTTTTTCCAGCGTGCCGGTGAAAACGATGGTCTTGCCCATGATCGCGGTATCTGTGGTGATGCGCGCGGGGGGCGGTTCGATATGCAGATGTGCAATCAATGCATTGATTGAGGCCCGTTCCCCCCTTTGGCGAAAGCTTTCGCCCAAAGACATCGCCACGCTTGCCCCGATGCCATCAATCCCGGTTAGATCCTGCCATGCCTTTTGGGCGGTGTCGGGCAGATCGGCCCAGGCGTTTTGCCGTGCAGATGCCACATTCGCCCGGCGGTTTTCGGCCCGCGCTTGCGCGCGTTCGGCCCGTTCGGCGGCATCTGCCGCGCGCTGTGCATCAAGTGCCGGGCCAATGGCATCCAGCGCGGATACCAGGCCATCCCATGTGCCATAGTGATACGCCAGATCACTGGCCGCAACCGCCCCCACATGGCGCAGGCCAAGGGCAAAGATCAAACGATGCAAAGGAATTTTGCGTTTGCTTTCGATTGCATCAAACAGGTTTTTCGCCGATTTTTCGCCCCAGCCTTCTTTATGTTTCAACTGTTGTATGCCCGTGCCATAGCGCGCGCGCAGGGTGAAAATATCTGCCGGTTCCTTGATCCATCCATCATGGTAAAAGGATTCGATCTGTTTGGCACCCAGCCCGTCAATATCGAATGCGCCCCGCGATACGAAATGTTTCAACCGTTCCACCGCCTGCGCAGGGCAGATCAACCCGCCCGTGCAGCGCCGGGTTGAATCGCCCGTTTCGCGCACCGCCGCAGACCCGCATTCGGGGCAGGTTTCAGCAAAGCCAAACGCAACCGCATCATCGGGGCGTTTGGCCAAATCAATATCGGCGATTTTGGGAATGACATCCCCCGCCCGATAGACCTGTACCCAATCGCCCACGCGAATATCTTTGCCATCGCGAATGGGTTGGCCTTTGGCATCCTGGCCTTTGATGTAATCTTCGTTATGTAGTGTCGCATTTGACACCACCACCCCGCCCACGGTCACAGGTTGCAGACGCGCCACAGGGCTAAGTGCGCCCGTGCGGCCCACCTGAATATCAATCGCGGTCAGTCGCGTCCAGGCCAGTTCGGCGGCGAATTTATGCGCAATCGCCCAACGCGGTGTGGTGGATCGCAGGCCAAGGCGGGCCTGAAGGGCCAGATCATCCAGTTTGTAAACCACCCCGTCAATATCATAGCCCAAGGTCGCGCGGTTTTGTTCGATCATCCGGTATTGGGCCAACATATCATCCAGATTGGTGCAGCGTTTCATCAAGGGATTGATTGCAAAGCCAAATTGTTGCAACCGCATAACGCTATCAAATTGCGTATTGGCCAAAGGGTGGCTTAGTTCACCCCAAGCATAGGCAAAGAATTTCAGCGGGCGGTTTTGGGTAATGCTGGCATCCAATTGCCGCAAAGACCCGGCGGCGGCATTGCGCGGATTGGCAAAAGATTTTGCCCCTTGGGCAATCTGGCGGGCGTTCAGCGCAGCAAAATCATCATGGCCCATGTAGATTTCGCCGCGCACCTCAAGAATATCGGGCGCGCAGGTCAGGGTTTGTGGAATATCGGAAATCATGCGCGCATTCGCGGTTACATTTTCGCCTATCTGCCCATCGCCGCGTGTCGCCGCCGATACCAACGCCCCGTATTCATAGCGCAAAGACAAAGATACCCCGTCAATTTTGGGTTCCGCCGTAAAGGCCAGCGGCGCATCATCGCCCATCCCCAGATAGCGGCGGACAAATCCCACAAATTCGGCCACATCGCCATCTTCAAACGCATTGGCCAGCGATAGCATCCGCTGCGCATGGGTCAGTTTTGCAAACCCATCGGCCACAGGTGCGCCGATTTGATATGTGGGGCTATCGGGCGATTTCAGATGCGGGTATTGGGTTTCAAGCGCGACCAGTTCACGTTTCAGCGCATCATAGTCGGCATCGGTGATATCGGGGGCATCATCGCGATGATAGGCGTGATTGGCCTGCGTGATGCGCGCAATTAACGTTTTGATGCGGGTCTGTGCCTGTGTTTCATCCAGTCGCGATTGATCTTGCGCCATGTTGCCCATCACTTTGTTATCGTATTCTTGTGATAGGATCGGGTGCGCCATTGGTCTAGGGCGGATTGCAGATTTTTGTTTCTGTCAGATCATCGTGTCTGGATCGCGCAACACGTATCCCCGGCCCCAGATGGTTTCGATATAGTTATCGCCATTTGTGGCCTCGGCCAATTTTTTGCGCAATTTGCAGATAAACACATCAATGATTTTCAATTCGGGTTCATCCATGCCACCATAAAGATGATTGAGGAAAATTTCCTTGGTCAAGGTTGTGCCTTTGCGCAGGCTTAACAATTCCAAAGTCTGGTATTCTTTTCCGGTCAGGTGAATTTTTTCGCCATTTGCCTCAACCGTTTTGTCATCCAGATTGACCGATATTTTGCCCGTGCGGATAATGGATTGGGCATGACCTTTGGATCGGCGCACAATGGCGTGAATGCGGGCCACCAATTCTTCGCGGTAAAAGGGTTTGGTCAGATAATCATCGGCCCCGAATCCAAAGCCTTTCATTTTATTTTGGGGGTCATCCAGGCCTGATACGATCAAAATCGGTGTGCTGATTTGGGCCGCCCGCAATTCGCGCAATACATCATGGCCGGTAATGTCGGGCAGGTTCAGATCCAATAAGATGATATCATAATCATATAGTTTGGCCAGATCGATGCCTTCTTCGCCAAGGTCGGTTGTATATACATTCAAATTGGCATGTTTCAGCATCATTTCGATACTTTTGGATGTTGTCGTATCGTCTTCGACAAGCAAAACACGCATGATCGTACCTCAATTAACTACACTTCCTTTATAAGCGCATGAAATAGTTAATTTCACGTTACTGTGAACCGATGATATTAACAGCCCGATTGTTATCAGCCACGGAATTTTTGGATCGCCGTTGCCCTAAGTGCATCAATCCCGTGATCGGATATCGCGCGTTGCCAGCTTTCTAATTCTTCGTAAGATAAATCATACATCGCAATGGCATCTTCGGCGGTAATCAAGCCTGTATTCACCCCCCGTACCACCGCTGCCTTGCGCGTTGCCACCCATCTTTTGGTGTCAGTAGGGGGCAGGTCATCCATCGTCATTTGGGTGTCATCTGGTTGATTTACAGAATCATCATTCTGCTTTTCGTACATGTCTGGGACCCATCTGTTATGGCGTGTCTTTGTGTTTTGCCCGCAAATCATTTAACAGAAGGTAAGGATCGCGCTTGTAGATAGGTGCAATTTTCATATATCTGTTTATATTTTGCGTGAATGATATGAGGGTGATATGGCTT
>CAZPSB010000058.1:0-11603 GCA_964589025.1 uncultured Jannaschia sp. | reverse complement strand
ATCGGCCACTGGGGGTGATCAGTTTTGAACCCCATCCACGCCAATTCTTTGCCCCCGACACACCACCCTTTCGCCTGATGGGCGCACAGGCACGCGCGCATCAGTTGGAAACACTTGGCGTTGATATGTTGATTGAACTTCCCTTTGATGCGACCTTGGCCGCGTTATCCGCCCATGATTTCGCCAAGGATATTCTGGCCGATTACATTGGCGTGTCGCATATCGTGGTGGGGGCGGATTTTTGCTTTGGAAAAGGGCGCACAGGCACGGCAGATGACCTGCGCGATCTGGGTGCGATATTTGGCTTTGATGTCACAATTGCCGATTTGTTGGAAACAACAGGCCAAGCCGTATCTTCAACCGCCATTCGCCGCGCGCTAAGCGATGGCAACCCACGCCAAGCCGCCGATATGTTGGGTCATTTGCACCGGATTGAAGGCCCGGTTTTGCATGGTGAAAAACGCGGGCGCCGATTGGGGTACCCAACAGCCAATATGGAATTGCACAACCTGCATATGCCCAAACTGGGCGTTTATGCCGTTGATATTCAGGTCTTGGATGGCGCGCATCAAGGTCAGTATCACGGGGTGGCCAATCTGGGCATTCGGCCTATGTTTGAACGCGCAACCCCCAATCTTGAAACCCATCTATTTGATTTTCAAGGTGATCTATATGGCGCGACCCTATCGGTCGGTCTGGTTGAATTTCTGCGCGGTGAGGCAAAATTCAACAGCCTTGAGGCCCTGATTGCCCAGATGAATACCGATAGCACCGCCGCACGCACCGCCTTGGCCGCAACATGAGGGAAAGATACTGGCAAACCATTCCCCCCCACAAGATGACCCAAGACGAATGGGAAGGCTTATGCGATGGGTGCGGCAAATGTTGTTTGCAAAAACTGGAGGACCCCGACACCCAAGACATCGCCCTAACCCGTGTGGCATGTCGGTTATTGGATGACCAAACCTGCCGGTGTTCGCAATATGACATCCGCAAAACCTTGGTGCCTGATTGCATTCAATTGACCCCCGCCACGATGAAAGATGTGGCCTATTTCATGCCCCAAACCTGTGCCTATCGTTTATTGCACGAAGGCAAACCCCTGCCCTATTGGCATCCTTTGATTACGGGCGATCCCAATTCGGTACATGAGGCCGGGATATCAGCCCAAGGCATTACCATCCCCGAATGGGACATCGAAGAAGACGAATGGGAAGATTACATTATCGAGGAACCCGGAACATGAATTTCGCATCCGACAATACCGGCCCCGTGCATCCTAAAATCATGCAAGCCATCAGCGCCGCCAATACCGGGCACGCAACGCCCTATGGCAATGACGACATCACCACAAAGGCCGAAACCGCCCTGCGTGATTTGTTTGACGCCCCCAATGCCGCGATCCAATTTGTGGCCACGGGCAGTGCGGCCAACGCCTTGTCATTGGCCTGTTTTTCTGAACCTTGGCACGGTATGTTCTGCCACCGCACCGCCCATGTTCAAGAAGATGAATGCGGCGCGCCCGAATTCTACACCAATGGGGCCAAATTGATTTTGGTGGATGGCGCCGATGGCAAGATGAACCCAACTGCCCTTGAAACCGCCATCAACCGGGCCAAATCGCATGGGGTGCATGGCGTACAACCCGGCCCCGTCACCTTAACCAATATCACCGAAACCGGCACCGCCTATACATTGGATGACATGGCCACCCTTGTTGATATTGCCAAATCGCATGATCTGCCTGTGCATCTGGATGGCGCACGATTTGCCAATGCCTGTGTCGCGCTTGGATGCACGCCCGCCGATCTAACATGGCGGCTTGGCATTGATGCCGTTAGTTTTGGTGGCACCAAAAACGGCTGCATGGCCGCCGAGGCGGTGGTGATGTTCAACCCAGACAAAGCGTGGGAATTGGCGCTGCGCCGCAAACGCGGCGGTCATTTATTTTCGAAACATCGTTATCTAGCCGCGCAAATCTTGGCCTATGTTCAAGATACGCTTTGGTTGGATTTGGCCCATCAGGCCAATGCCGTATTGGCCCATCTTATCAAAGGATTGGATGGTGTTTCGGGGGTGAAAATCTTGTATCCTCCGGCGGGGAATATGGTGTTTTTATCGCTGCCACAGGCCGCGCATGACCGGGCCTTTGCCGCCGGCGCGCAATATTATGTGTATCCCGATAGGGATGAAACCGGCGCGCAAACCTGCCGCATCGTATGCGATTGGTCACAAACCACACAGGCCGCCGATGACCTACTGGCCGCATGGGCGGGCGCATAACCCGCCCTGCCCGTTTGGCCGGTCATAATGTGCCGGATAAAAACAGATCAAGATCTTCGATCTTATCTTGGCCCCAAAAATGTTCGCGCCCGTCCACAATGTAAAACGGCGCGCCAAACACATGATTGGCAACGGCCTGCTCGAGATTGGCGGCGTATTCTTCGGCACCGCTTAACAGCCCATGATCGGCAAGGGCGGGGTCAAACCCGGCCTCGGCCAAGGCCGCGCGAATGATCGTATCTTCGGCAATATTTTCATCATCGGCCCAAACCCGGCGGGTCAATGATGCAACCAATGCGCCCAAATCGCCCCCGCCCGCCTTTTGCGCCGCAATCAACGCATAAGATGATGGGGCCATATTTGTTGGAAAAAACGCCGGCGACAGATTGATCACCCTACCGGCCTTGGCGGCCTGACGGCGCAATTCCTGTAACCGATAGGCCTGCCGTGCGGGGTGTCTGTCTTTGGGGGGCAAACCACCGGTACGCCCAAACAAACCCATCAGATCAAGCGGTTTATAGGTAATTGTTGCGCCATGTTTTGCGGCCACTTCTTCCATCCGGGTGCCCGCCAGATAGGTGAAGGATGATATTGTTGCAAAATAATAATCAATATGTGCCATCTGAAAAATCCTACGCATTATGCTTTTGCAAAATCCTACGCCAGTGTAAGGATATGTCAACGTATTGAGGATGGAGTTCTGATCACAATGGCGTCACATGACCCCAAACTTATTGCCGGCAATTCAAACCTGACCCTTGCCAAATCAATTGCCCGCCGCATGAGCCTGCATCGCGGTATCGGTGCCGATCTGGTGGATGCGCGGGTTGAACGGTTTAACGATCAAGAAATCTTTGTCGAAGTCTATGAAAATGTGCGCGGCGAAGATATGTTTATCATTCAATCCACATCCAAACCCGCAAATGATAATTTGATGGAATTATTGATCATGGCCGATGCATTGCGCCGGTCATCGGCGGCGCGGATTACCGCCGTTATCCCCTATTTCGGCTATGCCCGCCAAGATCGCCGTACCAAGGCCCGCACCCCCATCAGCGCCAAATTGGTATCAAACATGATTGCCAAAGGCGGAATTGAACGGGTATTAACCATGGATTTACACGCCGCGCAGATCCAGGGTTTTTTCGATATTCCGGTTGATAACCTATATGCCAGCCCGATTTTCGCATTGGATATTCTGCATCATTTTGGCGGCGATATGTCCGATGTTACGGTCATTTCCCCTGATGTCGGCGGTGTGGCGCGGGCGCGGGAATTGGCCAACCGAATTGGCGCACCTTTGGCCATTGTCGATAAACAGCGCGTCAAACCCGGCGAAGTCGCAGGCATGACCGTGATTGGCGATGTGACCGGGCGCAAATGCATTATCGTTGATGATATATGCGATACCGCAGGCACATTGTGCAAGGCCGCCGAAGAATTATTGCAAAGTGGTGCGCATGAAGTTCACGCCTATACCACCCATGGCGTTTTATCTGGGCCTGCCGTTGAACGGATCAACACATCGGTTTTGAAATCAATTGTCATCACCGATTCGATTGAGGCAACCCCCGCCGTTCTGGCCTGCGATCGTATTCGCATTGTGCCAACTGCGCCAATGTTTGCCCAATCCATTGTGAATATCTGGACAGGCACCAGCGTGTCATCCCTGTTTGACACAAATTCGCTTATCCCGATTTACGAAGGCCTTTACCCAAATGGGATGTGGGGGCGATAAGCCCCCCTTTTTGCCCATCCCGACCCCCCCGCAGGTGATCTGCACGGAGGGGGCCACGGGGTCTTTCATCGCGCCTGAACCGCAATCAATTCAGGTTTAATTCTGCCTTTACCGCCAATAGATCAGATAAGAATTTATCTGCCGCCGCGCGGGTATCATCAGATGCGGCATTGGCCTTGGTTTCGGCATCAGATACCAAGCCAGACATGATGTCTTTTGTGACCTCATCCACCGGCATGGCACGTTCGGCCAAAACCGTGATGGTCGGGCCTGCGATATCCACAAAGCCCCCCATGACGAAATAATCACTTTGATCCTCGGCGCCTTCAACCCTTAGGATCCCGGGCCGCAAGGTTGTGATTGTGGGCGCGTGATCTGCCATTGCCGTCATATCCCCGTCAATCGCAGGAATTTGAACCGCGCTTACCTTTTGCGAGGCCAAGCGCCGTTCAGGCGATACCAGATCAAATTGCATTATGTTGGCCATACGCCCCCCTTATGCGGCTTCTGCGGCCATGCGTTCGGCCTTGGCGATTACATCATCAATGCCACCCACCATATAGAACGCGCCTTCGGGAAGGTGGTCAAATTCACCGGCGACAACGCGCTTGAATGAATCAATTGTGACCTCAAGCGGTACCTGCACACCATCAGACCCGGTAAAGACTTTCGCCACATCGAATGGTTGCGACAAGAACCGCTGAATCTTACGCGCGCGCGCCACGGTTAATTTGTCTTCTTCTGACAATTCATCCATGCCCAAGATCGCGATAATATCTTGCAAGGCCTTATACCGTTGCAGGATTTCCTGCACATCGCGGGCCACTTTGTAATGTTCTTCGCCCAAAATCTGCGGATCCATCAAACGCGACGATGAATCCAACGGGTCAACCGCAGGGTAAATCCCCAATTCCGAAATCGCACGCGACAAAACAGTTGTCGCATCCAAATGCGCAAATGTTGTGGCCGGGGCCGGGTCGGTCAAGTCATCAGCCGGCACATAAACCGCCTGAATTGATGTAATTGAACCTTGTTTGGTGGATGTAATGCGTTCCTGCATGGCGCCCATATCGGTGGCCAATGTGGGCTGATACCCCACCGCAGATGGGATACGACCCAATAGCGCCGACACCTCGGACCCGGCTTGAGTAAAGCGGAAGATGTTGTCAACAAAGAACAAAACATCTGTCCCGGATTGATCGCGGAACTGTTCGGCCAATGTCAGGCCGGTCAGGGCCACACGTGCCCGCGCGCCGGGGGGTTCATTCATCTGACCATAGACCAAGGCAACCTGGCTTTCTTCCAGATTATCGGGTTTGATCACGTCTGATTCGATCATTTCGTGATACAGGTCATTGCCTTCCCGCGTCCGTTCACCAACGCCCGCGAAAACCGAATAGCCCGAATGCACTTTGGCAATGTTGTTGATCAATTCCATGATCAAAACGGTTTTGCCAACACCCGCACCACCAAACAGACCAATTTTACCGCCCTTGGCATAAGGGGCCAGCAGGTCAACAACTTTGATCCCGGTCACCAGAATTTCAGATTCGGTGGATTGTTCAATAAATTCAGGCGCAGGTTGGTGAATCGCGCGCGTTTCCGAGGCCACAACAGGCCCGCCTTCATCAACAGGTTCCCCCACCACATTCAAAATGCGGCCCAATGTGGCATTGCCCACGGGGATGGAAATGGGGCTGGCGGTATCTGTGACGACCTGGCCGCGCACCAAACCTTCGGTGGCATCCATCGCGATGGTGCGCACCGTGCCTTCGCCCAAATGCTGCGCCACTTCCAAAACAAGGCGTTTGCCGCCATTTTCGGTTTCCAGCGCGTTCAAAATTTCAGGCAGGTGATCGTCAAACTGCACGTCAACGACGGCCCCGATGACCTGCGTGATTTTTCCGGTTTTATTTGCCATCTTGCGTATCTCCGGTTTTAGAGCGCTTCTGCGCCCGAAATGATTTCAATAAGCTCACTTGTGATCACGGCCTGGCGGGATCTGTTATATTCGATCGTCAATTTGTCGATCATATCGCCCGCATTGCGCGTAGCGTTATCCATCGCCGACATCCGCGCGCCCTGTTCTGACGCCCCATTTTCCAACAATGCGGTGAAAATTTGCGTCGTCACCGCACGCGGCAACAGATCGGCCAAAATGGTTTCTTCGGATGGTTCATAATCATAAAGCGTATCCGCCGCGCCTGTTTCATCATCACCATCAAACTGGGCGGGGATAATCTGCGTCGCGGTTGGGATTTGGCTAATGACGGATTGGAACCGGTTGAAAAAGATCGTCGCAACGTCAAATTCACCTGCATCAAAACGCCCCAAGATATCATTCGCAATGCCAAAGGCGTTGTCATAGCCAACCCTTTTGACATCGGATAAATCGACATGACCAACAAGCAAATCTTCATAATCACGTTTGATTTGTTCGCGGCCTTTCTTGCCAACGGTCAAAACTTTCACAGTTTTACCCGCCGCCAATAGGGTTGCGATATGCGTTTTTGCCAAACGCGCAATGGATGAATTGAACCCACCACACAAACCACGTTCTGCGGTCATAACCACCAACAAATGAACATTGTCTGATCCGGTGCCTGCCAATAATTTGGGCGCGCCTTCCCCATCACCGGCGACGGCGGCAAGGCTGGTCATGACCGCCTGCATCCGATCGGCATAGGGGCGGGCGGATTCGGCTGCATCTTGTGCGCGCCGCAATTTCGCGGCGGCAACCATCTGCATGGCCTTTGTAATCTTACGGGTCGATTTAACCGACCCGATCCGATTTTTAAGATCCTTAAGACTTGGCATATCGGGTCATCCTTATGCGAAGTCGCTTGCGAAACCATCAATCGCAGATTTTAAACGATCGGCGGCATCACCTTTGATCTTTGGATCATCATTGGTCAACCAATCAAGAATATCGGGTTTTTGCGTGCGCATATATCCGATTAGGCCGTCTTCAAACCGCGCCACATCGGCAACCGGCAACTTATCAAGATACCCGTTTGTCCCCGCGAAAATCATCACAACGATTTCTGCATTGGTCAACGGCGAATATTGCGCCTGTTTCATCATTTCGGTCAACCGCGCACCGCGGTTCAACAAGCGCTGTGTCGCGGCATCCAAATCAGACCCAAACTGCGCAAAGGCCGCCATTTCACGATATTGCGCCAATTCCAATTTCACCGGGCCGGCCACAGATTTCATCGCATTTGTTTGCGCAGATGACCCCACACGCGATACCGAAAGACCGGTATTTACCGCGGGGCGGATACCTTGGAAAAACAATTCGGTTTCAAGGAATATCTGACCATCGGTAATCGAAATCACATTGGTTGGAATAAAGGCCGATACGTCACCGCCTTGGGTTTCAATCACAGGCAACGCCGTCAAAGACCCCGATCCGTTATCTTCGTTTAGTTTCGCCGAACGTTCCAACAGGCGCGAATGCAGATAGAAAACATCACCTGGATAGGCCTCACGACCGGGCGGACGACGCAAAAGCAACGACATCTGGCGATATGCCACGGCCTGTTTCGACAGATCATCATAGATGATCAGGGCATGACGCCCATTATCGCGGAAATATTCGGCCATCGCTGTGGCCGCATATGGGGCCAGAAACTGCATCGGCGCCGGATCGGATGCCGTGGCCGCAACCACGATGGAATAGGCCATCGCGCCGGTTTCTTCCAGCTTTTTAACCAATTGCGCAACAGTGGATCGTTTTTGACCAACCGCAACATAGACGCAATATAATTTCTTGGATTCATCATCCCCCGCCGCGTCATTATAGACCTTTTGGTTCAGAATCGTATCCAACGCCACGGCGGTTTTGCCGGTTTGGCGATCGCCAATAATTAATTCGCGTTGGCCACGGCCAATCGGAATCATCGCATCAATCGCCTTTAGGCCGGTTGCCATGGGTTCATGCACCGATTTTCGCGGAATAATCCCCGGCGCTTTTACATCGGCCACGCGGCGTTCGGTCGCCTCAATCGGGCCTTTGCCATCCAAAGGGTTGCCCAATGCATCAACAACCCGGCCAAGCAATTGATCACCTGCGGGCACATCCACGATTGAATTTGTGCGCTTGACCGTGTCGCCTTCTTTGATTTCACGGTCAGACCCAAAAATAACAACACCGACATTGTCTGTTTCAAGGTTCAATGCCATGCCGCGAATACCACCGGGAAATTCAACCATTTCACCGGCTTGCACATTATCCAACCCATGAACGCGCGCGATCCCGTCACCAACGGAAAGCACACGGCCCACTTCGGACACTTCGGCATCTTGACCAAAATTCTTGATCTGATCTTTTAGAATTGCAGAAATTTCTGCCGCCTGGATCGCCATTTACCCGACCTCTTTCATACTATGCTGGAGTGAATTGAGCTTGGAACGAATTGATGTATCAATCATTCTAGACCCGACTTTCAAAACAAGACCGCCGATCAAGGATTCATCGACGGTTGCATTCAGATTTACCGTTTTCCCAAGGGATTTATGCAATGATTGCGTAATCTTGGCCGTCTGTTCATCGCTAAGCGCCCTAGCCGTTACAATATCGGCCACGACAATGCCTTTGTGCTGCGCAATCAAATCGCCAACCGCGCCAACCAATGCTGGCACAACAAATAACCGACGCTTTGATGCCATAAGGCGCAAGGTGTTTGCCAACACATCACTTAAACCCATGGCAGATGCCACCGCACCAATCGCCGCTTGCGCCTGATCGCGATGATACAGAGGCGATGACATAAGATCACGCAATTCGGCACTGCCACTAAGTGCATCGCCAAGCGCGGAAATGTCATTTTGCAGGGCATCAATTTGCCCCGCCTCAAGCGAAAGTTCGAACAACGCCGTTGCGTATCGCCCGGCGATGCTGCTGGAAATGGAAGCTGAAGCGCCCACGATCACCCTTTCTTTGTTTCGACCCCACAATGAAATTCATTGTGGATTTATGCCAATAAAGACCCAGGGCAACCGCCCGCAGCCAAATTTGCATTGCACCTATCAGACAGGCCGGGCGGCTGCAAGCTTCGCGATGACCCAAAAATGTTAAATTTGCAAGGCTATGGCCCTGAGGTGCCAGATTGCCACGTTATGATGCGGGCAAGTCGGGCTTTTTGGACAGGGAACGATTCTTTTGATCGCCCCGCCCAAATTGCGTACGCCCCGTGGCCCCAACCGGCGAGGGCAGGCCATCTAAAATTTGCAAGGGGCGGCGCATGCGTTCGGCCAATCCGGGGCGCGTGGGCGCATAGGTTTGGCGCGATACCTCTAGCATGATAACCCCGCCGCCATACAAAGACGATACCTTGGCCCCGATTTTTTCGATCATATTGGCCGAACGCAGCCAAAACCGTTTTTCGGATGGCGGCGAAAACAAAGCCGACACATGGCGTTCGGGGGTAAATCCATGATGGCGCAGATGGGCCTCAAGTTGGTTTAACGAATATGGCCTGCCATACCCAAAAGGCGTGATATCGCGCCTTGCCCATAGACCAGATCGGTTTGGCACAATAAAAATCGCCCGCCCCCCCGGCGCAAGAACGCGGGCGCATTCTTCGGCGACGGCGGCGGGATGGTCGGATGTATCAAACCCATGCAGGCACACCACATGATCGGCAAAACCCGTTTCAATGGGCCAAAGATCTTCGCGGCACAAAACGCTAATATTGGGGCCTTCGGCGGGCCATGGCATCACGCCTTGTTGCGCAGGCATCAAACAGATCACGCGGGCAGATGTGGCCAAATAAGGCCGCAATAATGGCGCGGCAAAACCAAAGCCGACAATGGTTTTTCCCGGCAAATCTGGCCATAACGCCAAAACCTGCATGCGCATCGCATTTTGCGCAATCCGGCCAAGCCGCGTGCGGTAATAAAACTGCCTTAACTGCAAAACATCAGGATGCATAATTGCGCCCCACCCTAGAATTTGACCAAACCTGCACCAACCCTATGAAAAGCCAATAGTTATTATGGAGTTATCCAACAAAACACGGGTTTACCCAGATATATCTTTTGATCTAATGTTTATCACAACGCAAAAAAGTTGATGATTAAACAAATACCACAGAGGCGCAACCGACATCAATTGAAGAAACGGTGCGCTTCGCGCGCAATCGTTTCGGTCAAATTTTGCCACTATTTTTTTATCATCAGAACGCTTGAAATACGTTTCAGTGGCAAAATCTACGAATGCAATCGCACTTGCGGCCGCAAGTCGGGCATGTCTAGGTTCAAGACCGGTGTGTCTTGCATCGCGCCCATGGTCAGAACCGTAAAGGCCGCGAAGTTCTGCGATACCTTGGGTAATTTGCGCAAGGTTGCTAAGTGTGCGCCTGATCAATTTCGCACCTCTGGCTTTTTCCGGAATATCCTCAGGCACCAATGCCAATGCCGTACAAAGCTTTTTTGAAAGCTTTGTACGGTCATCACTTGTTGTGTTTTGACTCATCCGACCAAAAATTAGTTCGTGGATGAAATTTATAACCCATAGCTTTCGAAATTTTAGCGAGGAACACCCAACGAATTATTCCAGTCTGCCGAGTTGTCGAAAAAGGGAAAAACGCCGAAAGGGTGTATAGTGTTGGAAAGATACACAGGGCGACTGAGGCCACCATCAGCGGGTTTTCAAGCGGCGTAGCAGAATCAAGCATAAAAAGAGAAATTGAATCTTTTACGACCAACCACCACGCCCCCACGGTCGGCACAAGAAGTGCGAAACAAATTAAGTAAAAAAACGTAATTCGAACGAAAAATGTCGTACGCGATGGTTCCAGAAAATCATCATGCATGGGCGGCGCAATAAAACCCTCATTTTCGCAGTTCTCTAAAAACGCAATCGTTTCGTAATTAACGCCCTCCTTTCCAAAATGCGACTTGAATGCGACTTCAAAAACAATTACTTGCAAGACGTTTATCAGACTAAAGCAGACAGCTACCCAACAAGCGCTGACAACAAACAACAAGTAAGCGCTTGGTATAGAGAATGACGCAAGCGCTGTTGCTATCTCTAGTGTACCATTTCCTGGTACAAACTGTGAAGATACGGATGTAATCAAAAAATAAATTATGTTCCGATAAAGCTTTTTGCTTAACATGTTTCGTTGCTTAAGCAAGCCAGCATAAGCGGGCAGAATTCCCTTTTCGTCAATGCCATGTCTACTAAGCGACCTTTTGAATTGGTGTTTGTAAAATGTGAACGAATTTATCCTTGGGGCGCGCAGCTTTGCCATTAAACATCCAATTCTTCTACAAACCTTGCGTTTTCTTGAATATATTGGAACCGCAATTCGGGTTTTTTACCCATGAGGCGATCAACCAGATCACCGGTTTCGCCCGGCGCGTCTTCGTCGATTGATACGCGGATCAACTGGCGGCTTTGCGGATCCATCGTGGTTTGTTTCAGGTCTTTGGCATCCATTTCGCCAAGGCCCTTAAATCGCGATACGTCGATTTTGCCTTTGCCGCCCAGACCCTTGGCAAAGGCGGCATCTTTTTGCGCATCATCAATCGCATAAATCCGGTGCGCGCCTTGTGTCAAACGATAAAGCGGCGG
>CAZPSB010000057.1:11233-11734 GCA_964589025.1 uncultured Jannaschia sp. | reverse complement strand
CTTTCAAACAAGGATTGCCAGCCGCGACCGGGTTTTTCGGCCATGCGATCAACCCAAGTGGGGTCAAGTTCATACCCGCGATAGGCATCAATAAATTCACGCCGATTGATGCGGGCCTGATCGGCCAATTTCACCAGCCCCGAATCAATAGACATAATGCGGCGATTGATACCGTAAAGTTGGTCAATCAGGGCCTCAATCCGGTTGTTATGCAGGTGCAATTCATTCACCAATTCCACAATTTCGGCGCGCAGCGTTTGGTATTTTTCTTCGTCGGCATCGGCGAATTTGGCGTCTTCATTCAAGGTTGCGGTGATCCGCCGCCCCTGCATTTCAGACAGCAATTCATAATCGGATGCGATACGATCCAGCGTTTCCAAAACGCGGGGGCGCAACGCGGCCTCCATTGCGGCAAGGCTCATATTGGCCTGATCGTCATCTTCTTCATCATCATCGTTCAAAATCGGATTGCCATCGGCATCCAGTTCCGGTTGGGATGAT
>CAZPSB010000057.1:1573-11133 GCA_964589025.1 uncultured Jannaschia sp. | reverse complement strand
AATTCGTCACGCCAGATCGTGATCGCCTGAAAGGTCAGCGGGCTTTCGCACAGGCCCGCAATCATGGTGTTGCGGCCGGCCTCAATGCGTTTGGCGATGGCGATTTCGCCTTCGCGCGACAATAATTCCACCGCCCCCATTTCACGCAGATACATGCGCACCGGATCATCGGTTCGGTCCAGTTTTTCTGTGCTGGATGTGCCAATCGCAACTTCGCGCGCCGATGAGGTTTCGATCAGATCGGTAGATCCTTTTTGGGCCTCTTCTTCGGCTTCTTCATCCTCAATCACATTGATGCCCATTTCCGACAGCATCGACATCACATCTTCGATTTGTTCGGAAGACACCTGTTCGGGGGGCAAAACCGCGTTTAACTGATCATAGGTGATGTAGCCACGGGAACGGGCCTCGGCGATCATTTTCTTGACGGCGGCCTGGCTCATATCAAGGCTTATGTCAGCATCATCCCCATCGGGTTTACGATCGCTTGTGTCTTTGGCCATGGGCAGGTGTCCTTTGGCTGGTGCTTAAAGTGGCAAATTTCTTTGCGCAAGAAACTATGTACAGCGAATCACTGATTCGCCTAGACTTATCGTTTTGTTTTCTTCACCCAAATCTGCGCCTCAATCAAGGCATGAAGGTTTTGCGACAACGCGCTTGTGTCTTCTGTGCGGTCAGATTGGGCAGATTGGGCGGGTTTTGCGGCCTGTCGGATCATATTCACCGCCTGTTGCAGGCGATTCGATAATTCGGGGGGCACATCATCATGATGGGCGAAATCTTCGGTGGTTTCGCGCAATTCTGTTTGTCGAATGGTGGCCGCGGCCAGTTTGCTAAATTCTTCTTCAAGGCAAATTTGGGCTTTGTCAGGGTCTTTCGGGCCGCGCAAAAACGGCGTGATTTTGACATATCCGATGGAATGAATAGCATCCAGATATTGCGCAATTCCTTGGGATTGTGCGACATCACGGGCGGTTTTTTCGTCTTGCGGGGCGTGATCCAGCAATAGATCAATCAATTGGCGATAGTGCACGTTATCGGGCCAAAGGCGTTCAAGTTGCGCCTCAAATTGTGGTAAAAATTCGGGGTATCGATACAAGCTCGCCACGATCAAGGCGATGCGCAGATCATGCCCCGCCATCTGCCCCGCCGCCAAGGCCGTGGCGCGGGTTTCGGCCAATGGCCCTTGCGGCGCGCCAAACCCGCCCTTTTGCCATCTGCGCGCTTGGGAAACCACCGGGCGAAACAGCGCACGGCGTTTTTCGGCCAAGGCCTGACCGTAATGGTGGCGCAGGCTTTTGTCTTGGATCTGCAACACCGCTTGGCGCAGGCGCGCATCCAGTGCGGCGCGCCGTTCGGGCGTGTCAAACACATGCCCTTCGGTTTCACGCATCCATAAGATATCAACCAAAGGCTTGGCCGCGTTCAATTGTGCCGCAATCGCGGGGGCGCCTTGGCTGCGGATCAAATCATCAGGGTCTTGGCCTTGGGGCAAAAGCGCAAAGCGCAACGTTTTGCCGCCCTGCAACATGGGCAATGCCAGATCAATCAGGCGCAGCGCGGCGCGCGTTCCGGCCTGATCGCCATCCAGCATGATGATCGGTTCATCGGAAATGCGCCAAAGCAATTGCAATTGATCGGCCGTAATCGCCGTGCCCAAAGGGGCAAGCGCGGCCTCAAACCCTGCGCTGGTTAAGGCGATGACATCCATATATCCTTCGGCGACAATTAACGGCGCGCCCTTGCCCGCCGCCTGTCGTGCAGGCCCATGATTATAAAGCGCGCGGCCCTTGTCAAACAAAGGTGTTTCGCGGGAATTAAGGTATTTCGCCCGCGCGTTTTGATCCATCGCGCGCCCGCCAAACCCAATGCACCGCCCGCGATGATCGCGAATAGGATAGATGATACGGTTGCGAAACGCATCATAGGGCGGGCCGCCATCATCCGGTGTGCTGGCCAGGCCTGTGGCAATGATATCGGCGGCATCAAAGCCTTTGTCGATCAGGGCCTGAAATACGCCTTGCCGGGTTTGGGGGGCAAAACCGATTTCAAACCGATCCAACATTGCATCGCCCAAACCCCGACTGTTCAGATAGGCCCGCGCATCCGCCCCGGCCTGGGTTTTCAGTTGCAATCTGTAATGGGCCAGCGCGGCATCGGTGATTTTGGCCAGACGATCAGCCTGCGATGCCTTTTCGGCGGCTTGTGGGTCGCGCGCGGGCATTTGCATCCCGACCTCACGGGCCAAGGCCTCAACCGCATCCATAAAGCCCATATTTTCGGTTTCTCGCAGAAAGGTAATCGCATTGCCTTTGGCATGGCACCCAAAACAGTAATAGTATCCCTTGCGGTCATCGACGTGAAAGCTGGCGGTTTTTTCCTGATGAAAGGGGCATGGCGCCCAGAAATCGCCCTTGGCCTGATTGGATTTGCGCATATCCCAAGTCACCTTGCGGCCCACCACCTGCACCAATGAGGTGCGGCTGCGCAATTCATCCAAAAAACCTTGGGGCAGTTTCATCTAAGGCCGATTCCTATAGGCGGTTTCAATAATGCAACAGGGACACATAAACCGCCACGGGTCAAATATGGCCTGCATACAGACCCCACCATCGATATGGGGGCGTGCCGCGTGTCATCACGATTACGCCTAGATAGGGGCCGATACCCCTATATTCAATAGATCAGGGCCGCCAGGCATCTTCAACCCATTTGGCCGGCAAGGCATAACGGCGCAATTCACGAAACCCTAGGCGGTTTTTCAACACATGGCGCAGATGTTCGCCGGGCCGATGCACCGGGTGATTGGCATCCGCGCGGCCCAAAATCGCATCCTCGGGTTGTGTGCTGCCTGCAAAAATCACCACTTTTGCACCGCGTGGCGGGCGGGGCGCACGCAGCAGCGACAAGGGAAAGACCGGCACGCATTGCGCGCGGAAATGCGCCACCCAACTTAGCGGCCAAAACGACACCCCACCGGGGGCATTTTTGGTGACGAAATGTTGTTCATACCGATAGGTTTCGGCAATATTCAAAGGGTCACTGGCATATAGGTCTTGCAAGCCCACCAGATTGCCCACCTTAAACCGATACATGGATGTCTGCCCCAACCGGTGCAAGGGTTTCACCACATTGCGCGTCATGATAGTGTCATCTGGTGATCCTTGGGTAAAGAAATCATCCAGATTGCCTAAAATCACCAAATCCAGATCCAGAAACAAAACCGGGCCTTCCAAATCACCCAATTTCGGGCCCCAAAGGCTGGATTTACGCCATTTTCCGGGGGAATTTTCGGGCATTTCACCCGGCAATGGCGGCAGGTCATGGCAGCGCACTTCGGGGCGGATACCATCGCGATTATCGGTAAAACAATTAAATGAGAAAGGCGGCGTGATATTGCGCGCCACCATACCATACAGGCGGTTGATATAGGTTGGGCCGTATTTCGTGCCCCAATTGATGCAAATGATTTGTTTCATAATCTGCGCCTGGCCCCGGATCAAAGATAATCAGTATTCATTTTATGTGTCATGCCCGATTGCGGCGCGCGCTGCAAGATGCGCCATGATATGGGTTATTTCATCCCATGCATAGGCCCCCATCGACCGAAAGGTGAACAGATCAAACCTGTCTTCATCCCTGCGCCAAATGACGGCATTCATATGCCCAATTGTGGATCGCGCCACATGCCCGACTGCAAATGCCTTTGGCCGCAGGTCAATCGGGGTAAGCCGCGCCAAAACATCGCCCATGCCTGCGCCTTGCAAAATCAAATGCGCCCAAGCATCGGATTGATCCACCAAGGCGGCCTGCGCGCCCAAGCTCGCATGCGGGCGGGCACCCACCAAAACCGCTTGGTTCAACCCGGCCCAAATCGCGGCAATATCGCCTGTGCAACAAGATTGCCCCGGTTGGGGGAAACAAAGCCCATGATGGGTTTGCATCATATCCGATACCGCCGCCTGTTGGCCATGATACGGCATGATTGCCCATAAATCGGTTTGCGCGCCTTCGGATAAGGTCAGCGTACCATGGGTAACAGCGCCATGCCCGATGGCCGGTCTTGAGATGAAATCAACCATCTGCGCGCCCCCCATCAGGATCAAAGAAAACCGGATCACAGATTTCGCATAAGGTTTGGATATTGCGCAAATGATCGACCATCATCACATATTCGCCATGTCGCGCAGGGCCGTTTTTGACAAAGCCTAGGCCAATATACATGCCCATTGTCGGGCTATGGCCTGCTGATGTCACATAGCCCTGACTGTTGACGCGGATATGCGCGGCGCCTTGATCAAAGATATGCGCGCCTGCGGTCAGATCCCCCTTGCCATCAACGGGTTTTAGGCCAATCAGACCTGGCCGCCCCGGTGCCAACAGGCCGGGGCGGGTGGCGGCGGCTTTGCCGATAAAGTCTTTCTTTTTTGATAACATCGCTTGCAGGCCCATATCAAACGCCGTCACCCGGCCATGCATTTCGGCATGGGTGACAAAGCCTTTTTCAAGGCGCAGAATGTTCAATGCCTCAAGCCCATATGCACCGCCGCCCAGGGCCTCGGCCTTGGTGACAAGATCACGATACAGCGCATCGCCATAACGCGCAGGCACCGCAATTTCATAGGCCTGTTCGCCTGAAAACGAAATTCGAAACACCCGCCCGGCCACACCGCGCATACGCATATCGCCACAGGACATGAAAGGAAAACTATCATTGTCAATCGGGGTGTCCAATACGCCATTGATGACATCCCGCGCCCTTGGCCCGGCCACCGAAAATTGCGCCCATTGTTCGGTTACAGATGCAATCTGCACATCGAAATCAGGGCGCAGCACCTGACGCACGAAATCCAGATGCGCCATCACCTGCCCGGCGGCGGCGGTGGTGGTGGTTATCACAAAATGCCGATCGCCAAGCCGCGCGGCGGTGCCGTCATCCATCACATGCCCGTCTTCGCGCAACATCACCCCATACCGGACCCGCCCCGGTTTGAGGGTTGAAATCATATTGGCATACACAAAATCCAAAAACGCCGCCGCATCCGGCCCTTGGATGTCAATTTTACCAAGGGTAGATACATCCACCACCCCAACCGCATTGCGCACCATCTGTACTTCACGATCACAGCTTTCGCGCCAATGGGTTTCACCGGGTCGGGGGAAATACGACGCGCGATACCATAACCCGACCTCAACCATCGGGGCGTTGCGCGCCATGCTGGCCTTGTGTGATGTGGTTTTGCGTTCCGGCGCAAACCCATGCCCGCGCGCACCCGCGCCAAGTGTGGCCAAGGCCACCGGTGTATAGGGTGGGCGATAGGTTGTGGTGCCGGTTTCCGAAATGCCCTGTTGCGTGGCATCGGCCAATACTGCCAAGGCCGCGATGTTTGACATCTTGCCCTGATCGGGTGCCATGCCTTGGGTGGTATAGCGTTTCATATGTTCAACCGAACGAAACCCTTCTTGCGCAGATAGGTTTACATCCTTGGTGGTCACATCATTGGCGAAATCCAACCACGCGCGGCCCCTGCCGGGCACAGACCAAAGCGGTTCCGTGCCGCCTGCATCATTGCGCGCAATAGCAATATCAGGCGCGCGGGCCGTCAGGCCCAAGGCAATCGCTGCATCCAAGGCGGCCCTGACCCCATCCCCAAGGCAATCGCGGGTCGCATAGATACCCCTGCACGCCCCGGCAGGATGCAAACCCGCAATCGCGTTTTGCGCCGGCACAAAGGCGGCAATGGCATCGGCCCATACAGGCCGCGCGCCCAAATGGCAGCTTAGATGCACTGTCGGGTTCCATCCGCCCGACATGGCCAGACAATCGGTTGCGATGTGATCTTGGCCGCGCGCATGGGTGACGGTGATCTGCCTAAGGGCCTGACGGCCTTTTGTGCCCGTCACCTGCCCGCCTGCGATCAGGCGATAATCGCCTTGGGCCTGCGCATGGGGGCGGCTGTCGATCACGGCGGCAATGGATAGGCCCGCCGCCTGCATCTGCAAAGCGGTGCGGTGGGCCTCATCATTATTGGCAAAGATCGTGATATTCTGCCCGCAGGCCACGCCGTAATTATTCAGATAGCTGCGCAACGCCCCCGCCATCATGATGCCGGGGCGATCATTAAAGGGAAAGGCAATTGGGCGTTCCAATGCGCCTGCGGCCAGCACCGCCTGTTTTGCGCGAATACGCCAAAAACATTCGCGCGGGCAATTTTCGCGATATGGCTTATGTGTGCTGACGCGTTCTACTGCGCCAAAGGTTAGGCCATCATAAACGCCGGTCACGGTTGTGCGCGTCATGATACGCACATTGCCCATGTTGGCCAGTTTGGCCCGCATTGCGGCCACCCAATCTTGCGCAGCCATACCGTCCAGCTGTTCGGCATCGGCGATCAAACGCCCGCCTAGCGCGGGTGTTTCTTCGGCCAATATCACATCTGCACCGTTTTGCGCCGCTGTCCAGGCCGCCATCAAACCCGCCGGCCCGCCACCAATCACCAGCAGATCACAAAACGCAAAGCCACGTTCGTTTTCCTCAAGGCTGGTGGCATGGCGGGTTATCCGGCCAAGCCCTGCGGCGCGGCGAATGGCAGGTTCATAGATTTTTTCCCAAAACGCCTGCGGCCACATAAAGGTTTTGTAATAAAACCCCGCCCCCAGAAACGGCGACAACACATCATTCACCGACATGATATCATAGGCCAGCGGCCCGATATGATTTTGGGATGCGGTGTGCAAGCCTTGGTATGCCTCTTGTGTGGTGGCGCGGATATTGGGCAACATTGCATCGCCCGTGCCGGTTTGGATCAAGGCGTTTGGTTCCTCGGATCCGGCGGTCAACACGCCGCGCGGGCGATGATATTTGAACGACCGCCCCACCAATTTCACCCCATTGGCCAATAGCGCCGAGGCCACCGTATCGCCTTGGCGCGCAGCTATGGTTTTGCCGTTGAATGTAAAACTTAGATGGCCCGGCCCGATCAGGTTTGCGGTCTTGGTGATGCGGGTCATTGGGATGCAATCCTAGACGCCAGTCTGGTATTGTAAATCTGATGCGTAAGCGTATCACGATCAACCACCACCCACGCGCCGCAGCCCGCGCCATGATACCAAAGATCCGATACACGCCCCGCCGGATTTTCGCGGTTGTGCAGATAATTATCCCAATCCGCAGACCATGTTTCGCTATTGGGGCGGTTTGCATAAATCGCATCGCCCTTATAGGTAAATTCGCGACTGTCGCGATCCCCGCAAAGGGGGCAGGTGATAAACATGGTTTTGATCCCTTCATGCAATAGAACGGTTGGTTTGCAAGGCGCCATTGATGGGCCATATAGGGGCGCGGCCACGGTCATTATTGTGATTCACAAACCGCAGGATCCGCCGCAAAAAGACGGTATGTGGTCTGTTCCCCCTGTCTTTCGGCCAGATCAAAGATCACACGGCCTTCGCCACATCCATCACTGCTAAGCCTTAGATATTGCGTTTGAATTTCCAATAAATAGCCCGTGTGGCGGGTGATCAGGAAATTGCCGCCATCGCATTCGATCCCAAAACGCAGTGGTTCCATCCAATTCAGTGCACCATCAGAAAATTGTCGCCCGCCAAGGCCGCGATCGCCTGCGTGGCCCTGATTGGCCGTCCCCGCACGGATATAGGCCACATGCGTGGCATCCGCGTGATGCCAAGGCGCAAAGCGAATGGTGATCCAATCCACAACCTGTTCAGGATGCGCCGCCAAATGTGCGGCATCATAATCACGGGCAAAACACCCCTGCGGCACGGGCTGC
Organism: uncultured Jannaschia sp.; assembly: GCA_964589025.1. GTDB lineage: Bacteria > Pseudomonadota > Alphaproteobacteria > Rhodobacterales > Rhodobacteraceae > JANSYL01. The sequence goes on along the minus strand of CAZPSB010000057.1, from coordinate 3,343 downwards.
GCAACGGCTGCTGCCCCCATTGCCCCAATACCTATGCATAAAACCCAAAAAACCCTTATCACATCTATCGCCTTTCCCGGTTTAATGCAGGTTATGCTGGCTGCCGGTGCCTTCTTCGTCTAGGATGTTCTGGCCTGTGGTGAACCGATCAAGCCGGAATGCCCTGGCGGTGTCATGTGGGGTGTCGGTGGCCATCAAATGCGCAAAGGCATAACCCGAACCCGGCACGGCCTTGAACCCGCCATAACACCATCCGCAATTCAGATAGAGCCCATCAATATGCGTTTTGTCGATAATTGGTGATCCATCGGGCGACATATCCATGATGCCCCCCCAAGATCGCAGCATTTTGGCCTTGCCGATCATCGGCATAAGGGTCATTCCCGCCTCGGCGACATGTTCAACCATGGGCAGATTGCCACGCGCCGCATAACTGGCGTAAAAATCAAGATCACCGCCAAAAACCAACCCGCCTTTGTTGGATTGGCTAATGTAAAAATGGCCCATACCATAGGTGATGACGTGATCAATCACGGGTTTCAGAGCCTCGGTCACAAAGGCCTGCAACACATGGCTTTCGATGGGCAATCGCATGCCGGCCATGGCGGCAACTTGGCTAGACCGGCCCGCAACCACAATGCCCACCTTTTTGGCCTTGATCGCGCCGCGCGTGGTTTGCACGCCGGTGACTTTGCCATTGTCGATGTCAATGCCGGTGACTTCGCAATTCTGAATCAAATCAACCCCACGTTGATCGGCCCCGCGCGCATAGCCCCACGCCACCGCATCATGGCGCGCTGTGCCCCCGCGCGGGTGATACAACCCGCCATAAATCGGAAACCGCGTTTGGTCATAATCAAGATAGGGCAACATCGCGCGGCATTCATCACGGCCCAACAAAATCGCATCATCGCCTTGGTTGATCATCGCATTGCCGCGCCGCACAAAGGCATCGCGTTGCCCATCAGAATGAAACAGGTTGATAATGCCGCGTTGGCTATGCATTACGTTGTAATTCAACGCGGTTTCCATGCCTTCCCATAATTTCAGGGAATGGGAATAAAATTGCGAATTGCCATCTAGAAAATAATTCGCGCGCACAATGGTGGTGTTGCGCCCCACATTACCGCCGCCCAAATACCCTTTTTCCAACACGGCAATATTGGTCAGCCCGTGATTTTGCGCCAGATAAAACGCGGTTGATAACCCATGCCCACCGCCGCCAATGATAACAATGTCATAGGCCGGTTTCGGGTTGGGATCACGCCAAACGGGTTTCCAGCCCTTGTTGCCTGTCAATCCTTGCGCCAACACGCGCCACCCGGCATACCGCATATCGCCCCCGTTTGTGATGCATTACGGATACCTTAGGGGAAATCATAAACCTGTGGCAATCGCTCTGCGCGACATGCCCCCGCCCCATAACGACATGCGCAAAAGGCAAAGGCCCATTTGACATAAACGAAATCTTGCCGATGCCCCCTATGCGCTTGGGCCATGAATACGCAACGCTTGAATGGCGCAGGCCGGTTTGTTATATGACAAAAAATTCATGCAGAGGATCACATCCATGAAATATCTTATCGCAGCCCTACCCATCGCAGCCCTCGTCGCCTGTGGCGGCGGTGAAACGGTGGAAGATGCACCCGCCGATGATGCCGTTTCCGAACCTGGCGACGAACCGAGCGGCGCGATTGAAGAAGACGCTGCGCCTGCTGAAGAGGCCGAAGCCGAAGCCGCCGACGCCATCACGCTGGAATTCTGGCACGC
>CAZPSB010000057.1:0-1563 GCA_964589025.1 uncultured Jannaschia sp. | reverse complement strand
TCGCCTGTGGCGGCGGCGGTGGCGGTGGTGGTGGTGGATCAACCGGTGGTGCCATCCAAAACCCCAATGTTGGCACCGCGTCTATATCAGGAACAACCGGAACGGTCGTGGTTGGTGGCAACACATATAGTTTTACCAATGGTGGCATTGTTAATGGTCACATGACTTGGGCCGGCGGAACATTACATGGTGTCAGTTATAGTTCTAGCAATGTTACGATGATTGGCGGCGTTGATTCTGGTGCAGTCGCGATTACCGGTGTGACCGCCCCCAATGGCGCGAATGCCGCCCAGATGAACGGTGGTGGCACGGCCCAATTCACCGGTATGCTGGCTGTTACAGATGGCCGAAACTACCAAAGTCGAAACATTACAATGACCGCTGATTTCGGTGCGGCAACCCCCAATATAACAGGCATCGCGACCGATGGTTCTGGCGGAAGCTTTACCCTGAACGCAACTATTGATAATACTGGCGTTTTGGATGGAACCGTGGCCTTTAACAACACAGTCTATGGAAGTGGCTTTTCCGCCGATTTTGACGGTGGTCTTTACGGTACAAACGAAATGGCAGGTGTATTTGGCGTGGATGCGTCGCCAAATTTTGCGGGGCCTAATCCACGTGGTGTTGCAGGTGTGATTTACGGCACACAGTAAGCCAAAACCACAACAAATCAAAAGGCGCGGGGCGTGTGAAAATGCCTTGCGCCTTTTTCTATGCAAAACGGGCCGTGCCGTCATGCAAACCACGAAATTATAGAAACATGTTGAAAGATGAAATTATATTTCTTATCTTGATAACTAAGATCATAGAATCGAAAATGAGGTTCGTTATGAAATATCTTATCGCAGCACTTCCAATTCTTGTCCTTGGGGCCTGAGCCACCGATGATGGTGGGCGCGCCGTGTTTTTTCAAGATCCCGATAATGATCGTGGTGTTTTTTCCGATAGGCGCGGGGCCATGGATGATACCAGTGGGGATACCGCATTTCGCACTGTGACATCACAAACCGATGCCGATAACACACAAACAACCGTGGTCACAGATGGCAGTGGCACAACAACCACTGTTGTCAACGGGGGCGATGGCGCAGCCGGGGGCAATGATACCCAAACCGGATCTGGTACAAGTGGTGGTGGCACAACCGGTAGCGGAACCGGGTCAAGCGGGGCGCCGACAGGGGATTATGCCGACCCCACGAATGGCACAGGCACCGATACCTCGGTCGGGGATGGCGCAACCGGTGGCAATGATATCCAACCCGGTGGGGGAAGTTCCGGCGGTGGAACAAGCATCGGAACCGGTGGCACAACCGGCGGTGGCAGCATGCAAGCCGGATCTGGTAGTTCCGGCGGTGGCATGACAGGCCTTGGCGGGTATGGCGGTTAATATCTGGCAATCGCCGCAATAAGCCAATAAATAAATATAAAAGACGCAGGTGCAAATCACGCCCTGCGTCTTTTTCTTTTGGCCTGCGCGATGGATCGGCCCATGCCATATTTTGCGCCCCGCCAATTTATGCTTGAAAACTCATGCCACTATGGCAGGCTTGATCTTGGGAA
>CAZPSB010000056.1:2324-11767 GCA_964589025.1 uncultured Jannaschia sp. | reverse complement strand
CGGGCCTGGGCAATGGTCATTTGGGTAAGATCAGACATTATTCAACCACCTTTGGAACGGCAAAAAAACCTTCGCGGGTATTGGGCGCATTGGCCAAAACCTTGGCCTGTTGATCGCCATCTGTCACCTCATCCACACGGCGTTTCAGGCGCATGGGGGTCACCGATGTCATGGGGTCAACCTGTTCAACATCGACTTCGTTCAATTGTTCAATAAAGCTTAGAATCGCATTGAAATCCTGGGCCAAGGCGGGCAATTCGGCATCATCCACGCGGATGCGCGCCAATTTGGCGGTTTTCGCGGCGGTTTCAAGATCAACAGACATGTGCGGGGTCTCCGATACAACTATGCTAGGCGGTTTAGCGATGCCACGCGCCCGCTGCAAGCGGCCTTGGCCAGCGAATATAACAAAAAGGCCGCATAAAGCGGCCTAATGTGATTAAGAATTGGGGCAAGCTTATTTGATCTTGCCTTCTTTATATTCCACATGCTTACGCACCACAGGGTCATATTTGCGCACAACCATTTTTTCGGTCATTGTGCGTGCGTTTTTCTTGGTCACATAGAAATGGCCGGTGCCAGCCGACGAATTAAGGCGGATTTTGATTGTGGTTGGCTTCGCCATGGTTTTTTACCCTTACGCAAGGTTGTCATTCGGGGGCGCATAATAGTGCAGCGCGTTAATTGAACATGCCTTTTACCGATCTGACCCGTGGTGTCAACCGATCAGCGTAAAAAGGGTTATATTTGGGTGATGGGTATGGGCATCGCCAATCATGGCGCGCATCATTCACCAATCATGCCTACCAAATATTTGGGCCATAAAAAACCCCCGCCAATGTGTGATTGGCGGGGGTGGAACCATTACATGATGGCAATGTTATTCCTGCTGACCCAATAGCATAAGCAAGAACTGAAAGATATTCAGCAGGCTGATATAAAGGCCAAGCGCGCCGTCAATGGCGGCTTTGTCCAACCAATCCTGATCACCGATTGCAACATGTGCAACGTAATCAGATTTGATGCGCTGTGTTTCAAAGGCGGTCAAGCCTGCGAAAATCAATGTGCCGATAACGGCAATTGCGCTTTGCATTACACTGGATTGGATGAAAAGCTGGGCAATCATCACAATGATCAATGCCACAAGGCCCATCAGCAGAAATTTACCAACGCCGCTTAGGTCACGTTTGGTGACATATCCCCAAAGGCTCATGGCCATAAAGGCGATAGAGGCCACTAAAAAGGTGAAGGTAATGGAATAGGTGGTATAGACCAAAAACACCGAACTTAGCGACAGGCCCATAAAGGCGGCAAAGGCAAAAAAGCCGGTGCTGACAACGGCGGCAGATCCGCGGCGCATCAAGGCACGCCAACCAAGGAACAAAAACGCCAATGGGGCAAACATGATCACCCAGCGTAGCGGGCTCAAGTAGATCGCTTCGCCCAGGCCAGTCAGGTAAACACCCTGACGCAGCGCGTATTCTGCGCCGGCGGGGTCACTGGTGACGGTCAATTGTGCAATCGACCACGCCGCGGCGGCCGTGATCAACATGCCGCCTGACATGGTTGCATAGACTTTGTTCATATGCGCGCGCAGACCTTGGTCGATCTGTGCCGCGCTTAGACCAGATGCGCCGGATCTGATTGTTTCATATTCTGCCATTTATCCCTCCTGAGGCATAACGTAAGCGTGAAACCACGGCATGGATTCAGGCCGGGTTGTTTCTATAGCAAATATATCGGGTAGATTGGCCCTGATTTCAAGCGAAACAAGACGACATTTTACGCAGCCTGCCGGTTGTGTTGCAAAAAGCCGGGTATGTTTGTCATGGCGCATCGGCCAAATGCAAACATAGCGCCCGCAAATTGGGGCGCTATGTGCGATTAAACAAGGTCTGTGTGCTGTGGGTCCAGCGTGGTATCATGCGCGGGGTAGATCCCATATTGGGCGCATGGTTTCACGCAAAGCTTGGCTTTCGGTCAGGCCCAAGTCGTTTAGACGGGTCACGTCAAGCTTTTCTAGGTGGCGGCGTTGGCGCCATACGGTAAAGGCCTGCGACAGCATTGAAAACAAAGATGTAAACCGGCCTGTGCCTAGGGAAACGGCGGTTGAACGATACGCATATGCCATGATGCAATCCTTTCTGATTCGTTGTTGATGTGGCGAATATCATTTCTATGATTGATATATCGCAGATTCGCCCGCATAATGAAATTGAATGTTTTTGAATTCAATCATCACGGAATTTGATATGATTAGGAATATGGATATCACCGCCCTGCGCGCCTTTGTTACCGTGGCCGATACCGGCGGGGTGACAAAGGCATCGGGTGTTTTGAACCTGACACAATCGGCGGTGTCGATGCAGATCAAACGCCTAGAGGATATGTTGGATATCGCCCTATTTGACCGATCCGCCCGGCAATTGCGTTTAACTGCCGCCGGGGAACAAATGCTAAGTTTCGCGCGGCGTATTCTAGATTTGAATGATGAGGCCCTGACCCGCCTAACCGCGCCCAGTTTTGAAGGCGAATTGCGTCTAGGCGTACCACACGATATTATATACCCTGCCGTTCCTATGATTTTAAAACAATTCGCGGCCGCCTATCCGCGGATGCGGGTGCATCTGATTTCATCTTTGACCGAACAATTAAAACGCCTGTTTGCGCGCGGCGAATTGGATGTGATGTTGACAACAGAAACCGGTGTTGACCCCGGTGGTGAGGTTTTGCTGAATCGTGGTTTGTTTTGGTTGGGTGCGCTTAATGGTCAGGCATGGCGCCAGCGGCCTATACGGCTTGCGTTTGAACATTCGGGTGTTTTCCGCCCCCTTGCCCAACGTGCCTTGGATGCGGCGGGTATTTCATGGGAAATGGCGGTTGAAACGGATTCAAGCCGTACGATTGAGGCCTCAGTCAGTGCGGATTTGGCCGTGCATGTATCCATTGAAGGCACAGAACCCGAACATCTTGAATTGATCCAACATGGCGGTGCATTGCCTGATTTACCCAATATTAATATCAATTTGCATCATATCGATTTAAAACAAGACGAACCGCTTGCGGCATTGGTGAATATGACCCGCCAAGCGTATCTTCAATTTTAGGATAGGTCGGTTTAATTTTTCGCGATATGTTGCGTTTTGTCGATCATGGTTTCAAAATGTCGGAAATGTTGTGTGGGTCGTGATCGGGGATGTCTATAAAAGACATAGTTTTGACTGCACAAAAAATGGGGAGCACCGCGTCATGGGATTCAAAACAGATATTGATATCGCCCGCGAAGCCAATAAAAAACCGATCCAAGACATTGGTGCCAAGCTTGATATTCCACCAAATGCCCTTTTGCCCTATGGCCATGATAAGGCCAAAATCGGGCAGGATTTCATTGAAACATTGGCCGATCGCCCAAATGGCAAACTGATTTTGGTCACCGCAATCAACCCCACCCCTGCGGGTGAAGGCAAAACCACAACCACGGTTGGTTTGGGTGATGGGCTGAACGCGATTGGCAAAAAGGCTGCGATATGCATTCGCGAAGCATCGCTTGGGCCGAATTTCGGCATGAAGGGCGGGGCCGCGGGGGGCGGCTATGCCCAAGTTGTCCCGATGGAGGATATGAACCTTCACTTCACCGGTGATTTTCACGCGATCACAGCGGCGCATAATCTTTTGTCGGCAATGATCGACAACCATATTTATTGGGGCAACAGTCTGGCCATTGATGAACGCCGCGTTGTGTGGCGGCGTGTGTTGGATATGAATGACCGCGCCTTGCGCGATACGGTCACGTCATTGGGGGGTGTGGCAAATGGTTTCCCGCGCCAAACCGGGTTTGATATTACCGTGGCCTCCGAGGTGATGGCGATTTTGTGCTTGGCCTCTGACCTATCCGATTTGCAGCGCCGCTTGGGCGATATCATCGTGGCCTATACCCGCGACCGCGCCCCGATTTATGCGCGCGACATCAAGGCCGATGGCGCCATGTCGGTTTTGCTAAAAGACGCGATGCAGCCCAATCTGGTGCAAACCTTGGAAAACAACCCCGCCTTTGTGCATGGCGGCCCCTTTGCCAATATCGCGCATGGGTGTAATTCGGTCATTGCCACGAAAACCGCGTTGAAGCTGGCCGATTATGTCGTGACCGAGGCCGGGTTTGGCGCCGATTTAGGGGCCGAAAAATTCATGAATATCAAATGCCGCAAGGCCGGCCTTGCCCCCGATGCGGTGGTGATTGTGGCCACGGTGCGCGCAATGAAGATGAATGGCGGCGTGGCCAAGGCCGATTTGGGGGCCGAAAATGTGGACGCGGTCAAAAACGGCTGTGCCAATTTGGGCCGCCATATTCAGAACGTCAAGAAATTCGGCGTGCCGGCCGTTGTGGGGATCAACCACTTTGCCGGCGATACCGATGCCGAATTGCAGGCGGTCAAAGATTACGTCGCATCCCTAGGCGCCGAGGCAATCGTGTGCAAACACTGGGCCGATGGGTCTGCGGGCATTCAGGATCTGGCGCATAAAGTGGTTGAAATGGCCGATAGCGGCCAAGCCCAATTCGCGCCGCTTTATCCTGATGCTATGGGCCTGTTTGACAAAATGCAGACAATCGCCAAATCCATCTATCACGCATCCGAGGTGATCGCCGATAAAAAGGTGCGCGATCAATTGCGCGCATGGGAAGATGCCGGATATGGCAATTTGCCGGTATGTATGGCCAAAACGCAGTATTCGTTTTCAACCGATCCCAATTTGCGTGGCGCGCCCGAAGACCACACTTTGCCCATACGTGAGGTCCGTCTTTCCGCCGGGGCAGGGTTCATTGTGGCCATTTGCGGCGAAATCATGACAATGCCCGGCCTGCCGCGTGTGCCATCGGCAGAATCCATTCTGTTGAACGATCAAGGCCAGATCGAAGGCTTGTTCTAAAATAGTCGCCGCCGTGATCCAAGGCGCGACACAGTCAAATAGGAAAACCGATGACAGCGCAATTGATTGACGGAAAAGCCTTTGCTGCCAATATGCGTGGCCGTGTGGCCGCGCATGTGACAGATTTGAAAACCACCCATAATATCACGCCGGGTTTAGCCGTGGTGTTGGTGGGCCAAGACCCCGCCAGCCAAGTTTATGTGCGCAACAAAGGCAAACAAACAGCCCAGGCCGGGATGAATAGTTTTGAACATAAACTGGATGCAACCACGCCCGAGGCCGATATTTTGGCGCTTGTCGATCAGTTGAATGATGATCCGGCTGTGCATGGCATTTTGGTGCAACTGCCCTTGCCAGATCATGTGGATGCCGCCAAGGTGATCAACCGCATCAACCCGGCCAAAGATGTGGATGGATTTCATATTTCAAATGTTGGTCTTTTGGGAACGGGGCAAAAGGCATTGGTGCCCTGCACGCCTTTGGGGTGTTTGATGCTTTTGCGCGATCATCTTGGGTCGCTTTCGGGGCTTGAGGCGGTGGTTGTCGGGCGCTCCAACATCGTGGGCAAGCCGATGGCGCAGCTTTTGCTGGGCGATAGTGCCACTGTCACAATCGCGCATTCCCGCACGAAAGATTTGGCCGAAACCTGCCGCCGGGCCGATATTTTGGTAGCCGCCGTTGGGCGGCCTGAAATGATACCGGGCGATTGGGTGAAACCCGGCGCAACGGTGATTGATGTGGGCATCAACCGCATTGCACATCCCGATGATCCGTCAAAAACCAAACTGGTGGGGGATGTGCATTTTGCCAGCGCGGCCCAAGTGGCCGGCGCAATCACGCCTGTGCCCGGTGGGGTTGGCCCGATGACGATTGCATGTTTGTTGGCCAATACGGTGACGGCCTGTTGCCGCGCGCATGGATTGGATGAACCCAAGGGGTTAACGGCCTAGGGCAGGGGCATCAGAACGGGGCGGGTATCTGCACCGGTCAACACAATGGCACGGGCATTTGCCCCCATGATTGCGCGCAAATCGGGGTGATCGCAAAACATCCCGCCCGTATAGGTGCCATAGGCCGGTAAAATCAGGCGGGTATCATTCATCAACAGACATTTACGACCAAGGGTTTTACCCCTAAGCCTTAGCCGAATTTTCGGGTGATAATGGCCCGATATTTCGCCCATCGCGGTATCTTGCGCGATATGGCGAAAGGTTAGGCCCGCTTGCGCATGGGTTTGCAGGTGAAGGCCGCCAAAGGGCACCGGGGCGGGGTCGTGATTGCCTTGGATCCAGATCCAATTGCGCTTGGCCATCAGTGGGGTCAGGTCACGGGTTTGGGCGATGTCTTTTGCGGCGCACATATCATCGAAATTGTCGCCAAGGCAAATGACGCTTTGCGGTTGTGTGATCTTAATATCATGGAACAGACGGCTAAATGTGTCGGCTATGTCATAGGGGGGCAAAAATTGCCCATGCCGGCGCGCCCATCGCCCCGATTTGCCCAGATGCAAATCTGACACGCATAACAGGTTTTGCGCCGGCCAATATAACCCGCCCGAAGCCAGCGCGATCAGATCTGCACCACAAAAGGCAAAGCCTAACCCAATCATGGCGCCCCCTTTGCGGTGACCAACAGGCGGGTGGCCTCGGCCTCGATCAGTTTGTGATCGGCCAGCCCCGCAATCGGCACGCGGCCCGGTTCAAGAAATAAGGGCGCCGATAGCGGGCTAAGGCGATCAAGGCGGATATGATGAATGCGGCCCTTGATGCGGGTGAGCATATCTTCGATCCGGCCAAAATCGACCAGACCGCGCATGGCCTGTGTTTGCGTGATATGCAACAATATATGATCGGGGTCATATTTGCGCAGGGTATCATATAGAATATCGGTGGAAAACACCGCCTGTCGCCCGGTTTTACGCCCGCCGGTTGGGGTGTTGCGATCAATCAGGCCTGCAATCAGGGCGGATGTTTTGAATGTACGTTTCATCACCGCATTTTCCGCCAGCCAATCTTGCAGGGTTTGCACCAGGCTTTCGCGTTGAAACAGCGGCGCGGGATCATGCACCGGTTGCAGGCCCCAGATCAATGTGGCGTAATCAGTGGCAACAAAACCCATTGGATCAAGGCCTTGATCTTCCATCCGTTTGGTTGCCAATAGCCCAAGCGTTTGTTGCGCATTGCGCCCGGCAAACCCATAAATCACCATATGATTGCGGCCATCATGGGCAAAGGTTTCGATTAACAAATGGTCACGTTGGGGCAGGCGGCTTAGCCGGCGTTGCAGATGCAACCAATCGCGCGTATGGGCGGGCAGATCGGGCCAATCGGGTTGGTCAAACATCGCCAGAATACGGTCGCATAATTGGGTTGAGGTCGCGAATTTCGTGCCCAGAAAGGTGGCGATTTTGGGGTTTTGGTGGGTGGTTCGGCTGACCTCGACCACCATATCGCGTAGGCCTTCATAGCGCACGGTTTTGCCGCCAATCAAAAATGTATCGCCCTGTTTCAACAGGGCGGCGAAATCTTCTTCGACCTCGCCCAAAGGCGCGCCGCCACGGTTTTTTTGATAGCGCACCTTAACCTTATCGGCATCGACAATCGTGCCGATATTCATGCGAATACGCGCCGCGCGCCGGGGGTCACGCAAGGCCCATCTGCCATCATCGCGTTGCATCAGGCGTTGCCATTGATCATAACGGCGCAGCGCATAGCCGCCATTGGCACAAAATTGCACACAGCGATCAAAAATATCACGGGGCAGGTTGGCATAGGCCCCGGCGGTGCGGATTTCGGCAAATAGATCATCGGTGCAAAACGGCCCGGCGGCGGCGCAAATCAAGATATGTTGGCATAAAACATCAAGCGCCCCGTCATGGGGCGGATCGCCATCTAATGTATGATCGGCCACGGCCCCTAATGCGGCCTGGCATTCGATGACCTCGAACTGGTTGGCGGGCAGGATCATTGCCTTGGATGCCGCATTATAGCGGTGGCCCGCCCGCCCGATACGTTGGACCAGACGTTTGACATTTTTCGGCGCGCCGATTTGGATCACCAGATCGACATCGCCCCAATCAATCCCCAAATCCAGTGACCCGGTGCAGACCACCGCGCGCAATTTGCCATTGACCATGGCCCGTTCGACCTTTTCACGTTGTTCGCGCGCCAAGGCGCCGTGATGGATGCCAATGGGCAGGCCATCTTCATTGGCCAGCCATAGATCATGGAAAAACAATTCGGCCTGCGCGCGGGTATTGTGAAAGATTAGCGTTGTTTTATGGCGTTTAATTTGTTCCAACACCTCGGCTATTGCATAGCGTCCACCCGCCCCCGCCCAAGGCGGCGGTGTGTTGGTTTGCAACATTGTAATATCAGGATCCGGGCCGGGATCGGCCTGCAATATCGCACAGAAATCAGGGTGCCGTGCCAAGATTTTGGCAATGTGATCGGGGTTTTCAACCGTCGCCGATAGGCCCACCCGCCGCAAATTGGGGGCCAATGTCGATAGCCGCGATAAGGCCAGCATCAATTGATCGCCGCGCTTGGATTCGGCCAAGGCGTGGATTTCATCTACAATCACGCGTTGCAGCCCGGCAAATATCTTGGGCGCATCCTCATATGATATCATCAAGGCCAGACTTTCGGGTGTGGTCAGTAAAATATGCGGTGGATCGGCACGTTGGCGGCGTTTGACATGGGCGGCGGTGTCGCCAGTGCGATCTTCCACCCGAATGGGCAGGCCCATTTCGTCAATCGGCCCTATCAGGTTGCGTTTGATATCGCCCGCCAGCGCCTTAAGCGGCGACACATAGATCGTATGCAGCCCATCTTGCGGGGCATTGGCCAATTCGCATAGGCTGGGCAGGAAGCCCGCCATGGTCTTGCCGCCGCCCGTGGGGGCGATCAACATTTGGCAAGGCGCATCGGCGCGCGCCACCATATCGCGTTGATGCGGATGAAGCACCCAGTTGCGGGATGAAAACCAGCGGGCAATTTGTGGCGGTAATGCGGTCATAAGGCCAAGCTATGGTGGTTTGGCCCCATGTCAAACCCTGCGCATCAAACCCCGCGCCTGTCGCGCGCGCCGCGCATTCGGCATGGCGGTGTGATCGGCGATGATTTTTGTGGGGGATAAGATAGAATAGATCAAGTCCGCCTCGGCCCCGTTTGGGGGCGAAACATGGCGGTCCTTGACGGTGCCATGTTTGCGCGTGATTTTCACCATATCGCCTTTGCCCAAAGTCAGATAATCGTGGCCTGGGTCGCGGCGCGCAGGTCATCTTCGGCAATGCCATCGGCCAATTCGACGATTTTCAAACCGCCTTTGACCACATCCAACACACCTAAATTGGTGATGATGCGATCCACAACCGCCTTGCCCGTCAAGGGCAGGGTGCAGGATTTAAGAAGTTTGGATTCGCCGTGTTTATTGGTGTGATCCATCACCACGATCACACGGCCCACACCGGCCACCAGATCCATCGCGCCGCCCATGCCTTTGACCAATTTTCCGGG
>CAZPSB010000056.1:0-2314 GCA_964589025.1 uncultured Jannaschia sp. | reverse complement strand
CGTTTTCCGATACCTCCATCGCGCCTAAAATTGCGGCTGCGATTTTGCCGCCCCGGATCATGCCAAAACTTGTGGCACTGTCAAAATACGATGTGCGGTCAAGTTCAGTGATCGTTTGTTTGCCCGCATTGATCAAATCAGGGTCTTCGTCGCCGTCAAACGGGAAAGGGCCCATGCCCAACATACCGTTTTCAGATTGCAATGTGATGTCTTTGTCACCCACATAATTGGCCACCAGCGTCGGGATGCCAATGCCAAGGTTCACATACATACCATCATCAAGTTCTTGTGCCGCGCGTGCGGCCATTTGGTTGCGATCCCAAGGCATTACGACCCCTCCCTGTTGCGCGTGGTGCGTTGTTCGATGCGTTTTTCGTGATCACCTTGAATAAGACGATGCACATAAATGCCCGGCAGGTGAATATGATCGGGGTCAAGCGATCCGGTGGGGACGATTTCTTCGACCTCCATCACGCAAATCTTGCCGCACATCGCGGCGGGTGGGTTAAAATTGCGCGCCGTTTTGCGAAAAATCGCATTGCCGGTTTCATCGGCTTTCCATGCCTTGACGATGGATAAATCGGCGAAAATACCGCGTTCCATAATATAGGTTTCGCCGTCAAAATCCTTGTGGTCTTTGCCCTCGGCGATCACGGTGCCTAGGCCGGTTTTGGTATAAAACCCCGCAATACCCGCCCCCCCGGCGCGCATCCGTTCGGCCAATGTGCCTTGGGGGTTGAATTCCAGTTCCAATTCACCAGCCAGATATTGGCGCATAAATTCGGCATTTTCGCCCACATAAGATGCCATCATCTTTTTGATCTGGCGCGTGGTTAATAACTTCCCAAGGCCAAAATCATCAACCCCCGCATTGTTGGACGCAATTGTTAAATCCTTTGCACCATGGCGCATAATCGCATCAATCAAAAGTTCGGGTATGCCACATAGGCCAAATCCACCCGCCGCAATTAACATTCCATCTGCCAAAAGACCATCAAGAGCCGCATCGGCGGATCCGTAGATTTTTTTCATATCGGTTTTCCCCTTGCCCGAACGGGGGTAATCTGGCCGGAAATCATGGCGGCGTCAATTGGGTTGCCCCGCTATTATCTGGGGCAGGGCCAATATGTGATTATGCCGCCAAAAATGCGTGCACTTCGGTTGAATGAGATTCAAGCGTTTTGCGCATTTTGGTGAATGCGGCGGCTTCAAGTTGGCGCACGCGTTCTTTGGATAGGCCCAATTCGGCACCCAGACTTTCCAAGGTTCGGGGGGCTTCGCGCAATTTGCGTTCGCGCACGATAAACCTTTCGCGTTCATTTAGGCCCTGCATCGCATCCACCAACCAATTGCGCAATTGCGCCATATCATGGGAGGTTTCGACTATTTCATCGGCTTGCGCGGCAGTGTCTTCTAATGCATCAATCCATTCGCGGCCCTCATCATCGGTCGATTGGGTCGCATTCAACGAAAAATCCGTACCGGCAAGACGGCCTTCCATCATTTCGACATCCTGCAAAGGCACACCCATTTCTTGGGCGATTTGTTTGCGCAATGTGACTTTGTCAAGGGTTTGCCCTTGGGCTGCGGCATCGCGTTCTAGCCGGGCCTGAACGCGGCGCATGTTAAAAAATAATGATTTTTGTGATGAGGTTGACCCCGTGCGCACCATTGACCAATTGCGCATCACATATTCCTGAATAGATGCGCGGATCCACCAGACCGCATAAGTCGAAAACCGTACGCCGCGATCAGGGTCAAATTTTTCTGCTGCTTTCATCAGGCCAAGCCCGGCCTCTTGGATCAAATCATTCATCGGCGCGCCATAGCGTTTGAACTTTGCCGCCATAGATATCGCCAATCGCATATAGGCAGTGATTAACCGGTGCAGCGCGGCCTCATCCCGGTGATCACGCCATGCATAGGCCAGTTGCAATTCCGTATCGGCATCTAGTAATTCGGCGCGCATCGCGCGACGTGAAAATGACCGATCTTCGCTCATATCAAGTGCCATACATTCCCCCTTATCCACCGCAGCGGTGGCTGTTTGGTCGTATTATTAAGAATACGGTGCAGGTGCAGGGTTGGATCAGATTTTGGCCAAGAAAATGTGCCGATTTCCCGGTTTAAATCCGGGCACAGGGCTTGCCTGTGTTCAAGCCATTGACATTATGTGTAATTTATAAAGGCGCTGGAAAATTTGCCATTTGTGTGTGCGCCGTTTTGGTGGGCGCTATTATGGTTACCCGCCCCGCCCTCAAAAAAGCCCCGCGTTTTGTTTTGCGGGGCTTTTGTATTTTGGTTTTACAATCCT
>CAZPSB010000055.1:7611-11794 GCA_964589025.1 uncultured Jannaschia sp. | reverse complement strand
GCATCGGAACCTATATTCCGGTTCCCGGCATTGATGCCGATGCATTGCGCACAACCTTTGAACGTGTTTCCGAAGGATTGGGTGGTGTTTTAAACATGTTCACCGGCGGCGCCCTTAGCCGGATGGGTGTGTTTGCACTTGGGATTATGCCTTATATTTCGGCCTCGATCATCATTCAATTGATGGCGGCGATGGTGCCCGCATTGGAACAGCTTAAGAAAGAGGGCGAACAGGGGCGCAAAAAGCTCAATCAATATACGCGCTATGGCACGGTGGCACTGGCGACGGCGCAGGCCTATGGGCTTGCGATCAGTATGCAATCGGGTGGTTTGACACAGGATGATACGTGGTTCTTTATCGCGGGCTGTGTGATCACTTTGGTTGGTGGGACGATGTTTTTGATGTGGCTGGGGGAACAGATCACCCAACGTGGCATCGGCAACGGAATTTCGTTGATCATTTTTATTGGCATTGTCGCTGAACTTCCCGCGGCTTTGGCGCAGTTTTTTGAAACTGGCCGGTCGGGCGGCATTACAACCGCAGCCACACTTGGGGTGATTGCGATGTTGATTGGCACATTGTTATTCGTTGTGTTTATGGAACGCAGTTTGCGCAAATTGCCCATTCAATACCCGCGCCGTCAGGTCGGCATGAAGGTTTATGATGGCGGGTCAAGCCATCTGCCTATCAAGGTTAATCCGGCCGGTGTGATTCCTGCGATTTTCGCGTCATCCTTGTTATTGTTGCCTTCAACATTGAATACATTTGGCGGTGCCGAAGGCGCAAGCAGCCCGGTTATGGGGTGGATTTTGGCCAATTTCGGCCCGGGTCAACCGCTATACCTGATTTTCTTTGCCAGTATGATCATATTTTTCACGTATTTCTATACGCTGAATGTGTCATTCAAACCCGAAGATGTTGCCGATAACCTTAAGAATCAAAACGGGTTTATTCCCGGCATTCGCCCCGGTGCGAAAACCGAAGAATACCTAAACTATGTTGTGAATCGCCTTTTGGTTTTGGGTGGGGCCTATTTGGCCTTGGTCAGTTTGATGCCTGAAATCATCCGGTCTGAATTGGCCATTACGGTTTATTTTGGCGGCACATCCATTTTGATTATTGTATCGGTGGCGATGGATACGGTTCAACAAATCCAAAGTCATTTATTGGCGCATCAATATGAAGGTCTGTTGGAAAAATCGCAATTGCGGGGCCGTAAAGGCGGTACTGCGCGCAAACCGCGAAAGGGGCCTGTAAGGCGATGAATATCATCTTGTTAGGCCCCCCGGGGGCCGGAAAAGGCACGCAGGCGCGGCGTTTGACGCAAAAACGCGCAATGGTGCAGTTATCCACGGGCGATATGTTGCGTGAAGCCAAGCAAAGCGGGTCAGAAATGGGCCAACGCGCGGCCGATGTTATGGCGCGCGGTGAATTGGTGACCGATGATATCGTGATTGGCCTGATCAAAGAAAAGCTAAATACCACGGATGCATCGGGGTTTATCTTTGACGGTTTTCCGCGCACTTTGGCCCAGGCAGATGCGCTTAGCCAGCTTTTGGCCGATATGGGGCAAAATCTTGATTGCGTGATCGAAATGCAGGTTGATGACGCCGCCCTTGTGGCGCGCATCACGGCGCGCTCCACCTGTGCCAGTTGTGGTGAGGTGTATAATGATCAAACCAAACCCATCCCTGCAGATGGTTTATGCGCCAATTGCGGGGCGGCAGAATTTAATCGCCGTGCCGATGATAATGAAGACAGCCTGAAACAAAGATTGTTGGAATATTATAAAAAAACCTCGCCTTTGTTGGGGTATTATTATGCCAAGAACCTGTTGAAAACGGTCGATGGGTTGGGTGATATTGAAATCGTGGCCAAAGATATTGAAAATATCTTGGGCTGACTTGACCCGATTTATTCTTGATGAAAGGGCGGCCTATGCGGGCCGCTTTTTCGTTTGGCCTTGTAGGGGTGGCGGTCAAAACGCGTGCAAAGGTGATGGCCGGTGCAGTGATTCATGCGGTCGCCTATATGGTCATGACCCCAAATATATAAGGCGAAATCGGGCGGGCATTATAGGTTTAGATCCTTTACGGGGATGATTTTGAAAAACACTTGGCCTGACCAAACCCCAAACCATGCCTGGCCGTCAATCATATGGGCGGTGCCTAAATCCACCAAGCGATAAAAGCTTTTGCGGTCTATCCGGGCCTCTAACCCATTGCGCACTGTAACATAGGGCGCGGGGGTGTCTTGCGCGGTACGGGTGATGCGAATCGGTGTGTCAGCGCCTGCGGTGATGTGGTCGCCAACATTGGTTGCGAAGGTTATATTTTGGTCTGTGCCTTGGCCGGTGACCTCAAAATCCTGTGCGATAAAGGGGGCGTCTTCGACGGTGATGCCCAGTTTTTCAACAGGTGTCACAAGGAAATACGCATCCCCTTCGCGTTTGAGGATGGTCGAAAACAACCGCACCATGGCGGGGCGGCCAATGGGTGTGCCTTCATGCACCCATGTGCCATCGCGTTTGATAACCATATTCATATTGCCACAAAAAGGTGGGTCCCATAAATGCACCGGCGGCAAATGGCCGTTTGCGCGGGCTTGGGTGGCGGTTTGCAAAAGGGTGTCTGTATAATCTGTCAAAAGAAATACCTTGTTTCAGACTTTGCCATTTGTGATTGGTCACATAGATTTGCTACAGGGTTAAATATAATCATTTGCCGGAGCATTGCCATGTCTGCCGAAACCGAAACCACATTGAACCAGATCCAAGATTTGGGGGCGCGCCTGACACAGGCAAAAACCGCTATTGCCACCCGTGTTGTGGGCCAGGATGATGTTGTTGATCTTGCCCTTGCTGCGTTGTTATCGGGCGGGCATGCTTTGATTGTGGGTTTGCCGGGTTTGGGCAAAACCTTGTTGGTTGATACCTTGGCCCGTGTGACTTTTTCTAGGTCTTGCCGATAATCGGGTGCAGTTTACACCTGATTTGATGCCTTCCGATATTCTAGGCGCCGAGGTTTTGGAAACCGCCACCGATGGCAGCCGCAGTTTTCGGTTTTTGCAAGGTCCGGTTTTTTGCCAATTATTGATGGCCGATGAAATCAACCGCGCCTCACCGCGAACCCAATCGGCGTTGTTGCAGGCGATGCAGGAACATCAGGTCACCATCGCAGGGGATCATAAACCCCTGCCGCGCCCATTTCATGTTTTGGCCACCCAAAACCCAATTGAACAAGAAGGCACCTATCCCCTGCCCGAAGCACAGCTTGACCGGTTTTTGATGCAGATTGATGTGCATTATCCCAATCGCGCAATGGAACGTGATATTTTATTGGCCACCACCGGCACACAAGGTGGCGATGTCCAACAGGTTTTTAACGCGGATGATTTGATTGCCGCGCAAAACCTGATCCGTCAAATGCCCGTTGGGGAAACGATTGTTGACATGATCCTTGATATGGTGCGCGCCTGCCGCCCCGCAGAACCCGAGGCCCATAAAACCGTTCAAGACGCCATTGCCTGGGGGCCGGGGCCGCGTGCGGCGCAGGCCTTGATGTTGACGGTGCGTGCGCGTGCGGTGCTGCATGGCCGTTTGGCGCCCACGCCGGATGACGTCATGGCCTTGGCCGGGCCTGTTTTGCGCCACCGGATGGCGCTTGGCTTTGCGGCGCGTGCCCAAGGTGTGACCTTGGATCAGGTGATTGGCGATGTTGTGTCGGCGATTGCCGTACCGGGGCGTGCTGCGTGATTGGTGCCATGCCGCATAAATCAGCCGATTTGCGCGCCCAAGCCCAAGGCATTGTCGCAAATCTGCCTGATTTGTTGATTGCGGCGCATCACCTTGCCGCCAGTTTGATGGGGGGCGCACATGGGCGCCGTCAGGCCGGTTCGGGCGAAGAATTCTGGCAATACCGCCCCGCACAGCAGGGCGATAGTTACGCCCGCATTGATTGGCGCCGGTCTGCGCGTGGGGATACGCATTTCATTCGGCAATCTGAATGGCAAGCCGCGCAAAGCTTGGTTATTGCGGTGCATGCCGGGCCATCCATGACATTTACAGGCGATAAAAACCGCGCATCCAAATTGCATCGCGCACAGGTTTTGGCCTTGGCTTTGGCGATATTGGCCTTGCGCGCAGGCGAAAGCGGGCGACTGCCGAAAAAGGACAGCCTGCCTG
>CAZPSB010000055.1:4270-7601 GCA_964589025.1 uncultured Jannaschia sp. | reverse complement strand
ACACAATTGGTGCAAATGCAGGGCACAGATGATTTCACCTTGGCCCAGATCCCGCAGGGGGGGCGGGTTGTGGTGATTTCGGATTTTCTGGATGATCCTGCCCCGATCAAGGCTTTGGTCGCATCGGCCACACAATCCCATGCAACAGGCGCATTGATGCAAGTGCTTGACCCCGTTGAAGAACAGTTTCCCTTTGGTGGGCGCACGGTGTTTACATCCATGACTGGCGCGATGCGGTTTGAAACATTGCAGGCCAAATCTTTGCGGCATGATTATCTGGCCCGTTTGGCCGCCCGCAAAGATCAGTTGCGCCAGATCACCGATCGGGCCGGGTGGGCCTATGGTGGCCATCACACCGATGACGCGCCCCTGCCTGCCTTGTTATGGATGCATCAGGCCTTGGGCGCGCGGGCATAATGGAAAGGGCAGAATGGCCATGATTGGGGCATTGGGATTTACCACTCCGCTTTTGTTATTGGCACTGATTGGTTTGCCGATTTTGTGGTGGCTGTTGCGTGCTGTGCCGCCCGCGCCGATCCATCGCCGGTTTCCCGGTATTGTGTTATTATTGGGCCTGAAAGACCAAACCGCCGAAGTGGATAAAACCCCGTGGTGGTTATTGGTATTGCGTATTTTGGCGCTGGCGGCGGCGATTATCGGATTTGCCGGGCCAGTGTTAAACCCGCCCGATACCGCCGCGCCGGGTGGCAATGGGCCGGTCGTGGTGTTGATGGATGCATCCTGGGCCTCGGCGCGTGATTGGCCGGCGCGTGTGGCGCGTGTGGATCAGATTTTGGACCAAGCCCAAGCACAAGATCGCGTGGCGGCGGTTGTGGCCTTAACCGATTTGCCACCGGGTGGCCCCGTTTTGCAATCGGCGCAGGCCGTGCAGGCCCAATTGGCCCGGTTCGCGCCTGCGCCTTATCGGCCTGATTATGCGGGGGTTTTGGATTGGGCCAATAGGATTGAACCGGGCACGCGTCTTTATTGGATGTCGGATGGTTTGGCCGATCCGGCGCGCGCCGATCTGGTTGCGCGTTTGGCCGAACGGGCGAATTTGGAAATCATCCAAGGCGACCAGCCGCTTTTTGCGCTATCACCCGCCTTTGGTCAGGATGGGCAGGTGCATGTGCCGGTGCATCATATGGGGGATGTGGAAACTACGGTTGATATTCGTGCCTTTGGGCGCGATCCGGTGGGTGTGTTGCGGGTGTTGGATCAACAGACCCTGACCTTGCCTGCAGGTTCGGGCCGTCAAATTGCGATTTTTGACCTGCCCCCTGAATTGCGCAACCGTATTACACGGTTTGAAATTGCCAATCATACCAGTGCAGGGGCCGTGACATTAAGCGCAGCATCGCTACAGCGCCGTCAGGTGGCCTTGATTGCCAGCCAATCATCTGGTGAGGGGCAGACATTGTTATCGCCATTGCATTATCTGCGTCAGGCCCTGGCCCCATCCGCAGATGTAATCGAGGGCGATTTGTTGACCCTGCTATTGGCCGGGCCGGATGCGGTTGTTTTGGCTGATATCGCCACACTTAGCCCCGATGAACATGCCGCCCTGACCGATTGGGTGGAAAATGGCGGCGTTTTGGTGCGCTTTGCCGGGCCACGTCTGGCGGCCTCGGATCTGGGGCGGGATCGTGCCGATCCGTTGATCCCGGTGCGCCTGCGCGCAGGCGGGCGCAGTGTGGGCGGTGCGATGTCATGGGGGGAACCACGGCGATTGCGGGATTTTGACGATAGATCGCCTTTTGCGGGTTTGACCATCCCGGCGGATGTCACGGTCAATGCACAAGTCATGGCCCAACCCGGCCCTGATTTGGCCGACCGCACAATTGCATCTTTGACCGATGGCACGCCTTTGGTAACGCGCGCCGGTTTGGGGCAGGGGCAAGTGGTGTTGTTTCATGTGACGGCAAATGCCGAATGGTCAACCCTGCCTTTGTCGGGCCTGTTTGTGCAGATGTTGGAACGTCTATCACTGGCTGCGCGTGCCAATGATTTGGACATTGACGATGTGCAGGGCACGGTTTGGGTGCCTGAACAGGTTCTGGATGGCTATGGCCAATTACAAGATGCCGGCGCGCGCGCCGGGGTAGATGGCGTAGATTTGGCCGCCATGCCCGTATCGGCGGCGCTTTTGCCCGGTGTTTATGCATCGACCGATCGTCGGGTGGCGCGCAATGTTATGGGCGCGGCTGATGGATTGGCCCCCGCATCATGGCCTGCATCCCTATCGGTGACCGGCATCACGACTGACCGGCAGGTCAACTTGGCCTGGGCGTTTTTGGTGGCGGCCTTTGTTTTGGTGTTGCTGGATGCATTGGCCGCCTTGGGGGTGACGGGGCGATTGGCGCGCGGGGCGATGGGGGTGGCCTTGGCCTTGGCTTTGATGCCTGATGGCCCGGCTTTGGCGCAATCTGATCTTTCAGCCGAAGATTTGGCCATTTATGCCAGTTCCGATGTCACATTGGCCTATGTCATCACGGGCGATGCCGATTTGGATGCACGCAGCCTGGCCGGTTTGCGCGGTTTGTCAAACATACTCTACCAACGCACATCGGTTGAACCTGTGCCCCCGGTTGGGGTTGATCTTGAAACAGCGGATCTTAGCCTGTTTCCGATGCTATATTGGCCCATATCCCCCAATCAGGCCTTGCCCTCGGCGCAGGCCTATGCACGGTTGAACACTTATATGCGATCAGGCGGCATGATTGTGTTTGACACGCGTGATGCACATTTGGGGGCCTTTGGTTCCAACACGCCCGAATCCAACCGCCTGCGGGCATTGGCGGCTGCATTGGATATTCCGCCGCTGGCGCCTGTGCCGCAAGATCATGTTTTAACCCGCAGTTTTTACCTGTTGCAGGATTTTCCGGGCCGTCATCAGGGCCGCGATGTTTGGGTTGAGGCCAGCCAAACCCCCGCCACACCCAATGCCGATGGCATGCCGTTTCGGGTTCTCAATGATGGGGTGACACCGGTTTTAATCGGTGGCAATGATTGGGCCACGGCCTGGGCGCAGGATGAAACTGGTGCGCCGGTTTATCCCGTTGGCGCAGGATCTGCCGGCCAAAGGCAGCGTGAATTCGCATTCCGATTTGGGGTCAATCTTGTGATGCATATATTATCGGGCAATTATAAATCTGATCAGGTGCATGTGCCTGCCCTGCTTGATCGGTTGGAGCAATAATCATGGTTCAATCCATCTTGTTTGATCCTTTGGTGCCGGTTTGGGCGCTGTGGGCCTTGGCGGGCATGGCGGGGGCGATATTAGGGCTAAGTTGGTGGCGCGGCCTGCCTGGATGGCCCTATCGTGGGGGGG
>CAZPSB010000055.1:2827-4211 GCA_964589025.1 uncultured Jannaschia sp. | reverse complement strand
ACCGGCAGGCCTTGCGCGATATCGTTATTCTTGTGGTCGATGACACCGCCAGCCAATCTATCGCCAACCGCCCTGATCAAACCCAAACCGCGATTGCCGATTTCGCCGCACAGGTTGAACGCCTAGGCATGGATTTGCGCCAAGTGCGCGTGGGTGATGCCGATGATAATGCGGGCAGTTTGGTGATGACGGCCCTATCGCGTGCGATGGCCGACATTGCGCGGGCGCGCATTGCCGGTATTGTTATTTTGACGGATGGGCAATTGCATGATGCCGAATTTGCCCCCGATTTGCCTGCGCCATTGCATGCCTTATTGACCGGGCAGCCCGAAGATTGGGATCGTCGCCTTGTGGTTGAAACTGCCCCTGCCTTTGCGATTTTGGACGAAGAAATCACCCTATCCTTGCGGATCGAAGACCAAGGCGCCGTTCCGGCCAATTTGGGTGCGCAGTCTGAAATCATGATCTCGGTTAATGGAGGGCCGGATCAACGCTTTGTCGTGCCGGTCAATCAAGCGCTTGATTTGCCAATCACGCTACGCCATGCGGGCCAGAATGTGATTTACCTGCGGGTGCCGGCGCAAAATGGTGAACTGACCGATCGCAACAATGCCGCGATTGTCCAGATTAACGGTGTGCGCGATCGGTTGCGTGTTTTGCTGGTATCGGGTGAACCGCATCCGGGCCAACGCACATGGCGCAATCTGCTTAAGGCTGATGCGGCGGTTGATTTGGTGCATTTCACCATTTTGCGCCCGCCAGATCGTCCCGATACTGTGCCGGCAAGCGAATTGTCCTTGATTGCCTTTCCCACGCGGCAATTGTTTCTTGAGGTCACGGATGAATTTGATCTGATTATTTTTGATCGCTACCAACGTCGGGGCATTTTGCCGATGTCCTATATCGACAATATCGCGCGTTATGTGCGCGATGGGGGGGCGTTATTGGTGGCGGCGGGGCCTGATTTTGCCGGGGCGGCATCGCTTTATCGGTCTTCATTGGCGGGGGTTTTGCCCGGCCAACCCACCGCGCGGGTGATGGATGATTTATATCTGCCCCGCCTGTCTGATATTGGCACGCGTCATCCTGTGACCGCCGGTTTGCCGCAATCGGATGGCCCGGATGGCCCGGTATGGGGCCGATGGGCCCGCCAGATTGATGTGACCCAACGATCAGGCCATACTGTGATGACGGGCGCGGATGGCGCGCCATTGTTGATTTTGGATCGCGTCGAACAGGGGCGGGTGGCTTTGTTGGCATCCGATCACGCTTGGCTATGGGATCGTGGCTTTGATGGTGGCGGCCCGCAGGGGCGGCGAGGGCGCCGTGACGATCTCAGGCATGAAGCGGACCAGGTTCCGCTACAGGTGTCCGACCCCCTCCT
>CAZPSB010000055.1:0-2817 GCA_964589025.1 uncultured Jannaschia sp. | reverse complement strand
GCCGCTTGGCCCATTGGATGATGGGCGAACCGCACCTTGAAGAAGAATCCCTACGCGCCGATATAGATGACGGTCGGTTGATTGTGACACGTCAAACCCTATCGGATGACGCAGGGCCGGTAATCATGACCGCCCCTGATGGAACCGAGATCACACTGCCTTTGTCGCAGGTGGCGCCGGGGCAATTTACAGGCCAAATATCACCTGATCAACAAGGGTTGTACCGGGTGATTGACCCTGCCAGCGGGCTGCGCCGGGTTGCGGTATTCGGCCCCACTGCGCCGCGTGAATTTGAAAATACGATTGCATCAGATGCGATGATCACCCCGATTGCAGATGAAACTGGCGGCGGGGTATTTTTCCTTGACCAAGGCCTGCCTGATCTGCGGCGGGTATCGGTTAATCAACGCGTATCAGGGCGCGGATGGATGGGTGTTACCCCGCGCGGGGCTTATACAACAGCCGATATTCGGGTGTGGCTATTGGTGCCGGTATGGGTGTATTTATTGTTGGTGGCCGGTTTGATCGGGGCGGCATGGATGCGTGAAGGCAGGCGTTTTGAACGGGCCGCTTAGGGCCAAGGTTTGTACACCACCAAAATCAAAACGCCAATTGCGCCAATGACGCTGATTTCGTTATAAACCCGAAGGAATAAATCACTTTGGGCAAACACCCCTTTGCGCGCGCGTAGAACCCACCACCCGGTAACGGCGTAATGCGCGCCCAACACGCCTACAAGCCCAAGCTTGGCCCAGGCCCAAACCGGCCATCCCCATTGCATCATCAACCATATTCCCGTTGCAATCGCGATGACCCCAAGGCCAAGCGAAAACCGGTAAATGCGGATCGTCAGATCGCCGGTCGGGCCAAATCTGCCCAAATCCGCCCATTCACGTTTCCAGAAAATCAGGGCACGCGGCACGGCAAAAATGCCGGTCATCCAGCCCAAAACACATAGTAAATGTATCACTTTGATTGCATCCATGCCTTGATCTGTGCCGGATCGGGGAAAAATGCAACCCTTATGCGGCAATCTTGGGGTGGTTGTGTGTTGCGCGATAAGAAAATATATATCGCCCAAACATCACATATTGGCAAAGGCGCATATCATGGATCGTATCACATTGGCCGAGGGGCTGGAATTTTCACGTATTGTATATGGCATGTGGCGCATTGCCGATGATCGCGATACATCGCCCGCGCATGTGGCGGCCAAAATTCATGCCTGTCTGGATCAAGGCATAACCACCTTTGATCAGGCCGATATTTATGGCGATTACGGCGCCGAGGCGATTTTGGGTGACGCCTTGCGCGCCAATCCCGGCCTGCGGGGGCAAATGCAAATTGTCACCAAATGCGATATTATCGCGCCCATTGGCCGCTATAGTGACCGTCATGTCAAACATTACGATACTTCGCGCGCGCATATCCAAGCCTCGGTTGAGGCCTCACTGACCGCGATGGCGATTGATGAAATTGATCTTTTGCTGATCCACCGACCCGACCCGTTGATGGATCATCACGAAACGGGTGCGGCGTTGGATGATTTGGTCAAAGCCGGAAAAATTCGCGCGGTTGGCGTATCAAATTTCCGGCCATGGGATTGGGATTTGTTGCAATCGGCCATGCAAACGCCCTTGGTGACCAATCAGATTGAACTTTCGCTGGCTGCGATTGATCCGTTCACCGATGGCGATTTGGCCTTTCACCAACGCCAAGGCCATGCGGTTATGGCGTGGTCGGCGCTGGGCGGTGGGGATTTGATGACCGCCGATACGCCCCTGACGCGCCGGATGCAGGATATGGCCAATAAATATGGCGTGGATCGCGCGGCAATTGCGGTGGCATTCTTGTTGCGCCATCCGGCGCGGATTTTGCCAATCCTTGGGTCGAATAATCTAGATCGGATTAAATCCTTTTCACAGGCCACCACCATCGCCCTGACCCGGGAAGATTGGTTTAGCTTATATGAGGGCGCCTTGGGCCGCGAAGTCGCCTAAGACAGGATGCACGCAAAGATTTGCCGCCGGGCCGGCATGGGGGCCTATCGGGCAAATCTTTGCGCCAGATCGGCCATAATGGCGCAATCCCACCCATCCAAAGGGCCTTTTGCCCAAGGGCGAAATCGGGCCCGCATGGTTTGCAATATCACGCCCAAAGGCAGGGGGGCATACCCGAATTGGGTGGCATGATCATAAAACACGGCAGGGTCAATATTGGTGGGGGCGGTGCATTTTGGCCAAACCGATAGGCCCCGCCGTGCCAATCTCCGCCAATCAAATCGCGGGCCGGGGTCAATTTTGCGGGTCGGGGCCAGATCGCTATGCCCAATCACGTTTTGCGGTGGGATGGTGTGGCGGCCCATAATATCGGCCAAAAGCTGTTCTAGGGCATCCATTAAAGGGGCGGCAAAGGGCGCAAAGCCTGAATTATCAAGTTCAATCCCGATGGAATGTGAATTGACATCGGTGATATTGTGCCACTGCCCGGCCCCGGCATGCCATGCGCGGTTGGTTTCATGCACCAATTGTGTGATATCGCCCTGCGCGGCGATGACGTAATGGGCCGATACTTGGCGTGCGGGGGCGCGCAACACCTTGATCGCGGCATCCGCACCCTGCATGGCGGTGTAATGGATCACCACCAAACAGGGCAGTGCGCCCCCCCGCCGCGCATTGAAATTCGGCGAAGGGGCGTGGTGTGTCACCACCATTTCGTAGGTTTGGCGGCAAAGCCTGCGGCCTGTTCCAACACATAGGCGGTGTTCAACAAATCGCCTTCTTCCCAAGGTTTGCCGATCAATTGCAGACCCAATGG
>CAZPSB010000054.1:9694-11814 GCA_964589025.1 uncultured Jannaschia sp. | reverse complement strand
GCGCCATGGTAACAGCATGGTGGGTGATGATCAAAAACCGCGTACTGGCCTGGCGGGTCATTTCATCCAGCAAATCGCAAAACCGCGTGACATTGGCATCATCAAGGGGGGCGTCGACCTCGTCCAGCACACAGATCGGGGCGGGATTGGCCAAAAACACCGCGAAAATCAACGCCAGCGCGGTTAGCGTTTGTTCCCCCCCCGACAAAAGCGAAAGTGTTGACAATTTCTTGCCCGGTGGCTGACACAGAATTTCCAAACCGGCCTCTAGCGGATCATCGGATTCAACCAACACCAACCGCGCCTCACCACCGTTGAACAATTGGGCAAATAATTTGGCAAAATTGGTGTTCACCTTATCAAAAGCCGCCAGCAATTTTTCACGCCCTTGGCGGTTCAATGCCGCAATGCCCGCGCGCAATTTGGCAATCGCGCCTTCAAGATCGGCTTTTTCGGTGGTTAATGTGTCAAATTCTGTTTGAATATCTTGTGCATCTTCGGCGGCCCGCAAATTGACCGCACCCAATGCATCGCGTTGGCGGCGTAGGCGGTTCAATGCACCCTCAATCTGGTCTGAAGACGGCAGGGGATCGGGCAAATCCCCCAAATCTTCGCGCAAGGTTTCGGGGGTCATGTCATGGTCTTCGGCAATACGCGCGGCGGCAGATGATTGCGCCTGGACGGCGGCATCGCGGCGGGTTTCGGCCACCGCACGGTTTTCGCGCGCGTTTGAGGCCGCGCGTTCTGCATCGCGTTCTGCGGTAATGGCGGCGCGATGGGCCGCAATTGCCCCCGATAACGCATCAGAGGCCTGGGCTTTGCGGGTCTGGGCATCCGTTATTTTTCCGGCCAAACCTTCCAACCGGGCCTGAATATCGGCAGGCTGTGCGCGGGCCGTTTCCAAATCATGTGCAACTGCGGCCTGACGCGTGGTTAAATCCTGCAATTGGCTGGCCGCATTGGATAACCGATTGGTCCAGTTTTCGATTTCGGGTTCAATAGCAGCCATGCGTCGTTCACGGGCTTTGCCCTGTTGGATCACGTCATGCAAATTTGCGCGGCCCGCCAACATATCGGACCGCGCTGTTTCAACCTGTTGTTTCAACGCGGCAGATTGCGCGCGGCTTTGATCAAGATCATCCAGATTGGCCAATTCGGCCTCGGCGGCATCTATTTGCGCCTGGGCCGTTTTGGTTGCATCGTCATGTTGTGCCACCGCAGCATCCAAAGTTTCCAACTTGCCAAGCAAAACATTATGGTCGGTTTCGGCCTGCGAATGGGTGCGGCGAGCCTGGGCCAATTGATGATCGGCATTGCGGCGCGCATCGCGGGCAGTTTGTTCAATCTGCACCATATCGGCCAATTGCGCGGCCAAGGCATCATGGGCGGTTTGGGTTTTGGTAAAATCGGCCTCGGCCCCGGCCAATTCTGTTTCAAGATCGGCAAGACGATTGACCTGTTGCAAATGGCGCGCCGCACCAGACACCATATCTTTGGCAGCCATTGCATAGCCATCCCACCGCCACAGATCGCCTTGGGCACTGACCAATCTTTGGCCGGGCTGCAAATCGGGTTGCACATCCGGCCCTTGATCGGCGGCCACCACCCCCACCTGCGACAGGCGCCGGGCCAAAAGCGGCGGTGCGGTTACAAAATCGGCCAAAGCGCGCGCACCATCCGGCAAGGGGGGTGTTTGGGGATAAGGGGCAAGGTCGCTCCAACCGGTTTGGCCCGGGGCGGGGGCGCGGGGCGATTGCAGATCATCGGCAAGGGCGGCGGCCAAGGCGGCCTCAAACCCCTTATCGGCGCGCAATTCATCCAGAATTTGCGGCCCCTTGCCCCGCCCCGATTGCACAAGACGCGCCACGGCCTGCACTTCGGATTGCAGCGTCGCAAAGCGGGCTTTGGCCTCGGCGTGATTTGACCGGGCGGTGGCGGCGATCTGTTCCAGATCAGATCGCGCAGTTTCGGCCTGTGCAAGGTCGGTTTCGGCCTGAAGGGCGGCCTGAAGGGCGGTTTGCACCGCCTGCGCAGAACGCGCCTGAGTTTGGGCCAAACCAGTCAACCGATCCCGGCCATCGCGTGCGGCGGTTTCAGCACGCCTTAATTCTGTCATGTGA
>CAZPSB010000054.1:8785-9684 GCA_964589025.1 uncultured Jannaschia sp. | reverse complement strand
AATTTTCGGGAAATAAGACCTTGATGTTTTTTCCTGTGATCTCCGGCAATTTGGAAATGCAGTGATGGGTCAGGTTTTTCTGCGCCTCGGCCAATTGGCGCTGCGCGGCCTGATGGCGGGCGGCCAGATCCGCCATGAATTCGGTCAATTGGGCCAAATCCGATTCGCGTTCTGCCAAAATATGGCTGGCCGCATCGGCATGTGTTTGGGCCTGCATCATACGGTCGCGATGGCCGGCATGACGATCGGCCAAATTGGCCTGTTCGGATTTCAGCCGCGCAATGGTGGTTTCAGCATCGGCATTAAGCGCCTGTTCACGCGTCAAATCACTGGCCAGTTGCGCGGCGCGGGTTTCAAGGGCCTTGATCGCATCGCCTGCGCGGGCGGCTTCGGCCTGCAAACTGTCGCGTTCCACCATCAGGCGCTGCAAAATTGCGGCGGCGATTGTGTCTTCTTCCTGCAGGGGGGGCAGGGCCTGTTCGGCGGCATCGCGCGCAGTGCTGGCGTGACGGGCGGCGGTTTCGGCCTGGGCGGCGGCGGACAATTCGGCGCGCAGATCCTGTTGGGTCTGTTCCAATACCGCCGACGCATCCTGCCAGCGTAGAAACAACAACATGCCTTCGTTTTGGCGAATTTCGGCGGCAATCACGCGATATCTTTCGGCCTGTTTGGCCTGCCGGGCAAGGGTGGCCAACTGCGCCGCCAGCGCATCAAGCGTATCATCCAACCGGGTGAGATTGGTTTCAGCCGCCTTTAGGCGCAATTCGGCCTCGTGGCGGCGTTGATACAAGCCTGCGATTCCGGCGGCCTCTTCCAATATGCGGCGGCGGGCCTTGGGGCGGGCATTGATCAATTCCGATATCTGCCCCTGCCGCACCAAAGCCGGCGAATGCGCCCCG
>CAZPSB010000054.1:957-8586 GCA_964589025.1 uncultured Jannaschia sp. | reverse complement strand
GGGCGGGGCGGCTGGCGGCACCGGCAAAGATCACATCTTCCATCCCGGCACCGCGCATGGCGGTGGGACGGTTTTCACCCATGACCCAACGCAGGGCCTCTAACAAATTGGATTTGCCGCATCCATTTGGCCCAACCACCCCGGTCAGCCCGTCTTGGATCACAAGTTCGGTCGGATCGACAAAACTTTTGAACCCAGTCAGCCGTAATTTCGCAAACTGCAAATCGCCTGCCCTCATATGTGCCTTGAATCTGTTGGGCGGCATTTAGCCGGGCAAAGGGGGCAAAGGTCAATGCCAAAGCGTACCGACATCACAGATGCGGCGGATTATCCACAGATAACAGGTTATCTTGAGATTACGCCAAAGCGGTGATATGATTGGCAATGCCCGGCATCGGGGCACACAGATGCAAATTGTTTAGGAGGATCCCGTCCTGACCGGACCAGAACACGCGGCACATCCCGCCGCTGCAACCCAGACAGGGGCCGCACCCCTATCTGATATGCACACAAGTGATGCCCTATTGGCATCGGTTGTCACATCGCTGCAAGATGACAAAGCCGAAGACATCGTGCAGATCAATCTGCGCGGCAAGACATCTGTGGCTGATTCGATGGTGATTGCATCAGGCCGATCCACACGGCAGGTATCGGCCATTGCCGAACATTTGGTCGAAACATTGAAAAAAGATCACAATGTCTATTCCAAGATCGAAGGCAAAGAGGCCGGTGATTGGGTCTTGATTGATGCCGGCGATGTCATCGTGCATGTTTTTCGCCCCGAAGTGCGCGATTTTTATCAACTTGAAAAAATGTGGCAGGCCAACGCCCCAATCGCGACATAAGACCCCTGCAATGCGTGTTCATATTTGCGCCATTGGCCGGGCGCGCCAATCGCCCGAGGCCGAATTGGTCAACGATTACCTAACCCGGTTTGACCGTACCGGGCGGGGCCTTGGCCTGGCATTGGGCGGGCTACATGAAGGTGAACCGCGCAAAGGGGCCGATCGCGCACAAGAGGCCGCCATTTTACGCAAAACCATCCCCTCTCATGCGACGGTTTTTGTGATGGATGAACGCGGTGCGCGCCTGTCTTCGCCTGAATTTGCAACGCAACTGGCCAAAACACGCGATCAAGGCGCGGGAGATTTGGCGATTTGTATTGGTGGGGCCGATGGGTTTGACCCGGCCTTTCGCAATGGGGCCGATTTTGCGCTGTCTTTTGGGGCAATGGTTTGGCCGCATATGTTGGCGCGGGTGATGTTAAGCGAACAATTATACCGCGCCGCCAGCATTCTGGCCGGCCTGCCTTATCACAGGGTTTGACCCAAATTGGGTGTTGTGTGACCGGGCCGTGCCGCCTAGATCATAGATACAGAATAAAACAGGGGGGCATCATGCCAGATACGCAAACAACACCAAACAGAAAACCTGTGGTTCTGTGCATTCTGGATGGGTGGGGCATTGGCCAAACCCCTGAATATAATGCACCGCATTTGGCACATACCCCGAATTTCGATGCCATCATGGCCAAGGGGCCCCATGCCACATTAATGACACATGGCCGCGATGCGGGCCTGCCCAGCGGCCAAATGGGCAATTCCGAGGTCGGCCATACCAATATCGGTGCAGGCCGGGTGGTGGCGATGGATCTGGGCCAAATTGATTTGGCGATTGAAGATGGATCCTTTTTCGAAAACACCGCCATTCTTGATTTCATCGCCAAACTGCAATCCACATCCGGCACGGCCCATATCATGGGCGTTGTATCCGATGGCGGGGTGCATGGGCATATGGATCATATGCTGGCCGCAGCCCGAATGATTGCACAATCCGGGGTGCCGGTGGTGATCCATGCCATTGCCGATGGGCGTGATGTCGCCCCCAAATCTGCCGCGTCTTATATGACCGATCTGCAAAACAAATTGCCCCAAGGCGCGCGGATTGGCACGGTTACAGGCCGGTATTACGCGTTGGATCGCGATAATCGTTGGGACCGGGTGCAAAGGGCCTATAATGCGATGGTTTTGGGCCAAGGGGCGCAGGCCGCAACACCGGACCAAGTGATTTCTGATCATTATGCCAATGGCAAAACCGATGAATTTTTCGACCCTACCATTATCGCCGATTACACGGGCATGAAGGCAGGTGACGGCCTGTTTTGCCTGAATTTCCGGGCCGATCGCGCGCGTGAAATTCTAAGCGCAATCGCCGATCCCGCCTTTGATGCCTTTGCGGTTGATACACGACCGGCCCTGTCTGCCGCCCTTGGCATGGTGGATTATTCGCAAGCCCATTCGGAATTCATGACCAGCGCCTATCCCAAACGCGTGATTGAAAACACGCTTGGCGCATGGGTGGCCAAACAGGGGCTGCGCCAATTCCGATTGGCGGAAACCGAAAAATACCCGCATGTGACGTTTTTCCTGAATGGGGGAAAAGAAACCCCAGAACCCGGCGAAGATCGGTTTATGCCGCCCTCGCCCAAGGTGGCCACATATGACCTTGCCCCTGAAATGGCCGCCGCCCAAGTGACCGATAAACTCATTGAGGTTATCGCCGCAGGCTATGATCTGATCGTGGTGAATTACGCCAATCCCGACATGGTCGGCCATACCGGTGATCTGAACGCCGCCATCAAGGCATGCGAGGCCGTGGATCAAGGCCTTGGCCGCGCCATTGCGGCGCTGCATGATGCCGGCGGGGTGATGATTGTCACCGCCGATCACGGCAATTGCGAAACATTGCGCGACCCCGAAACAGGCGGGGCGCATACCGCGCATACGCTCAACCCTGTGCCGGTGATTTTGGTCAATGGCCCAAAGGGTGCGGGCCTGGCGGATGGGCGATTGGCCGATCTGGCCCCTACGGTATTGGGCCTGATGGGCCTACCCTGCCCCGATGAAATGACGGGGCAATCTTTGTTGCGATGATGCGGATTGGCCTGGCGATATTTGCGGTTGGTTTTGCTTGGGGCACACCCGGCATGGCGCAATCTGTGGCCGAAACCGCCGATGCCTATATGGCGCAGGCCACACAGGCGCGCCTGCAAGCCATGCAATATCTAGGCGATGGCGATGATTCAGATGGCGAAAACACCCAAGGCGATGATATCGATATCCCCACCCTTGTGGGCGCGTTGCGCAATCTGGAACAGGCCCAACAGGTTTTATTGCACGCCATACAATATGGCGCAGAACAAGATCGTGATCTTGTGGCCTATTTGTCTGATCATCACGATCGTTTGGCGCCTTTGATTGCGCGGCTGTATCATTTGCCAACCGATACAAATATATTCGGCCCGGCCCATCCCGATGGCGTGATATCCAGCGTGCAGGCCCAAATGATCGCCCCCGAAATCGCGCCCGCCTTGTTGCAGGATATTCTAAACCTGCGGCAAGTCTTGGAAAACCTGAATGCCGCGCGCGCCTTGGGCCAAGCCGCCCCGCCCGAATTGGGTTTGGTGCATAGCGCGCTTGAACGCGGCCAAGCTTGGTTTTTACAAAGAATGAACACAGACCCGCCCCAGTTTGATCAATTTCAATTTGATGCCACCGCATTGGCCATTGATGCGGCGGTGGCGGTGTCGCTTGGGGCGTTTACCGAAAACCTGCAACGCACCACCCCGCCAGAAATCAACCGGTTTACAAACCGCCCGCGCATTGGCCCGGGGGATGATCCCGCGCCCCTGCCCGTTACCGGATGGGCCCAGGCCCGGCCCAATCAAGGCGGTATATTGGTATATACAATACCCGGTGCGGTGGTCATCACCCCATTTGGCGGGCTGGTTCGTTATGTCGGGGCGCCATCGGGATCTGAAGGCCAAACGCTTATCCTTCAAATTGACCGTGATCATTTTATAATTCTGGCCGGTTTGGATCAGGTTTTTGTTGGTGCAGGCGATATCGCCGCCCAAGGCGCGCCGCTTGGCGTTATGCCACCTGCAAGGGTACCCATCGAAAATGTGATCACACTTGCACAACAAGAGAGTGGCATTATCGGCCAAGAGACGCTTTATTTAGACATAAGACGCGGGGCACGTGCGGTTGATCCATCGCTTTGGTTCGCTATAAACAACCAAAGGTGATAGGTCGCGCATTGCAAGGCCACGCAACACAAAGGGCAAAGATATGAAAAAACAGGCCATCGCCGCATTGGGCGGCCTTATCGCAGGGGTGGTTTTCAGCGCATATGTGGCCGCCCCCCTATTGGCGCAAGAATCAGAAAACACATCATCTGTTTATGAACAGCTTGATCTATTTGGCGATGTGTTCCAACAAATCCGGTCAACCTATGTCGAAGAGGTTGACGAAGCCGCCTTGATTGAGGCCGCGATTAACGGGATGTTGACATCGCTTGATCCGCATTCAAGTTACCTGCCGCCGCGTGATTTCGACACCATGCGCGTTCAAACACGTGGGGAATTTGGCGGATTGGGAATCGAAGTCACCCAAGAAGAAGGCTTTGTTCGCGTCATCACCCCAATGGATGGCACCCCCGCCATGCAGGCCGGCATCGAAGCCGGTGATTTCATCACCCATGTCGATGGCGAACCTTTGCTTGGCCTGACCCTCAATCAGGCGGTTGATTTGATGCGCGGGCCGGTTGGATCGGAAATCGTGATCACAATTGTGCGCGAAGACGAAGCCGAACCTTTTGATGTTACCATCATCCGCGACAATATCACCCTGCCCACCGGCAGTCACCGCCTAGAAGGCACAACCGCCGTTATCCGCGTGTCTACATTTAACGATCAAACCTACCCCAATATGGTGGATGGATTGAATGAAATGATCGACGAATTGGGCGGTATCGAAAACCTGACAGGGGTGGTGTTGGACCTGCGCAACAACCCCGGCGGCCTATTGACCGAGGCTATTCGCGTATCGGATGCGTTTTTGAACCAAGGTGAAATCGTATCAACACGCGGGCGCACACCCCAAGATGCCGGGCGCTTTAGCGCGACATCCGGCGATGTGATCGAAGGCGTGCCTTTGGTGGTGTTGATCAATGGCGGGTCGGCGTCGGCAAAGGAAATTCCTTTGGCAAAGGGTCGGTACAATCTGTGATCCCGCTGGATGGCAATGCGGCAATGCGGTTGACCACATCGCTATATTACACCCCATCTGGCCGGTCGATTCAGGCACTTGGCGTGGCCCCTGATATTCTTGTGGAACAACGTGACCCGGTTGAATTGCCCGAAGGTGAAGATGCCAATACCAGAACCGAGGCCAGCCTGCGCGGGTCAATCCAAAACGAAACCCTTAGCGAAGATGAACTGCGCCAATTGGAACAGGAACGTGACATCGCCCAAGCCCGCGCCCGCCTGCGCAACGAAGATTATCAATTGGCCTATGCCATTGATATCTTGGTTGGGCTAAGCGTGTTGGACCAACAAGATTGATGACCCCACATGCCCACGCCCCCGGTTTGCCCTATCGGCCCTGCGTGGGCATTTGCCTAACCCATGCCGATGGGCGTGTTTTTGCCGGCCAACGCGCCGATACAAACCGCCCCGCTTGGCAAATGCCCCAAGGCGGCATTGACAAGGGCGAAACGCCCCTAGACGCCGCCGCGCGCGAATTGTTGGAAGAAACCGGTATAGGCCCCCATCATGTTGATTTGATGGGCCAAACGCGTGACTGGCGATCCTATGATCTGGACCCTGATATTATGCCCAAACGATTTCAGGGCAAATATCGCGGGCAAACCCAAAAATGGGTTCACTTTCGCCTCAACAGCCCCGATTGCGTCATCGACCTGACCTATCAGGATATTGAATTTTCAGATTGGCGTTGGTTCGAACCAACAGATTTGATTGCGCATATCGTAGCCTTCAAACGCGATATTTGCCGCGCGGTTTTTGTGGAATTTGGGCTTTTGTGACATCAGATATCACAAAACCGGCAATCCCATCCCCCATCAACAGGGATGTTATGGATTACACCCCAACGGGGGGAAAGGCCATGACGTAATCTTGGTCGGCAAAGACCGGCATATTATTGGGATCATATATAATACCGGGATTATCCCCTATGCCCAAGGGCGGATAGGCCATTTCAAATGCGTTCGCATCCCAGTATTGGCCTTGGTCAATAAAGAAACCTTCCACCGGGGGATTGGCCGGATAAGTGGCAAATTCGGTCGTGATATTATTGTTTTGCCCGGCATTGTCATCAAATGTTGCCTCTTGGTCTTCATCGTCGAAGTCCTCAAAAGGAATAAGGGCCAGGCCCCCAACGCTTAACAATGCTGATAATAATATAAGTTCCACCTAATCTGCCCAAATCATGTCATGCGAGTGCGCTATGTTTTACAGTGACCCATTTTACAGGAATCACCAGCGTCATTATTACAAATCATGATAACAGAAATTCGGATGTCTGTCACATATACCAAGACCCGTAAACACAGCGTTCACAATTGGGCCAAAATACAATCGCTTACATAAATGACACATCCCGGCGCGCGGACCGGATGGTAATTGTAAACCCGGCAATCACATCCAGCATTGCCATAATCGTCAGCAATAAAAACACCGGGGTTCCTGCAAGGGGCACAACCATGAACACAATCACACAGCCCACGAAAACCAAGGTGGATAATGCGTGATCCAAAACCGTGCCTTGTTGGGTGCTTGTGGCCTTCAAAACCTCAAGAAAAAGGGCGAATAGGGCGGCAATCAACACAAGATGTTCAGCCGTTAAAGACACCGTTTGATCCGTGGCCAAAGGCAAGGTCACCATCACGCGATCCATGGCTTGGGCCGCATCCCCGCCAAACATAAATATCAATCCAAAATACAGCGCCACCGGCACTAACAGCAAAGGAATAAAGCGCAGCATGATGGTATCCTTACGGGTCTTAATGATGTGTTAATTCGCATCTATCAACACTGATTGCCGCCAAAACGCAACAACAAAACGGTGAATTGCCTATAGTGAAACAATTTGCCACGCAGAAACATAGCAACCCGAATCAACCCGCATAGTGGTTTCTGACACAAGATGATCTGCGCAAAATGCAATTTTGCGGGGTAGGGGCGATCAAATACATATTATGATGGGTGACATATGATTTTTTTACCTTATATCCTAATGATAGAATAATAAAAGCAGGATACAGGCAGGCCCAAATGCAAAAGATATGTTTGGTTTTAGGACTTATTTTCATGTCTTTGGCGGGATGTGCAGATCGCACGCCCCCCCCCTATGATGGCCCGCCCATCACGCGTATTGAAATTCAAAAATCCAACCGCATCATGCATTTATGGAGCGACACAACCCTTGTCGAAAGCTATGAAATTGAACTTGGGTTTGCACCAGAGGGCGACAAAAACATGGAAGGCGATGGCCGCACCCCAGAGGGGCGGTATTATATCGACCGTCGCAATCCCAACAGTGCCTTTTACCTGTCATTGGGCATCAATTACCCCAATACCCGCGATCGCGCAGAGGCCGCCGCATTGCGCGAGTTCTTCGGCTCGGATGACGACACCCGGCTGCACGGCATCGGCAGCGTGTCGCCGTTCGATCACCTGGTCATGGGCGGCTTTGCGTTCGGCATCGTGTTCATGGCCACCGACCCGGTGAGCGCACCGGAGACCGAGCTGGGACGGGTCGTCTACGG
>CAZPSB010000054.1:0-947 GCA_964589025.1 uncultured Jannaschia sp. | reverse complement strand
TTGGGCATCAATTACCCCAATACCCGCGATCGCGCAGAGGCCGCCGCATTGGGTGTTGATCCTGGCAGTGATATCTTTATTCACGGCACACCCCGCCCTTTTGTTAATCAAGATGATTGGACCGCAGGATGCATCGCCGTAACCAATGCCGAAATGCGGGAAATTTATGCGATGATCACCATCGGGACCATTGTTGACATCTATCCATAGATCCCCCCTGCCCTACATTATATGCGAAATTCCTAGGCAAAATCGCGATCAAAACACAAAGTGTTGCTTATTTGACTACACTTGATTGTATTGATGGATCAAGGAAATTCCATGCCATTGCAATGCCGATTCAAAGCTGTTTAATAGCCTTGTACGAGGTACAGTCTGTGCTGCCCTAAAGTTATGCAATAAAGCGTGATTGGGCGTATCTTGGAGGATATTATGAAGAAACTTGCTCTCGCCGCTACTCTATCTGTATTCGCAACTGGCGCATTTGCCGGTGGTGTTGTAGAACCAGTGATTACACCCGTCATCATCGAAGAAGATACATCTTCTTCTGCCGGTGGTATCTTGGTTCCAATCTTGGCAGTCATCTTGGTTGCCGCTGCCCTAGCAGCCGATTGATTTTATTTTCAAGATTTAAAAAGGCGGTTTGTGAAAACAGGCCGCCTTTTTACTTGCGCCCTGCCCAAATGCATGCATGATCTGCCGCAGATGACCCTGTGAAAAATACGCTTGTCCTGTGTCTTGAATTTTGAACATTTCGGTTATGGATAGGGGCATTTCTGCGCGCCAAAAATTTCAAAAACAAGGCGAAACCCGTTTCACATAGGCGGGAAAGTGGCCCCTGATAGATCAAACACCCATTGCATCTAAAAACATGAATACCATGTTCTGCGCAAATGCGCCCTTGGTGACCCCCCGCCATAAACCCTGTGTTATGCGGTATTCGAACC
>CAZPSB010000053.1:4798-11825 GCA_964589025.1 uncultured Jannaschia sp. | reverse complement strand
CCGCCATATCGCCGTAAATCGTGGCATATCCCACGGCGATTTCGGATTTATTACCGGTGGTTAACAACATTTCACCACGGGCATTGGACAGGCCCATCAACATCACCCCGCGCAGGCGCGATTGGATGTTTTCTTGGGCTAAACCGGCATCATGGCCCGCAAAATGCGGGGCTAATTCATCGGCCACGGCCTGCTGCGCGGATGTGATTGAAACGGTATCAAGTTGTACATTCAGGCGCGCGGCCAGATCGGCGGCATCTTCAAGCGATACGCCCGATGTATAGCGCGATGGCAACATCACGCAATGCACGTTTTGTGGGCCTAATGCATCGGCCGCGATTGTGGCCACCAATGCAGAATCAATGCCGCCCGACAAGCCCAAAACCACACGTGAAAACCCGGTTTTTTCCAAATAATCGCGCAAAGTTTCGACCATCGCGCGGTAATCTGCGGCCCATTCATCGGGCAGGGGGGCTTTGGCGCCCTCAATGGCGCGCCACCCATCGGGGGTTTCGTGAAAATCCACATGCATCAGGGTAGGCTCAAAGGCCGGTGCCTGATGGGTCAAGTGCCCGCCGGGGTTCAAAACAAAGCTGGCCCCGTCAAAAATCTGGTCATCTTGGCCACCCACAAGGTTTAGATAAACCAAAGGCAGGCCGGTTTCCACAACCCGCGCGACCATATGCGATTGGCGTTCATCCATCTTGCCCCGATGATAGGGGGATCCATTGGGAACCAGCAAAATCTGCGCGCCGGTTTCGGCCAATGTTTCGCACACATCCGGGTGCCATGCGTCTTCGCAAATGGCAATGCCAATGCGCACCGGCCCCACCCGCACCGGCCCGGCGGGATTGCCCGCACTATAATATCGGATTTCATCAAACACAGAATCATTGGGCAGATGGTGTTTTAGAACTTGGGCTTGAATTTTGCCCTCGGACAAAATGAAATAGGCATTATAGGGTTTGCCCCCATTGCTTAGCGGCCCGCCAATGCCAATGGCCGGGCCATCGGCGCAGGTTTCGGCCAAATCGGCCAAAACACGGTGGAAATCGGCAATAAAGGCGGGTTTTTGCACCAAATCCTGCAATTGATAACCGGTTAAAAACATTTCTGGAAAGGCGATCATATTGGCCTTTTCGGCCTTGGCGCGATGCCAGATGTCTTTTGCCAAGGTGGCATTGGCTGTCAAATCCCCAACGGTTGGGTTGGCTTGGGCCAGGCTTAGGCGAAATTGGCGGGTCATCGGGGCCTCCTGCTGCGGGGATAAGCGATTGTATCTGTGATGTAGCAGATCACACGCACAAGCCAAGGCCCTGAAAAGACATTGCACCGACGCGTTTGGTAGCCTAGCTTAGGCTAAGCAAGACCAAAAACGAAAGGTTCACGCCGTGCGCCCCATCACATTGATTTTTGTTGCCACCTTGGCATCGGTTGGCAGTGTGGCCATGGCGCAAACCGATTTGCGCCTTGACCAACAACAATATGATAATGGCGGCATCTATGAGGGTGAATTTCGCGATGGCCTGCGCCATGGTCAGGGCACGTTTCGATTGCCAAACGGATATGAATATACCGGCACATGGGTGAATGGCGAAATTCAGGGCGAAGGCCGTGCGACCTTTCCCGATGGGTCACGCTATACCGGGGATTTTATGCAAAGCCGCCCGCATGGGCAGGGCCAGATCATTTTCCCCGATGGGTCTGTCTATGAGGGCGGCTGGGCGGATGGCCAAATTCAGGGGCGCGGATTGGTGACATACCCTGATGGGTTTTCTTATCAAGGTGAATTCCAAAATGGCGTGCGCCATGGTCAGGGTGTTTTAACAGGGCCAAACGGGTATCAATATGACGGCCAATGGCAAAACGGTGTCGAACAGGGCGTGGCCGAAATCACCTATGCGGATGGGTCTGTTTACACAGGCCAAATTGCCAATGGCCTGCGCGAAGGCACGGGCCGGTTGGTCACGCCTGAGGGGTTAATTTACGAAGGCGCCTGGGCCGGGGGGCAAATCAATGGTCGTGGTGTTCTAACCCAAAGCAATGGCGATGTGTATGATGGCACGCTGGTTGATGGCGTGTTGCAAGGCCAAGGCGTGATTCAATATGCCAATGGCGATATCTACCGGGGCGAATTTGCCAATGA
Organism: uncultured Jannaschia sp.; assembly: GCA_964589025.1. Classification (GTDB taxonomy): domain Bacteria; phylum Pseudomonadota; class Alphaproteobacteria; order Rhodobacterales; family Rhodobacteraceae; genus JANSYL01. Next base: position 9,679 of record CAZPSB010000053.1, on the reverse strand, counting down.
TATGCGCGATGGCCGCGGGCGGTTTGTGGGCGCAGATGGATTTATCTATGAGGGCGACTGGGCCGATGGAATGATCCAAGGTGAAGGCCAGGCCAGTTATGCCGATGGGTCAATCTATGTTGGTGCGTTTCGCGAAAACCTGCCCCATGGTGTTGGAACGATGACATATCCAAGCGGGTCAATCTATGAAGGCGACTGGGCCGATGGTGTGATCGAAGGCCAAGGCGTTGTACGCTATCCCGATGGCACGGTTTACAGCGGCGAATTTCAAAACGGGCGGCAACATGGTGTCGGGCGCATGACCCGCCCCGAAGGCGACACATATGAAGGCGAATGGGCCGATGGGCTGCGCCATGGGCAAGGTGTGGCAACCTATGCCGATGGATCCGTTTATAGCGGCAGTTTTGTGGCAGGCCTGCGCGAAGGCATGGGTGAATTTGTCTTGAACGATCAATTTTCATATTCCGGCGCGTGGAGCGATGGCCAAATCAATGGCCAAGGCACCGCAACCTATTCAAATGGTGATGTATATGAGGGCGGTTTTGCCAATGGGCGCCGCGAAGGGCTGGGCGTTATGCGCTATGCCAGCGGTCAGGTCATACAGGCCCAATGGGAAGGCGGAAACATCGTCGAAGGAACCGCAGTCAATGTTGTGCCCACACGCGTTGAAACACCCCCGCCCCAATCCGCGCCGCAGGATGATGGCACTGCTCCAGCGACCGAATCGACCGAAAATGAAACCCAACCCGCCGCGCAATAAGGCGGCGCAATAAGGCCGATAGGCATGTCGCATAAATTTGGTGATGCGCGTTTTTGAACCACATATCTGGCCATAAAAAAGCCCCCTTTGCGATATGGTTTCGCAAAGGGGGCTTTTGAAATATGTATTTAAATCAGGCGTTTACCGCGTCTTTCAAGGCTTTTGCAATGGTGATTTTCACCTGCTTGTCGGCTTCTTTTTCTGTCATCGCGCCTGTGGCGGGGTTGCGCACCATGCGCGCGGGGCGGTCTTTGCTAAAGACTTTGCCGATACCGGGCAGGGTCACGGCATGGCCTGCGACGACTTCTTTGGTGATCACGGCGGTGATAGCGTCAAGTGCGGCACCAGCTGATTTTTTGTCTGTTCCCATTTCTTCTGAAAGGGCGGCGATCAACTGGGTCTTTGTCATTGCTGTTTGCGTCATGCGCTTTGTTCTCCTGCTTGTTTAGGGCATCTGCCCATCTGAAATAAAGTAACAGATTCCTTTAAGGATATACAATAATTTGAACGCCTCTAAAGGAAAAAATATGCCCTTTTTCAAAGGATTTATCGCCTAAAGAAACGCGGTTTCCTGAAATGAACGCAATTTCCGGCTATGCAAGCGTTCCAATGGCATATGGCTTAGCTTTTCCATCGCGCGAATCCCGATCAATAAATGCCGGGCGACCTGTGTTTTGTAGAAATCAGACGCCATGCCGGGCAGTTTCAATTCACCATGCAGCGGTTTATCTGACACGCATAATAATGTGCCATAGGGCACCCTAAACCGAAACCCATTGGCCGCGATTGTGGCGCTTTCCATATCTAGGGCGATAGCGCGGCTTTGGCTTAGGCGTTGCACAGGCCCGGATTGATCGCGCAATTCCCAGTTTCGGTTGTCAACGGTGGCCACCGTGCCGGTGCGCATGATGCGTTTTAGTTCAAACCCGGATACATCGCTGATATCGGCCACGGCCTCTTCTAGGGCGATTTGTATTTCGGCCAGCGCGGGGATGGGCACCCAGGCGGGCAGATCATCATCCAACACTTTGTCTTCGCGCAAATAGGCATGGGCCAACACATAATCGCCCAAGTTTTGCGTATTGCGCAGGCCCGCACAATGGCCAACCATCAACCATGCATGCGGCCTTAAAACGGCAATATGGTCGGTTGCGGTTTTGGCATTGGATGGGCCAACCCCGATATTGACCAATGTAATCCCCGCACCGCGATCACGTTTCAGGTGGTAACTGGGCATTTGTGGCAGCTTGGCGGGCGTATCAAGTGGCGTGGCGGCATCCATAATCACATCATTGCCCGGCCCCACAAGTGCGCTATAGCCACTGGATGGATCGGCCAAGGCCTGCCGTGCAAAACCGATAAATTCATCGACATAAAATTGGTAATTGGTAAACAGAATATGGTTTTGGAAATGATCCGGTGCGGTGGCCGTATAATGCGCCAGCCGCGCCAGCGAATAATCCACCCTTTGTGCGGTAAAGGGCGCCAAAGGGGCCGACCCATCCTCATAGGTGAAGCCCATGCCATTGGCGATATCGTCATGTGTGGTTTCCAGATCGGGCACATCAAACACATCGCGCAGCGCAAATGTGAATGCGCCATCTTGGGGGATTTGGATATCACTGTCATTCAACACGGCAAAATGCACTGGAATCGGCGTGGATGACGGGCCAACAAAGACCTGAACCTTGTGATTTTCGATCAACAAACCAATCTGCGCGGCCAGATATTCCTGAAACAAATCAGGCCGGGTGATTGTTGTACTATAGGTGCCGGGCTGGGCCACATGGCCAAAGGCAAGGCGGCTATCAATGTGATCAAATGTTGTCGTTGTGATCCGAATTTCGGGGTAATAGGCGCGATATTTGGTTTGAGTGGGGGCACCGTTTGACAAGACGTCCATAAATTTGCCCCGCAAAAATGCGGTGGCCTGTGTATACAGCATTTGCAAATGCGCCACAGCGGCGCGCGCATCGTCAAACCCCACATGGCCCATGCCGGTTGGCGTTTCGATATGTATTTTGTTTATTTGTGTGTTCATTTTTGATCTTTACACCATATTGGCCCGCAAAGAAAAGAGCCCACATTCCCATATATTCACCATGCACTATGGCCTGTAACCATGTCATGCATATGACATCGCGCGCGATCAAGTTTGCGTGACGCGTTGATGCGGTGCCTTGTCTTTTGGCCAAGGGCTTGCGCAATTAGATCAAGCAAATAAAGGATATAAGAATGCGATTGCATTATTTTTTGAATCGGCACATGGCCTGTATGATTGCGGTATTGTGTTTGCTGGCGCCATCCGCGCAGGCCCAAGACATCAGAACCGCGATTGTGGCGGGTGGATGTTTTTGGTGTGTTGAGGCCGATTTCGAACGCGTTGAAGGCGTGATCGAGGTCGTGTCGGGGTTTTCCGGCGGCACCGTTGCCAACCCCACCTATCGTCAAGTCGTGCAAGGTGGCACTGGCCATCTTGAGGTGGTAGAAATCACCTATGATGCCGCAAGGCTTAGCTATGCCAGTTTGCTGCATATGTTTTTGCGATCTGTGGACCCCACCGATGAGGGCGGTCAATTTTGTGATCGTGGTTATGGGTATACAACCGCGATTTTCACCGCAAATGCCCAAGAACGCGCCATCGCCCGCCGCGCCATTGCGCAGGCCGCCGATGATTTGGGCCAAAATATCGTAACACCCATTCGCGATGCGATGCCCTTTTATCCCGCCGAAGCCTATCATCAGGATTATTACCAAAGTGATGATATCATCATAACACGGTTTGGCCCCCGCCGCAAAAGCGTGGCTTACCGGTTATATCGTGATGCATGTGGCCGCGATGACCGCGTTTTGGCCTTATGGGGGGATGCCGCCCCTTTTGCCGAATATGCACAATGAATATGCGCAATAGGGATTACAAAAACCAATTTACATTGTTGCGCAGTACGATTTCCAGACTGTAAAGCCCCAAGATGAAAATCAAAGGCGCCAAGTCAAGCCCCCCCATCTGCGGCAATAAACGGCGGATGGGGTCGTAGACCGGGGCCAATAGGCGGTTCAACCCATCCCATATTTGCATCACAATGGGTTGATGCGTGTTTAAAACACCAAAAGTGATAAGCCAGCTCATGATGATATGCGCCAAAACGATGAAAAACGCGACGTCAATCAACATCATTAAAATCTGAAACACAGAATACATGGCACCCCTTTCTGCGGTTTGCATAGGATTGTGACATAATCAACCTATGCGGCTGCGGCAACCTATCTTTGCCGATTTGATACCGAAGGCATGAAATGCATTGCGTTGGGTTAATACTGCGGCAATGGTATGCGTATGACAGATGAATCACCACATATAAATGCCCTAGATCCCAAAACCGCCCGGCGTCGTATCTGGGGGTGGTGGGCCTTTGATTGGGCAAGCCAACCCTATAATACATTATTGCTAACCTTTGTTTTTGCCCCTTATATCGTTGATCTTTTGAGCGATGGCGCCCGCGCACAGGCCGTTTGGGGGTATGGTGTGGGGGCTGCGGGTTTGATTATCGCATTCAGCGCGCCGTTTTTGGGCGCAATTGCGGATCAATCCGGGCGGCGTATGCCATTTGTATGGCTGTTTTCGGCCATGTATGTGATCGGGGCAGGGGGGCTTTGGTGGGCTGCGCCGGATCAATTCAATTTGTGGCTGACACTGGTTTTATTTGCGATTGGCCTGATCGGGATGGAATTTGCCACGATTTTCACAAATGCCATGATGCCATCACTCGGATCGCGCCAAGATATGGGCCGAATATCGGGCACGGGTTGGGCCTTGGGGTATTTGGGTGGGTTGATCTTGTTGGTGATCACCTTGTTTTTCTTTGCCGAAAGCGGACAAACGGGGCTAACCTTGCTGGGCCGAGAACCGATTTTCGGCCTTGATCCCGGCCTGCGCGAAGGCACGCGTGCGGTCGGGCCGTTAACGGCGCTATGGTATGTGGTGTTCATGATCCCGTTTTTCTTGTGGATGCGTGATGACCCACCCCCTACGGGGCGCGTTCCGATGCGCAAGGCGGCAGTGCGGGCTTGGCCGGAATTAAAGGCGTCGCTTGCCCGGTTGCCAAAAGATCGCAGCCTGT